>JAFUEE010000111.1 GCA_017464085.1 Pseudomonadota bacterium
GGCGGTTGATGATTTGTTGGGGGCTTTGGTGTGTGGGATGTTTTGCGTTTGATGTAGAGACGTTCCGTGGAGACTGAACGTCTCTTGCGCGTCGTATGCGCAGCATAGACGCGCCCAGATAAAAAAAAGCGCCGTATGCGCGATAGGCGCATAGGCGCGTGAAGACGTTCGTTGGAACGTTTTCGATCAATAAGAGAATGCCGCCGTAAACATGAATTTCGTGAAGTTCTTGGATGGGCTGACGGTATCGAACCAGGGGAAACGCAGTGTCTTGTTGTCGGCGGTTTTCCAAGGTTGCGTGCTGACCATAGAGAGTGCCAGGGAAACGTATTTGATTGGGACGTATGTGAACGTGAGCGAGCCAGAGCTGTACTGTGAATGCCCGCGACCGACTTTTGCGTATGGGCTGACGAATTCGTCATCTTTGGAGATGGTGCCGTTGTCATAAGTCCAGCCGTCTGCGACCGCGAGACCGACTGTCATGCCGAACTGCTTGATGAATTGATAATTGATGGCGAACTGATTTGCGAGTTCGATTTCGGTGAGTACGCCGCCGATGGCGACAGCGTGCGCGCCGAGGAGTTCTTCGCCAGTTGAGCGAGAGAGGACATCGACTTCAGATGGGTCAAGCGTTGTACTCGTGTATTTGTGGAAGCTGTGCCCGTAAGTGATGCCATAGGCAAATGTGAACTTATCGAGTGTAAAGCTTGCCGAGAGCGTAGGTGCAATCGTCGTGTAGAGATTGGTGTTGATGGACGCCGTCGAGGTCGGGAGGGTGAAACCGAGCGAAGCATCGAAACTGAGTTTGAAATCGCCGGATTTATAGCTCCAGATGTTGCGTGCGAGACCAATTTCGGAGTCGGCCCAACGGAATTCGTACTGTCCGTTTGTGCCGCCTGCTTTGCTCATCCACTGGCTGAAACCGGTTTGAGCATAGATATCGACATCGATGACGGGAATCGTGTAGGTGCCTGCGACAGAGAACTTAAAGCGAGAGCGGATGCGTTTGGCGTATTCATGCTTGGTGAATGCACCGAGACCGAGGTCGAAACCGAGTGTGGCGGCAACCGACCAGGATTTGTCGTCATCCTTTTTGTCTGAATCGTCTTTTTTGTCGCTGTTTTTGGCTTCTTCTGCCGGTTTTGCTTCGTCAGCGGACTTTGCGTCAGCGGGTTTTGCTTCGTCTGATTTGACGATATGGTGAAGTCCCGAAGTATCCTTAGAATCTGTATTGACAGCTTCCTGCGCCATGGCCGAGACGGGCAGGCTCAGTGAAGCCGCAAGTGCCATGAGTGTTGTGAGCCGTGTGTGCATGTTTTTGATCCTTATGTGTATAGCGCTGTCAATGATTTGGCTAATTTGTGCGACATGTGCGCAGAGGGCGCATCATGTGTTAGATACAGATTTGTATATATGCTCAGTGTGTTTGTCAAGTAAATAGAAATATTATGCAAAAGAGGGGGATGTAAAAAGAGGCGCATTGTTCAAAATTCAAAATTTTTTGAGGAGTTTGAACAAAATTAAAGATATGCGAGTGATGTGCGCTCCGGAGCGAGGTGCTCCGGAGGTTTTGTCATGATCAGAGTTTGACGCTGTAGACGAAGCTGGTCTTAGGCATTCTGAGCATTCTTTCGCGGATAAGCGCGATGGGGACTTGTGAGTTATCGACGTGCTGCTGCTGGAGTTTGAGTAGAGCGTCTTTGTCGCCTTTTGCCTTGATCTGTGCGATGGCGGTCATGATGCGATTGACGGATTCCGGCATTTTGTCATAGTGGACGGTGAAAGCGCCTTTATCTGTGCCGTTTGCGGCCATGGCTTCTGGATCGAAAGTGAGTGCGCCGTCTTCCATGAGCATGCCGACCTGGATTGCAGCGAGTTGCGAGTAGGGCTGGATCTGTCCGCTGGCGGTTTTCATGCCGCGGGCGATATGGCCGAAAGCCCAATAGATGGCATACGCATAGCTGTTGTCGGCCATTTCCTGTGTGATGACGTTTTTCTGGACGAGATAGGGCAGATACCAGAGTGCGGCGGTCTGAGCTTTGAATTCTTCGGCCATGGAAGCGAGGTTTCCGCCGAAGATTTCGTCATCGACCTTTCCATTGACTTTATATTCATGCGCGGGGCCGAGGTTATGCGCGGCTTCGTGAATGATGGTGCTGAGGAGTTCGGGCATAGCGCCGGCGTTGAGGTGGCTGATGTCTGCCGCTGTGAAGAAAGAGGATGCGAGCGCGACGCGCTCTTTGAGTGTGTCGGCATCGGTATAGAGGTTGCTCATGGCGACTGTGCGTCCACGGCCTTCGTTGGCGACGGGGCCCCAGTTGGGAAGCGACTGACCGATGGTTGCGCCGAAACCGTCGCGGTCGTCGCCGCTGTTTGTCACGATGTCGATAAAGTCGGGGAGATGGAAGCTGACTGTGCGTTTTTCGTAGGGGGCGCCGGCGATTTTTGCGATCTGTTCTTCCATGTCTTGCTGAATCGGGGAGATTTTTTCCTGCCACTGGAGCGCATCAGGATTGATGCGTGCGAACGTGAGGTGGAAGCCGGCTTTGCGCGAGCAGGGTTCCCAATAGGTTTCGTCGGGGGCGCATCTGACGTACCATGCGGAATTTGTGGAGTTCATCGCGGCCCAAGCTTCGTCGGCGGGATCCCAGTTGTTCGTGGTGAAGGCTTCTGCGGCAGCGGTGAGGTATTTGCGGAGGGCTTCTTCTTTGGGGGTATTCTCGAGCGCGGCGGCGGCTTCTTTGAGCGCGTCGCTGACGGCTTTCATTTCGTCTTTGAAGTATTCGGGATAAGGCACTGCTTTGAATGCGTTTCCGTCTTTAACGACAGCAGTGAATGGCGTGAGGAGCTCCTGTGCATTGGGCTGAGCGTCAAGTTTGGCGCAGAAATTTTCTTCTTTCTGAAGTTCTTCGGGATAGACGCCGACTGGAATTTTGGCATCTGTCGCGATGGCGCGGCAAGCGGGATCATCTTTCATTTTGGGGCTGCCGGCTTCGATGCCCCAGTTCCTGCGGGCCATGCTGCGCGAGAGGACATCGTCTTCGGGAATGAGCGCGAGAGCTTTGTCGAGGCCGGACTGCCGTGTATAGAGTGCATCGATGGCTTTGCCGGCTTTGAGCATGGCGCGGACGAAATTCTTTTCGTCCTCCGGGCTCTTTGAAAAATCGGAAGCGACGAGCGTGGCTGCGCCCTGGTCGAGCTCTTCGGCGACTTTTTCGAGGCGTGCGCGTTCTTTTTCGTCTTCGATTTTTTTGCCCATGAGCGGGTCTTTCATCACCTCGACCATGCGTTTGTAGGTGTCGAGGAATTCAGGCGTGAAATTGCCGCTGTCATCTTTCCAGGTGAAGGAATCCGAGCCTGGGTAGAAATTGAGTGCCGCGAGAGCTTCCGGGCGCAGCGTTTTGCTTGGCGTTTCTTCGGAAATCCAGAAGACCGGCAGATTGAGGCGCACGGCGGCGCGGTTGAAGTCGAGCCTGTCGAGCTGGTCGAGCGCGACTTCCTGTTTGGCCTGAGCCTGTTCTGTCTGGGCTTCAGTATTGGGTTTCACGTTTTCTTCCTTTTTGTTGCAAGCGGAAACAGTGAGGAGCAGTGCTGCGGCAGCGGCTGCCCAGTATTTGAGATGATGTTTCATGAGTTTTCCATAGCTATGACGGCCTGGATGGCCGGTTAGGATTTTGGATTCTTCCAGCGCGGGTCATTCGGGCGTATGACTTCGCCGATGGGCCGTGGCGGTTTGAGGTCGAGGGTCATCTGTACGATGAACCGTCCTGTATTTGGGGCAAAAAAAACGCGCCGTTTGCGAAAGCCGATCTTGTGGAAACAGCCTTGCGCGCGCTTGTTATTGGCATAAGTTTCGAGGAGGACGCGGCCGATGCCTTTTGTCGCAAGGATGAGCGTGAACTGCTTGATGGCTTCATAGCCATAGCCGTGCCCCCAGTATTGCGGGTCTGCGATGACGATTCCCAGTGTGCACTGGCATGTCCGCCTGATATATTCTCTCGCGGTGATCGTGCCTACGGGCTCTCCGTTGACGACGATGATTCTTTCCAAAATCTCCCCTTCGGTTTGCGCGCACAGTCTTCCGTATGCGTAATCGTTCAGGGAGAGCTCGTGGTGCTCGTCATCGGCCCAATAGACGACCTCATCGAGGAAGCGCTTTTCGTAGAAGTGCGCATAGTCTTCGAAAGTCGGGATCTTTAGCGAAACAGCGGACATGAAGCTTTATTGGCCGCGCGCGGTGCCATGAGTTCTGTGGGACTTGTGTCACTGCGAGGCGGTTTGAGTGGGAAATGCGCCCGTGCCCCGAGCATAGGCTTGCAGGGGGCATTCGGGTGAAGGGATGGTGATTAGAATGCGATCTGTCGCGGTGCGCGCGGGAACGGGATGACGTCGCGGATATTGTCGATGCCCGTGGCGTACATCATGGCGCGCTCGAAGCCGAGGCCGAAGCCTGCGTGCGGCACGGTGCCATAACGGCGCAGATCCCTGTACCACCAGTAGTCTTCCTTGACCATGCCGAGCTCGTCCATGCGGCGGTCAAAGTAATCGAGCCGTTCTTCGCGCTGGCTGCCGCCGATCATTTCGCCGATGCCCGGGACGAGGACGTCCATGGCCGCGACGGTCTTGTTGTCGTCGTTCATGCGCATATAGAATGCTTTGATTTCTTTTGGGTAGTTGATGACAGCGACGGGGCCGCCGACGACTTTTTCGGTCAGTGCGCGCTCGTGTTCGGTCTGCATGTCCATGCCCCAGAAGACATCGAAATCGAATTTCTGGTCGAGTTTCTGGAGGCGCGCGACGGCTTCGGTATAATCCATGACCGTGAGCTTTGAATTGACGAGCGTCTCGAGGCGCTTGATGCAGTCTTTGTCGACGCGCTGCTGGAAGAATTCCATATCATCGGCGCGTTCGTCGAGGACGGCTTTGAAGATATGCTGGATGAACGCCCACGCGAGTTCTGCGTCATCGTGGAGGTCCGCGAAAGCGATTTCGGGCTCGACCATCCAGAATTCGGAGAGGTGACGGCGCGTATTTGAATTTTCAGCGCGGAACGTAGGTCCGAAAGTATAGACGCGCGTGAGCGCGGTGGCATACGTCTCGACGTTGAGCTGACCGGATACGGTCAGATGCGCAGGTTTTCCAAAGAAATCCTGGCTGTAATCGATGTCTCCATTTTCGAGGCGCGGCATATTGGCGAAGTCGAGCGTGGAGACTCGGAACATGTCGCCTGCGCCTTCGCAGTCGCTGCCCGTGATGAGCGGCGTGTGCACCCAGTAGAACTGGCGTTCATTGAAGAACTGGTGGACGGCCATCGAGAGCGTGTGCCGGATGCGTGCCACGGCGCCAAAGAGGTTTGTCCTGGGGCGCAGATGCGCGACTTCGCGCAGAAATTCGCGCGTGTGAGGTTTGGGCTGGATCGGGTAGGAGTTGGGATCATCGACCCATCCGACGACCTCGACGTTGTCCGCGATGACTTCGTGAGCCTGTTTGCCGCCTTCGGAGGCGACGAGTTTGCCCGTGATGCGGACCGCGCAGCCGCAGGTGATGCGCGTCACATCGGATGCATAGTTTGCGAGCGTGTCGTTGGCGACGATCTGGAGCGTGGCAAAGCAGGTGCCGTCGCTGACATTGATAAACGAAAATGATTTGGAGTTGCGAATGGTGCGCACCCAGCCTTCAATGACGACGCTTTCGCCAACGGCGATGCGCCCGGCCTGGATGTCTTTGATCATGGTGACTTGACTGGACATGGATTCTCCCGGAAAAATCGGGCTTCGAAATGAAAGCCCTTTCTTGAAGCGGCGTTTTTTACACCATGCGGATGTTTTTTTTCAAGAATATGTATGCAGGTGTGGGCATATCAAAAAAAAGCGCCGCGTATGCCGCAGGCATAGCGGCGCGCGCTGGCCGTATGCGCGAATGCGCATAGGCTGCGCCTTGTCAGCGTCCCACATAGAGGAATTTGAATGATTCGGGGCTCTGGATGGCCTGCTGTGCCGTCGTGCGCACGGAATCTGCGACGCCGCTGACGCCATCCTTGAGCAGCGCTGACAGAATCGCGTCCGTGTCTTTTTTGGGGTAGATGAGCGTGTGCTTGCCTTCCATGCCGGCCTGAGCTTTGAGGTCTGCGATGGCTGCCTGCATGCCGCCGAGAGCGTCGACGAGGCCGAGTTTATGCGCCTCTCTCCCGGTCCAGACTCTCCCGTCCGCGATCTGCGTCACCTTTTCCTTGGGGAGGTTTCGCGCGTCGGAAACATGTGTGACGAACTGGTCGAGGATTTCGAGGCCGAGAGAAGTGAAGTATGCGCTGTCGGTCTCGTTGAATTCGCGGTAGGGGGAGCCGGCGTCCTTGAGCGCGCCAGTCTTGATGGTGTGGACCTTGACTTTGATGACTTCCATGAGGTCCTTGAATTCCATGACCTGGGAGATGACGCCGATCGAGCCGGTAAGCGTGCCGGGATTTGCGAAGATCTTGGGGCCCGCGCATGCGACATAGTAGCCGCCGGATGCCGCCATGTCGCCCATGGAAATGACGACAGGCTTCTGGATGCCGCGTATGGCCTCGACCATTTCCTGGCTTGCGGAGACCGAGCCGCCAGGGGAGTCGATGCGGACCAGTATGGCCTTGACCTGCTCATTGTCAGAGAAATCCTGAATGGTGCGCACGGTCTGATCGGCGCTTTCGATCGCGCCTTTGATCTCGACGACACCGATGCCGTTTTCCGCGACGAGGTCGCCGGACGCGAGCGTCGCCACTGCGCTCATGCAGATCAGGAAGATGAGGAAAAAGAACGCGAGAATGCCGATGACGATGCCGATGGAGATTTTTTCGCTGCTGCGTGCGTTGCTTTCCTGCGCGGGCGTGTCTTTGGTCTCGTTCAATTTAAAACTCCTTTGGGGCTTTTCCGCCGTGCCGATGCGCGAGCCGGACGTGCTTTGACCGGGCCTGAATACAGAAAAAGAGACTCAAAGCGGTGAGTCTCTTCTTCTGCTCGTCATCTCGACTTCCTGTCGGAGCTGAACATCCATGTTCATGACGAAAATCAAGGGATATCTGGACCGTCCCTGGCCCGGGGAACATCCGTGTCTGATATCCCGGTGCGGCTGGCGGGGTGCTGAGCCGCGAAGTTTTGCCATCCTTAGCGATGCGCTGAACGGCGAATGTGACCACTCAGTGCGGAAAGGGTGATACTACAATCGGGAGGGGAAGTGCAAGAATAAAATTCAAAATTCTTTAAGTTTTGTGAATAAAATTCATAAAAACTTAATAGATTCCGAGCGTCGTATGCTCAATCGTGCGAGTGTGCGTGCAGTGTCTAAATGGGGGCATTGAAATCGATCCTCCCGTAAGCCTGTTTGAGCTTCTCGCTTTTAGCGATGAAGATGCCTTCCTGGACGGCATCGAGCGCTTCCTGCCATCGTTTTGCGTCCCAGAGTTCGACGTGCCCGCGCTGCCCGATCCAGACGACATCTTTTTCGAGCCCGGCGAATTTTCTCAGCGAAGCGACGTTGATGCGGCCCTGCGCGTCAAGCTGGCATTCGAGCGAATTTGCGCCGAAAAAGCGGTCGAGCAGGTCTGCGTCGTCGCCGGGGAGCGCGCAGTATCTGCGCTGGAAATCGTCGAAACCCTCCTTGGAGAAAACGAAAAGCTGGCTTGAAAGCCCATAAGTCACGACGAGTTCTTCTCCGGTATAGTCTTCGCGCACGCCGAGCAGTGCTTCCCTGAATTTTTTGGGAACTGCCACGCGCCCTTTGGAATCAAGGGTGTGTTCGTATGTGCCGCGAAAAAAGACGCTCAAGATATCACCTGTACGAAAATGGGAAAATTCCCCACTTGTCACCACTCTATATGCCTTCATCCCCACGCCGATGTCAATATGGCACTTTTGGAAGGCAAGTTTTTATGGTTTGGAAATTCGAGATTAAATTGAATTTTTGATAACAAGTTTCGGGTTTGATTGAATTATATTTGTATTGTCATTCGAATTTGGTTGAAAATTAATCTGATTTCATAGGCTGAAAAATAATTCGGGCCTGCGCGTAGGCGGCATGCGCGCGGGAAACAGTCGTGCCGCTGCGAAGGGGGATGTGCCGCGAGAGCGCTAAAATAGAGGCTATGAGCGAGATGTTCTGCTGTGGGGACGGGTGGGGAAATTTTCCAGTGGGTAAACGTGGGGAAATTTTCCAGTGGGTAAACGTGGGGAAATTTTCCAGTGGGTAAACGTGGGGAAATTTTTCCGGTGGGTAAACGTGGGGAAATTTTCCTGCAGGGAAGCGAGGGGACTCCTTTCGATTTTTTGTTCATTTGTGCCTGGCCGTCCTATCTCGCTGGTGCGAGATACGGCCGGCTTTTGCGCGCGTCTATGGGGCATCTGAGGGATGCCCCATACGCCGGCGCGAATTCTTAGAGCCCCGTGATGGTCTCGAAAGCGACGGGGGGCAGGTTGAAGCTGCAGGATGTGTAGAGGGCAAAAAGAGTGAAGAACAGGATGCCCATGAGGAGCGGCAGGAGCCTGCGCGAGAGCTTGTTGTCGAGTTTTCGCGCCCAGAAAGCCATGATGCCGGCGGACAGCAGCGCGCCGGCAAAGCCCAGGCACAGGATGGCGGGCTGCATGATGATCATTATGCCGACGGGAGTCACTCGGCATCCTCCTTCTGGAAGCTGTCCAGACCGCGCGTTTCCAGGTCTTTGACTGGAATCTTTGATATTTTTTCGAGGATCTGCCCATCCTGTTTGATGCGGCTCGTGCGCGTGACTTCGCCGGAGTCGGGATCGTGCACGAAGTGCAGGGAGCGCCAGAAGGCCGGCACTTTGTCTTCGAGACGGTATTCAGCGGTTTCGTATTCAGCGGCGCTGATGTGCGTGGTGAATTCGAGCGACTGTGTCTCGGGATGGGGAATCGGGGCGCCGAGCTTGGAAAAGCCCGGTATTTCTTCAAATGCGCCAGAGGCTTTATGCCAGAGCCATGCGCGGTAATAGGCGTTGTGCATGCCGATGGAGGTCGGCACGAGCACGTCCTGGATGCCGTCAAAATTGAGGTCGCTGAGCATGATACACGTCGCGGATTCGTTGTTTCCCATCAGGTCGACATCGGACTCGAAGGCTCGGCTTGGCTTGCCGTCTTTGAGTATCGAGACGGTGACGTGCGCGTCTTTGCAGTGTGTCGAGATGGCTGGCCCGTCTGCAGACAGCTCGTATGTGATTTCGCGTGTTTTGCTGTCCTCGGCTGTTTCTGTTTGGACGGCATCTGTAGCGCCGGAGGATGCGTCATGCTTCGCCGCCTGAGTGTCTTCCAGAGGTTCGGCCGCCTGTGAGCGCGGGGTTTCGGAGGGGGTTTCGGCATTGATTGCGGGACTGCATCCGGCAAGCCATGCTGCGGTTAGAATGCCGATGCCTGTGAAAGGTGCTTTGTGGTGTGGTGGATTCATGATCATGAGAGGAGTCCGGGGCTGAGGGGGATATTGCCGCAAGTGCGGCAGGCTGCAGCGATGATTTTATGACATTCCGGGCTGTCGGGCAAGTGCGTTGGGATGGGGGATCCTGATCAGGCTGCGCAGCACTTTCTGAGCAGTACTTTTATCAATAATAATAAGGGCAAACGCTAAAGCTTATGATATATGACGGATAGTATAGTGGTGTTAGCTGGTCTTCTGGACTTTTTTGAGCTTGTTCATGAGGAGAAGTATTTTGAAACGGGAGAAATACGCACGTTGGGTTCTGGGAATGTTGGCCTGTCTCGGGCTTATGATCGTCGGGTGCTCGCTGGATGATATCAAGGAAACAGGCGCCGCCTGTCCGGGCCTGTCGAAGATCAAGGTAGAGGACGGTTCGATATTGTCGTGTCGTTTTGTGGATGGCAAGTGCAGCATCGACAGTTTTGATGTCGCCTTCAGCGCGCAAGCGCGAGATGCGCTGTGCGCAGGCGCGGAGGATTGCGATGCAGAGCAGATCAAGCGCAAGCGCGAGTATTTTAGCGAATTTTTGATGTATTTTTCGCGCCGCTCGTGTCCAGTGGATTATACATGCATCGAGAAGGATGCGATGTGTATTTATTCGGTCGTGGAGGATCTGATCATCTGCAATGGTCTGGGCATCGATCCGATGAGCAATATATATTACTGTGGCGCGAAAGGGGAGTGCCTCGGCGACGATCACGGGGAGACGTGTCAGAGCGGCTATTCGTGTCAGGGGGGCGTATGCAGTCCGGGCTGTGTGGAAGGCCAGGTGCTCTGTGACGGCGCGTGCATTGTGCCCGAGACGGACATGATTTATTGCGGCGCATCCGGGGACTGCACCGGTGACAGCCGTGGGGAGGCATGCCCGAGCGGCTACTCGTGTCAGGGCGGTGTATGCAAGCAAGGCTGCGTGGCAGGCCAGGTGCTCTGTGACGGCGCGTGCATCGTGCCCGAGACGGACATGATTTATTGCGGCGCATCCGGGGACTGCACTGGGGATAATCGCGGTCATTCATGCCAGAGCGGTCATTCATGCCAGGGCGGTGTATGCCTCCCTGGGTGCTTGCCTGGCCAGGTGCTTTGCGATGGCGCGTGTATCGTGCCGGCTTCAGATATGCATTATTGTGGCGCGTCCGGGGATTGCGCCGGTGCGGATCGCGGGGAGGCGTGTCCGAGCGGCTATTCGTGTCAGGGCGGTATCTGTCGTCAGGGGTGCGTGGCAGGTCAGGTGCTCTGCGACGGCGCGTGCATCGTGCCGGGCACGGATCCGAACCATTGCGGCGCATCCTTGGACTGCCATGGTGAAAATAGCGGGGAGGCGTGCCCGAGCGGCAAATCCTGTCAGGGCGGTGTCTGCAAGGCCGGCTGTCTTGCGGGCCAGATCCTCTGTGACGGCGCGTGCATCTTGCCCGGTACTGACCCGAATTTCTGCGGCGCGTCTGGCGACTGCCAGAACGAAAATCGCGGGGAGGCGTGCCCGAGCGGCACGTCTTGTCAGGGCGGTGCCTGCAAGGCCGGCTGCCTTGCGGGGCAGATCCTCTGTGACGGCGCGTGCATCTTGCCCGGAACTGACCCGAATTTCTGCGGCGCGTCTGGCGACTGCCAGAACGAAAATCGCGGGGAGGTGTGCCCGAGCGGCAAATCCTGCAAGGGCGGTGTCTGCACGGTTGAATGTCTTGCCGGGCAGGTGGTGTGCAACGAGCAGTGCGTCATCCCCGAAACGGATCCGAATTATTGCGGTGCATCGGGCGATTGCCAGGGGGCGAATGCGGGAGAAAGCTGCCCCAGCGGTTATGCGTGCAAGAATGGCAAATGCGTGGCCGGCTGCATCGAAGGGCAGGTGTTCTGCAATGGCCGGTGCATCTCTCCTGAGACGGATCCAACCTATTGTGGCGCGAAATCTGGCGGAAGCTGTTCGGATGAATCTGAAGAAAGCGAGAATTATCGCGGCGCAATTTGTGTCGGCGGTCAGATCTGTTCAGGCGGCAAGTGCGTATGCCCGGACAGCGCGCCTGTGAGTTGTCAGATTGAACCGGGCGTTTTCCTCTGCACGGATCCGGCAATCAAGAATGAATATTGCGGCTGCACGAGCGAGGCGGCTGGAGAAAATTGTACACTAAGAGCCGGCGAAGCGGGCAAGTCCTATAATTGCGTTGAAAGCAAGTGTACGCTCACTAATTGTGATGCCGGGGAGACTCAGTGCGGCGATATGTGTATCAACCTGTTTTCGGCAGATGCGAATAACTGCGGTAAATGCGGGCTTGTGTGCAGCACGCAGGCTCCGCCGAATGCATCTGCGGCAGGCTGTGACCTGGGCGTGTGCCGGTTTACATGCAATGACGGGTATTTCAATACCTGTCTGCTCAATGCAAAGACGGAGGATGAAAAGAAAGCATGCACGCTTGCGACGAACATCGCTTGCGTCAAGATTGGGACGAACACCTGTTGCGGGGATGGCTGTACGAATTGCGAGGATATGAACACGGACAAGGAGACCTTTGCCTGTTCAGCGGGCAGTTGCATCGTGTCCTCCTGCAAAGTCGGCCAGCAGTATTGTGGCGGCGAGTGCAAGACCGTCGCGACTGACAAGGATAACTGTGGCAGCTGCGGCAATCTTTGCGGGGAGGGGACGGCTTGTACGGATGGCATCTGCCTTTGTCCGGCGTCTCAGACGAACTGCGGCACGGATGCAGTGCCCGCTTGCAAGAACCTCAAGGAAGACAAGGATTACTGCGGCAATTGCGGTACAAACTGTGACAGCATCAAGCCGGCAAATACCAAGGTCAAGGCATGCTCGGAGGGGGAATGCAAATATGAATGTGAAGATGGGTATTACAACAAGGGCGGTGATACTGCGACATCGATCAGCTGTGTGCTGATCGGCACCAATACGTGCTGCGGCGCGAATTGCGAGAGCTGCGATAGCATGGCATCTGCTGGTTCATATTATATGTGCGACCAACCGGGGGCTGGCGGTAAATGCGTGAAATCGTCCTGCGGCGCCGGGCAGATGCTCTGCGCTGGGGAATGTTCGTCTACGGCATCGGATAGCAACAACTGCGGCGCTTGCGGGCATAAGTGCGGCGCCAAGACGAATTGCACGAACAGCATGTGTGTCTGCTCGACAGCCGGGGAGACGAACTGCGGTTCTGATGCTTCGCCGCAGTGCAAAAATCTCAAGACTGACGTGACCAACTGCGGCGGCTGCAATATCACTTGCGCGTCGCTTGCGCCTTCCAGCACCGATGTGGCCGCATGTTCTGCCGGCGTCTGTCAGTTCTCGTGCAAAGCCGGGTATTACAACAAGGGCACCGGGACGACAGCGACGACGATTAACTGCGTGAAGATCGGCACCAATACTTGCTGCGGCAATAACTGCGTCAACTGCGAGGACAGCAATACGTCCAAAGTGACGTATGCATGTTCCAATGAAAAATGTGTCGAATCGTCGTGCGGCGCGGGAGAATTGCTCTGCGGCGGCTCGTGCAAGACCGTTGCGACAGATAAAAGCAACTGCGGCAGTTGCGGCAATGTCTGCGGCAGCGGCACAGCGTGCACCAACGGCAAGTGTCAGTGCAGCGCTGCGGGGACGAGCAACTGCGGCTCGGATGCAGCCCCAAACTGCGTGAATACTCAAAGCAATGCGAATTATTGCGGCAATTGCGCGACCAATTGCTCTGATATAGCTCCGGCAAATGCCGAAGTCGCCACGACCGGGTGTGTTTCCGGGGTCTGCCAGTTCAAATGCAAGGCAGGTTACTTTAATAAAGGCACGGGCACGACGTCCACGACGATCAACTGTGTTCAGATCGGCACGAATACCTGTTGCGGAAACAGCTGCGCCAATTGCGATGCGCTCGCGAGTAACGGCAATTATTTTGCGTGCAGCGAGGGGGAATGCAAGAAATCCGCATGTGGTTCGGGGCAAATGCTCTGCAATGGCGCTTGTTCGACGACGGCGACTGACAACAGCAACTGCGGTTCCTGCGGTCATGTGTGCGGTGCAGGGGCGAAATGTCAGAATGGCGCGTGTGTGTGTACCGAGGCAGGCAAAACGAATTGCGGCACGGATCAGGCGCCGCAATGCAAATCGCTCACTTCTGATGTTTCCAACTGCGGCGGCTGCGGCATCACCTGCGCCTCCCAGGCACCGGAAAATACGGTGGTTTCAGCCTGTTCTGGCAGCGTATGCCAGTTTGCTTGCGCGGATGGCTACCAGAACAAGGGCGGCGGCGTGACCTCGGCCACGATCAACTGCGTGCTCAAAGGCTCGAACGCGTGCTGCGGCAACGGCTGCACGAACTGTGAGGATCTCAATACGGCCTCTGCCAAATACAGCTGTTCAGACGGTTCATGCGTGCAATCCTCATGTGGTGCCGGTGAACAGCTCTGCGGGGCTTCCTGTCAGAATACCTCGACAAGCAGTAATCACTGCGGCGCCTGCAATAACAAATGCGGCTCTGGCACTTCGTGTGCCGCTGGAAAGTGCGCGTGCACTGCGGCAAACACGACAAATTGCGGTTCGGATGCTTCTCCGAATTGCGTGAATACGCAAAATAACCCGAATTTCTGCGGCAATTGCGGCACGAAATGCTCTGCAGTCGCACCGGCAAATGCCGAGGTTGCGAATACCGGCTGCGTTTCTGGCGTATGCCAGTTCAAATGCAAATCTGGCTTCTATAACAAAGGCACGGGAACGACCGCGACGACGATCAACTGCGTGCAGATCGGCACCAACACATGCTGTGGAAACAGCTGCACCAATTGCGATGCGATGGCAAGCAATGGCGTTTATTACACGTGTAGCAACGGTTCTTGTTCGAAATCCGCTTGCGGCGCTGGTCAGATGCTCTGCGGCGGGAACTGTGCTTCCCTCAACGACAAGGCGACCTGCGGTTCCTGCAACAAATCTTGCGGCGGCGGCGCTGAATTTATCTGCACGAACGGCAGCTGTGTATGCGCGGATAATAACAAGACAAATTGCGGTACGGATGCCAATCCCAATTGCGTTTCACTCATCACGACATCCAACTGCGGGTATTGCGGCCATATCTGCGGTGCTGGCACGACATGCACCAATGGCAATTGTGTCTGTGAAAACAACAAGACGAACTGCGGTTCGGATGCTGCGCCCGCGTGTTACAGCTTGTCTTCTGATCCGTCGCACTGCGGTTCGTGCCAGACTTCGTGTAATGCGATCAAACCCATGAACAGCAGCGTCAAGGCTGGCAACAGCGGCTGTGTTCAGGGCGTTTGCCATTTCCAGTGCAATTACGGGTATTACAACGCAGGCAGCGGCGATACGGCTGCGACGATCAATTGTGTCAGCAATTCGACGGCGACGTGTTGTGGCGCCAGCTGTGTGAACTGCAATAACCAGAAGGCTTCGCTTGGCGGCAATGATGTCGTGCTCTCAGTCGGATGTTCGGCCGGCGCCTGTCAGGCGACGGCGTGCAAGGCTGGATATACTGTAAGCGCTGGCACATGCGTCGCGAGCGGCGATGCGACCTGCTGCGGCACGGGCTGTGTCAACTGCAATCAGGCGAACAATGCCCGTGCAGGTATCTGCGATGCCGGCACGAAGAAGTGCAAGATTACGAATTGCACGTCCGGTTATCATCTCAATGGCACCGGCGTGAACAATTCCTGCGTGGAAAATTCAGAAACCGCATGTGCAGCGACGAATTCGGCGGTGACGAGCAACTGCGCTTCCGACAATTCAAAACATTATGCCGGCGGCTACTGCAAGAATGGCGCGTGCTTCATTTATAAATGCGCTCCAGGTTATGTTGTCGTCAATAACAACACATGCGTGCCCTGCACGCCTGAAGATGTGTCGCAGTGCAGCGGTGTGTCCAATGCGGCGGCTTATGGATGCAGCAATAACCAGTGTGTCGTGTCGGTATGCAGCGATGGTTATCACGTCTATAACGGCGCCTGCGAGCCGAACAGCAATGCAAACTGCGGTGCCCATGGCACATCGTGCACGACTTCGAATGTCACGAACAGCACTGCGGTCGCATGCAGCAGCGCCGGAGTCTGCCAAGCGACTGCATGCAAATCGAATTATCATGTCTATAATGGCATGTGTGAGGCCGATACAGCCCTTAACTGTGGTTCGCATGGCCTGGTTTGCTCGTCACTGAATGTGCCGAATGGCTCGATTTTCACTTGCCAGAATAAGATCTGCAAAGCGGGAGCCTGCAAGACCGGCTATCATGTCTATAACGGCGCTTGCGAAGAGAATAACATCGCAAACTGCGGCTCGCATGGCAATCAATGCAGACCAGCTGATGTGCCATACAGCGAGGATATGATATGCGATGGGGGACTGTGCAAAGCAAAGACGTGCAAAAAAGGCTTTGAATTGGAGCGTGGCGTTTGCGTTGGTATTTCATTGGTCTTGCCTCTTGAGCATTCTTCAGATAAATCTGAATTTCGTGAGGTTGGGTGTGAGTATGATAATGGTGTAATGTATTATGCTGAGAAGGAAAAGCCAGGTTTGCGCTTCGATACCGGAGAGAAGACAACCATTCAGATGGCTGATATGTATTTGAGCAGAGATGGCAAATACATTAGCTCAGAAAATAAAACTCAGTTTGCTGTAGCCTATCATCTCGATTTTCATGTTGATTGGAAATATCTCATGGATGGTGTTGTTGAGCATGTCTATTGTCCAGATATTAAAAGTGGCGAATATAAAGATGAAATAGAAGCCCATCAAAGTGGTTATTGTAATGATATATGGATGTATTGCGCATATACCCCATCTGGAGATTATTATTTATTTGCTTTCCCTGGATGGCACGAATATAGTTTTGCTGTTTGGAGAAAGTATTTGCGCTGATTAGTCCGCTATTGGCGAAGCCAATACGCGGCCCTTTGAAGCCGGCTATGGCGATGCCATATGCCGGCTTTTTTATGCGCACATCGCGCGCAAGCGCTCACAAAATCACCATCAGCCCTTGGGATGAAAAGCCGCGTGCGTCAAAATGGATGGGCACTTATTGCTCTTGGGGTTCTCCCTGGTTCGCCATTTGACAATTGGTCAAAGCGAATGCTGGGGCAGAGCCCCAGCATATACACAGGCTTTATGCTACCAGCCATTTATATTTTTCGACACTGTAGAGCGGAATGAGTGGCACCATGATGGGCGTCTTCTTGACGTATGCCTGATATTCGGGATCGTCGCCATAGGTGCGGTTTTGACGCATTTCGAGTCTTCGCGCGCCGCCGAACATGACATAAATGATGCCGAGATATCCGGCCAGTACGGCGACCCATTGCCATACGCCATTCAAACAATTCACACATCCCACGAACACACCCGTCCAGAACAACATCTCGCCAAAATAGTTTGGGCATCGCACGATTCGGTATAGTCCTGTATCGACGAAACGCTTCGGATCTTTCTTTTTTGCTGCGCTTTTTTGAAGGTCTGCAAGGGTTTCAATGATTAAACCACATGCGCTAAGGCAAAGCCCGATGACAAGTACCATGTCGGTGCCCGCACCGTTTTGGAGGCGGAACAGGACGGGGGCAGTTTCGCAGGCATAGAGCAGCGCCGCGCTGATCCAGATGGCCGCTTTGACCCCAAACTTCATTCCTTTGCCGGACTTGATCTCTGTTTTCATCTTAGCATTATAGGCGGCGCTTTTAAGTTCACGATACAAGAGATAGCCGCTGAGGCGGCAGCCATACGCGAGAAACAGAACACTCGCGATGACCGTTCCAATGCTCAGCGTATCGCGAAACAGAATTAGCAATGCCGCGCCGATGGCGGCTACGGCAAAACCGTAGCCAATCGAGATAAACCAGACGTACTTCTTGAAGCCGCAGGCGCTTGCCAGTAAAGCGACTGCGAGCAAGATTAAAAATAACATGGAATTGACCTCCGAGAAATGCGCTTATTATAAAGGATATGCAGCTACCGTTTCGTGAGCGTTCAAAATGTTCTGAAAACCTCGAGTGATCGGGGGGGGCATCCTGTTTGACACGCTGGGAACACTCAGCCGTATCGTCGCTTCGAAACCGATGTCTTGAAAAAGGCAATTCGTGAAAATTACCTTTTCAAGAGGCCTTGAAACATATCGGATGTTAGCATACTTTTTCATGTGGTGCCAAAGGCTATTCTGAGAGACACTCTGGGGGCAAAGCTGTACTGTGATGGGGCGCATTTGTTTATTGTCTGGATATCGATAATCACAGAATGTATAATCCCATCGTTTATGAAGATTTCATAAGCAGGCTCTTTCGCAAGCAAAGCTTTAAATGCGTTTGATATGGAAGAAAGACAATAGGCAGACAATCATAGTTTTAGGGCATGAACAATCACGCGGTTGGAGAACATAGAGCGAATGCAGGAGAAAAAGACAGCAGGTATTGGCGATGACAAAGCGTTGATGAAAAATGTTCGCAATGCGGTGCGCGTTCATCAATATGAAGTGACGGTGGGCGATCTCATTTCTGAGACTGGTCTTGGGGATCATGAAGCCAAAGGTGCGCTCGATGCACTCATGCAAACGCATGAATGTACGCTTCGCGTCAGTGAGGGCGGCGATCTTATCTATGCATTCAGCAAGGGACTTGCTGTTCGCAAGGAAAATTCCTGGTTTAGGCGGCATGCTTGGGCGATTGGAAATGCAGCTAAAACAGCTGTTAAGTTTCTGTTCATGCTGGTTTTCCTATTTTATACGGTCATCAGTGTTGTTGTTCTAACTGCATTTGCATTGGCTTGGGCTTTTATAACTGCGGTGGTTTGGCTTCCAATTATGGTTGTTCACGGACTCATCTTAAGGAACTTTGGTTTTGAGCATGGCCTCCTATATCACGCTTTTAAAAAGTGGTTTGATATTGATTTAGATGAAGTATTATCGCTTAAACATTTTTTTAAATCTATATGGATATTTTTTGTTGGTTCATCCGCTGAAGATATTCTGCCGCTTCATCGTCGCTTGAGCGACTTTGTGTTTGGTCCTTCAGAAAAAACGTACGCCATCAATGAACATGTGGCCTGTGCGCGACTGATTCGCGCCAAACAAGGCGTGATCACGGCTGAGGATTGGATGTTCATTACTGGTAAACCTATCAAAGAGGCTGAAAGTGATTTATCTAAGTTTACAGCGGAATTTGATGGCAAGGCAGAGATTACGGAAAATGGCACTTTGGTTTATGTCTTTGAAACCATGATGCGGACGACTGATAATATCAAGAGCGATCCGCCTTTACCAGTCTGGGATGTGCTTGAACCGCCTTTGAGCCTCACTGGCAGTAAAAAAGGCAAACGGAGCATCATCTTTGTCAATGTGCTGATGTTTCTGCTCTCTGGGTATGTGAGCTATTATACGATTGCGGGTCATTATTCGATGACGCTTTTTAACTTTATGACCACGCTGTTTCCGTTTATTTTCTATTCCATTGTTTTTCTTTTTCCTTTGGTTCGCTTGCCACGCAATATATGGCTTAACCGCAAGCGGCGCGCGCGTTCCGTAAGGGATGCAGTATTGGCGGCGCTTTATCCGCTAAGTGAAGCGCCAGATGCATTGCCGATACTGCGCACCGATATTTTGAATACAGCCATATCTATTTTGTCAATGCATGCGTATAAAAAACGTCTTCAGATGAAAGAGGTCGATCATGCTGTTGATTTCCTCATGGAAGACCTTGGGGGGGAATGCATTGAAGATCTTGCGGATAAGGCCTATGTATTCAAGAAGTTGGCCATGCATTTGGCGGATGCTCAAAAAACAAGAAAACGTTTGTCATTGGATCGCCTGGTGACAGGGGATGCGCAGATTGCGTTTTCAACAGATCAGGCGGAATTGGAAAAGATTGGTGTGCGCGAGGAAAGAAAAGCGCTCACGGAGTTTGATCGTAAACTCGAAAGTGATTCTCATGCATCTATGGTGCGACAGAGCAGTCATGCTGAATATGCGCTGGCGAATACGCAGCCCAAAACAAATATTCAGATTGCGGATAATGAACGCAAATTTAAACAATTCACAGAGAATCGTGAATGGATCTGCCATCAACTCGAGTGGGCTGTTCAAAACCATGAGTTCGCTGAGGCTGATGAGATTATCAATCAATATCCGCCTGAGCTCATGGAGGATGAGACCTATGCCGCTTTAGCGCGTGCTTGTTCTCGTGGTCACAAAATGACTGGTGTGAAGTCGAATGTGGAGCATTTCTTCGATTTCAAAATGTTTGAAATTGAGTGCCCAAAGACAGTACTTGCTTTAGGCTTTTTGGATATACTTTTTGCGGCTGTTTCGTTTTCATCCATTACCGCGGAACGTTGGGTTTCGCCTCTTATTGGTGGTCTCCTTCTCGTGGCTCATTTTGTGGTGACATTCGTGGCCTGTTCGAATCTTTCAATCAATCCGTGGAAATATGTAGATGAGGATGATCGATCGCAAGTCTGTATTTGGGTGTTTCCGGTTTTGTTGATAGCTGCTTGTGTTCTGATGTGATCGCGGCGTGATAGGCAACCGTGTGCAATGCACACGGCTGCTTTTTGGGATAGTTTAGAAAATTGTAAGCAATGTCTGTTTTAGGAGTCTGTGAATTCGATTTGAGATAATCGACAATCTCGGCATTGCGTGCATCGAAGCGTTTATAGGCTTTGTCAAGCGTTTTTACTGTAACGGAAAAATTGACGCGCATCGTGGCGAGATCGGCATCCACTTTGCGTTCGGAAAGACCGCGGACGGAAACAACGTGATTGGGGTTTCACATGATGTGTCGCATTATAGCTACTACTGATGGTGATACCAAGGGAGCGCAGAGGCGTGTGGTGACACGCTGAATGGCATCTGTGTTGTGATATGAGTTCTGAAACGCACGCCGTATGTCAATAGGCGTGCGCGTGCGGCGTATGCGCAGCATAGCCGTGCGCGTCCGGCGTATGCGCAGCATAGCCGGGCCCACAAAAACGCATGCCCAAAAATCTTTAAACGATCGGGGAAATCATGTAAAACGCCTGCGGCTTTGACGGAGGGCTTTATGTCGTACATCGTGCTTGCCAGGAAGTGGCGTCCGCAGAAATTTGAAGACCTTGTGGGGCAGCAGCATATCGCGCAGACGCTGAGGAATGCGATCAGGCAGGACCGTGTGGCGCATGCGTTTCTGTTCACCGGTTCGCGCGGCGTGGGCAAGACTTCGACGGCGAGGATTTTTGCGAAAGCGCTCAACTGCGAGCATGCGCCGTGTGACGAGCCGTGCAATGTGTGCAGGAATTGCGTGGAGATCACGGAAGGCCGTTCGATGGATGTCATCGAGATCGACGGTGCGTCCAACCGAGGCATTAACGAAATCCGCGAGGTGCTTGAGGCCGTGCGCTATGCGCCGACGACCGGGCGCTATAAGATTTACATCATCGACGAAGTGCACATGCTGACGACGGAGGCGTTCAACGCGCTGCTGAAGACGCTTGAGGAGCCGCCGCCGCATGTCGTGTTTATTTTTGCGACGACAGACCCGAACAAGATTCCGATCACGATCGTGAGCCGTTGTCAGCGGTATGATTTCAAGCGCATCAGCTTGGACGATCTGGTGGCGCATCTGGGGCGTATCGCGTCTGAGGAGCAGATTGCGTTCGAGGAGTCGGCGCTGCGCCTGATCGCGCGGACGGCGCGCGGCGGCGTGCGTGATGCGCTCAGCGCGATGGATCAGATTATCGCGTTTGCGGAACAGCCGATTTCCGGGGAACGCGCGGCAGAGGTGCTCGGCGTTGCGAGCCGCGAGACGCTGATGCGGATGGCTGAGTGCGTGATTAAAAAAGATGTCGCGGGCGCGCTCGCATGCATCGACAAGGTCGATCATTATGGCCAGAATTTGTCGCAGTTCGGTTTCGATCTGCTTGAATTCTGGAGAGATGTGACGGTTTTGGCTGCTGTCAAGGGGGGCAATGCGCCGGTCGAGCTCAATGCGGTGGAATGTGATGCTGTGCGCGCGTGGCTGCCGCTCGTCAGTTTTGATGTTCTGCAGCGTGTTTTCCAGATCTGGTATCAGACGACGGAAGCGTTGCCGAAAAGCCTTTCGCCAAGGCTTGTCATGGAGATGGCGACTGTGCGCATGTGTCAGGTCGAGCATGTCGTGCCGTTGGACGGCATCTTGCGCAAGCTCGATGACGTGACACGGGCGGTCACTGCGGGCACGGGGATTGCGCCGGATGCGCTCTCACATGTTCAGGAATATCTGAAAGGACAGGGGCTTTCCCTGCCCGATGAAAAAAAAAAGCCTTTGACGGGTGAAGGCGCGGGAGGCGTGTCGGGGAAAAATGATGGCGATGCCCCGCGCGTGACTGATCCTGCGAATGCTGTGTCGGATGCGCGCAATGTCACGTCCAGGGCTGAGGTGCCCTATGTTGCGCCCAAAGCGCCGGATGCTCCCGCCAGGCCGAATTTCAATGCGCCAGCGGCGGCGCCAGCCCGTCCGAATTTCAATGCGCCGGATGCTCCCGCCAGGCCGAATTTCAATGCGCCAGCGGCGGCGCCAGCCCGTCCGAATTTCAATGCGCCGGCGCCGGCAGCGCACGTGCCTGCGCCCGAAACTGAGCTTCAGGAACCGGATTATTTTGATGATATGCCATGGCCTGAAGACGCGGATGCCTCGGTATCGCTTGAGGATATGCTTGACGCGCCCGGGGAGTGGACGGTTGCCGGGGATGATGAGGAAGATGAGGACGAGGAGACAGGAAATGCACCTGCAGGTAAAAAAATGCTTGCAGTTTCCAGGGAACAGCCTAAAAGTGCACCGCCTGCCGCAGGCTCTGCGCGAGCCGAAGTTGATCCCAATCAGCGTTGGAAGCGCGTGGTGATGCGGCTGCGCGAGCCAATATCGACGATCATGTCGCGTGCGCGGCTGAACAGCTTTTCGCCGAGCAGTGTGGATGTGACGCTTTCGCAGTCATACCGCGATATGCTCACGGCAAAGCATATCCAGGATGTGGAACGCATACTGGATGCGGAGGTCGGGCATGGTTGCCGTCTGCATGTCATGTACAGTGACATCGGCGATGACAGCGACACGCTCGATGCCGAGCGGGTGCGTGAGGCGATGAGGAAGCAGGAAGATGCGTTCGCACGGGTGCTGGCGCAACCGGTGATGCGCAAAGTGATGGAAGTTTTTCACGTCGATCCCGACGGGATTCGATTGACATTTAACCCAGACAGGACATCTAAATGAGTAAAGTCGTAAAGAACACAGGTTTGAATCAGATTTTGTCGCAGGCCCAGAAGCTTCAGGGCCGTCTCGGCCGTCTCGAGGAAGAGATGAAATCGAAAGTGGTGGAAGCGTCTGCTGGCGACGGCAAAGTGACAGCAGTCGTGAACGGCAACCGCGAGCTGATTGCCCTCAACATCGATCCCTCTGTACTCACCAGCGAGAATCCCGAGCTTCTCGAGAACCTCGTGATCAGCGCCGTGAACACCGCGCTGAATAATGTGCGCGAGATGGTGAACCATGAGATGAACAAGGCGACGGGCGGCTTCTCGATTCCCGGCCTCATGTAATTTTTTATACCGCGCCGCCGTTCTGGCAGCATCACGCGATTGGATGCGTGCTGTGCACGAAATATTTCAGTGCAGATGCGGATGGCGCGTAAAAATACTTGACTTTAGGCAGTCAAAGTGCCAGAAAGCGCCTTGTTTTTGCGCCTTTCTGGTGCAGAGGATACAGTCATCTGTCATGTGGGAGCATGACATTCAGCCATAGAAATCGGAGAAAACGATGAAACGCACATATCAGCCGAGCAAAATCAAACGCGCTCACACGCATGGATTCCGTTCGAGAATGTCGACAGCTCAGGGCCGCGAAGTCCTCAACCGTCGCCGCGCCAAAGGCCGTAAACGCCTTGTGCCGAGCGTTCCTGCGAAACACTAGGATTTAGTCGTATGGAAGTTACCCCTGGCCGTCGTTTCGGATGGGGTAAAAGTATTCGCCTGCGAAAGCATGCACAATACTGTCGAGTACAGTCCAAAGGACGTCGGATAGGCGGGAAGTTCCTCTTAGTGATCTTCGCGCCTTCTTCGTTTTTGGGCGTTCGTTTTGGACTGACGGTGAGCAAAAAAGTCGGGAAGGCTGTTGTCCGCAACAAAGTGAAGCGGCGCCTCCGCGATATCCTTCGCCATCATCAGGCAGTTCTGGGCGGTCTTGATGTCGTGTGGATCGCCAAAGCGGATGCTGCCTCAGCCAGCTACGCATCCCTTGAGCGCGAAGTGGTTGCTCTGCTCGACCGGATTCACCGGAGCCAGTCATGAAAGGGCCGTTAAAACGTGTGTCCACAGGTCTGACCCGTCTGCCACAGAAGCTCTGTCTTGGGCTGATCTGGGTCTATCAGACCGGCATCTCTCCGAGACTCGGTGCCAACTGCCGATACCGGCCGACTTGCAGCGCATACGCGCGCGAGGCCATTGAAAAGTACGGCGCCTTGAAAGGCTGCTGGCTCGCTTTCAGGCGGATTATGCGCTGTCACCCCTGGCACCCCGGTGGGTATGACCCTGTGCCCTAATTCCCCCTATTCGAACGCGCTGCGAGCGCAGCGCGCATGGAGCATGCCTTGAATTATTTAAGCTACAATGGACAGGGAGACGGCAATGGCGGCAGCGGTCGCTGGGCCATCGCGATGGGGCTGATGCTCCTCGTCCTCCTCGTCTTTCAGTACCTCGCGCCAAAACCGCAGGTCGATCCAAACGCACAGAAAGCTGAGCAGACAAAGGCTCAGGCTGCCCCTGCGGAGGCTGTGCCGGTCGCTGTCAAATACGATCTCGCGCCTCGGACGCTCTCCACGGACACCTACGACGTGACGTTCACCAATGCCGGCGGCGGCCGCGTCTCATCTTTCCTTCTCAAAGAGCCTGACCGCTATTCGGAACACGGCGATTTCATACGTTCCCAGAAGCCCGAAGTCGATTCAAAAGGCGGCATCCTGCCCCTCGAAGTCAAGTTCGGCGCTTTCGGCATCGTCCCCGAGACGCAGTTCAAGACTGTCAGTGCCGAAAATGATCACAAACAGGCGCGCTTCGTCTATCAGGATCTTTCCGGAAATTACGAGTTTGAAAAGACGTTCACCGCGACTGACAAGCCTTATGTCGTCCATGCATCGTTTAAGCTGACAAACCGCACCGCCCAGGCGCTCGCGGACGATCTCGCGATTTCGATGTTCATCCGGCAGATCAAAGGCGAAGAGCCCGGTCTCTTCACGCCCGGTTCGTATGTCGCCGCCAAATGTTACACCGGCGGCTCGATGAAATATCTCGATGCGACAGACAAGGACAAGAACAAGTCTTTTGACAATAACCTCAAATGGTTCGCGGTCGATGAGTCCTATTTTGCCATGGCTATGACTGCCAATCACGGCGCGTCCTGCGAAATCCGCAATGATGACGGCCTCCTCAAAAGCACCCTCAATGTCCCTGTCGTGATTCAGCCCAACCAGGCCGTGACCTACGACTTTGATATCTTCATGGGCCCGAAAGAGGCGCGCTATCTCAACTTCGGGGAGCCCGCAGACAAGAGCCTCGAGCTCGAGGCGGTCATCGATTATGGCTTCATGGAAGTGCTCGCGAAGCCGATGGCATGGATTCTCGACAAATTCCATGACTGGACGGGCAACTGGGGTATCGCGATCATCATTCTGACATTGATTGTCCGCATCCTCCTCTGGCCGATTGCCCAGAAGAGCCAGGTCTCGATGTCGCGCATGTCCAAGATCGCGCCGCTCATGCAGGAAATCCAGGAAAAATACAAGGATGACCCCGCGACGATGCAGCAGAAGCAGCTCGAGCTCTATCAGCAGTACAAGATCAGCCCGTTCGGCTGCCTTCCGCTGCTCATCCAGATGCCGATTTTCTTCGCGCTCTATCGCTGTATCTTTGTGACCGGCGGTCTCTATCGCGCGCCGTTCTACGGCTGGATTCACGATCTCTCCGCGCCCGATCCCTACTTCATCCTGCCGATCATTTCCGTGCTCCTCCTCGTCGGCCAGCAGCTCCTGACCCCGAATGCCGCGAAAAACAAGCAGCAGAAGATCATGATGATCGCGATGCCCGTCATCTTCGGCGCCATGATGCTCTTCCTGCCGTCCGGACTTTGCCTCTACATGGTCATTAGCTCGACATTCTCCATGGTTCAGAGTTATTATGTGCGCCGCCTGATCGCCCGCGAGGAAGATATCGTTCCCGAAAAAGGCGATGATGACGCGAACACGATCGACGTGGAAGCGCTTTCGAGCAAGGACAAACGCGCGGCAAAACGCCGTGAGGAATCCAAAGAATCGTAATTGGTTCGCGTCCCTTGCGGCTCCGGCCGCTACGGGACGCCTGCCGCCGCTATTTCGCCGCTGGCTCAATACGCTGCGGCTTCTTTTTCTGATCTATCTCCCGAGGCAAGCGATATGGATTATATGTATGACGATTACGATGGCGATGTCGTGGACCGCGCTGTCGATTTCCTGGCCGATATCCTCTCCTATATGGGGTTCGATGCCGAGATCCACACGGAAGTGATTGATAATACTGCCGTGTTTGATGTCATTGGGGCGGATGCGGACTGTCTTTCCCCCGGCAAAGATCCCTCCGTCGTGAACGCGCTCGCTTGGGTGCTCAAGCGCGCCCGCTTTACGCTCGGCTCCGGCTACCGCTTCGATGTCGATGTGAACAGCTACCGCCTGGAACGCATCCATAAGCTCGAAGGCGTCGCCGAAGAGATGCACGACAAGCTCAACAGCGGCATCGACAGCATCACGTGCTTCGGCATGGATAACGTGGACCGCCGCGCGCTTCATCTCCTGCTCAATGCCGATCCGACCGTCAAGACTGAATCGAACGGTTACGGCTCGTTCCGTCACCTTGAGATCAGCAAGAATTGATCATGGTCAAAAAATCTGAACGCTATCAAAATGAGAGCGTTTCTTTTTCCAATCCGTTTGCGGCACTTGCCGGGCTTGGCGCTTCATCTTCCGAGAAGCCCGTTTCTGATCGTCCCGTCGATGTGCCGCCGGAAACGCCGGCCCCTGAGATACGGCTCCCAAAAGTCAAATCGACACGCATCGAGCGCGCGCATCGAGGCGGCAAGACTGTCACCGCCGTATCATTCCACAACGCCCCGTCCGATGAGGAAAAACTCGCGTGGCTCAAGGCCATGAAGAAAGAACTCGGCGTGGGCGGCTCGATCGAGGATGGGGTGGTCTGCCTTCAGGGCGATCAACGGGAACGCCTCAAAAACTGAAAGTCTCAATCATTGGAGGATGTATGCTGGACTATCGAAAGGTGAAATTTGTGACGAGCGCGGCTGCGCCCAAACAGTTCCCGACCACGCTGTTTCCTGAGGTTGCCATCGTCGGGCGCTCGAATGTCGGCAAATCCTCTTTGCTCAACATGCTCTGCGAACAGAAACGTCTCGCGCGCGTCAGCAAGACGCCCGGACGCACGCAGCTCATCAATTTCTTTTCGGTCGAAGACCGCGCGTATCTCGTCGATCTGCCGGGATATGGCTATGCCGATGTGCCCGAATCCGTCCAGAGCAAATGGGACACGATGATGCACGATTACCTCGCGAAACGCGAGCAGCTCCTGGGGCTCATGCTCCTGCTCGACATCCGCAGGACGCCCTCCGAGCACGATATGATGATGCTCAACTGGTGCATGGAACGCGAACTCCCCGTCCTCGTCGTGCTCACAAAGGCCGACAAAGTCGGCAGGAACGAAGCCTATAACCAGACACATAAGCTCGCGAAGCTCCTCAACGCTTCGCCGAAACAGTTCATCACGACTTCGACGCTTAAAAAGACTGGTATCGATCTCCTTCGCGACAATCTGAACGCCCTCTTTGACGACTATTTTGATATCAAGCGCGAGATCGATATCGTGACCGGCGCGAACGCGCCGGCGTGATTGTTTTGGTTTTGGGGAGGTCTTTGTGGGGGAAACCCTTTCTTTTTGCCAAAAGAAAGGGTTTCCCCCACCCCCCTTCCTAAAGAAAGGCATGTGAATGGTGGATGGCGCAGGTTTTCATTGCGATATGATGCGCGCTTGATATAATCGCATATCATTGCTTGGCGTCCTTTCTTAACACGCTCTGACTCATAAAGCTGTTGTTGGCTTGAAGCGTTGGTGCGATAAGGCGACTGTAGGGTGCTGATGGTCAATTTCAGTCTGGAGATAAGGTGACTGCAGGGTGCTGATGGTCAGTTTCAGTCTGGAGATAAGGCGACTGCAGGGTGCTGATGGTCAGTTTCAGTCTGGAGATAAGGTGACTGCAGGGTGCTGATGGTCAGTTTCAGTCTGGAGATAAGGCGACTGCAGGGTGCCGATGGTCAGTTTCAGCCTGGAGATAAGGCGACTGCAGGGTGCCGATGGTCAGTTTCTGCCCGGAGAGAAGGTTTCTGCAGGTTGTTAAATGGGTATTTGCATTTGGGAGGTTGGTGGATGAAGTATCGCGTTGTGTTGTGCGTATTATGTGCGGGGCTGTCTGTCGCTGGGTGCGGTAAAAAGGCGCCTGAGGCGCAGCAAGAGACGCCAGGTGTTGCGGATCATGCCGTTGAAAAAGTGGAAACAGCTGCACCTGAGGCACCTGCTGCTGAGGAAAAGACGGACGCACAGGGCAGTGAGGTTGCTGATAAGCAGGACGGGACAGCACCGGAAGCGGACGCTGCGCCTTGGCCGAAACGCCCGGATCTGCTCAAGGATGCGCTGTGCATGAAGGGGAATTGCAAATGCGGCGATGGCTTTTGCGCCAAAAATGCCTGGTGCCTCAAAGGGGAGTGCTTTTGTGGATACAATCCGCCGTGGGCATCTGAGTATCATGATGGCAGCGAGACATACGAACCCGATTGCAGTGATCTGGGCATATTTTTGAAGAGCAAGGATTATGGGGGATTCACCTGTGAATGGATGGATCAGAGCCCGCACTTTGCTTGTGAAAATAGCGAGGGCTGCAAGACGCGCAAAGGCAAGTCTGTGAACGATGGCGATTTTGTGACCGAAGGTGATGGCATTAAGAAAATCTCAAGCATGATCGAAGCACCGGTGCTCTATGATCTGTGCGGCATTGAGGCTTCCGAAAAGCTCCGATATGATCGCTCCAAATTTGAGGCGTTTGCAAACAAGCTGGCGACGTTTCGCGAGCCCGAGGATTGCGCGGACGTGACGGATACGGATTCCTTTGCGCTGTCGTGCGTGCGCTCTGCTAGAGCGGTGGATAACCTGTGTGAGATTCGTCGCAACTGCGATGTCTGGTTTGTGCCTGAAAATGAGCGTGATCGCTATGTCTGTGAGTTCGATGCGGGGCTTCATCCGGATCCGAGCCTGGGCGGTGCGTTTTATTACTCCATGCCGGTGGGGATCAGATGCGATCACGAGGATGGCTGCGCTTGCGCGAATGCGCGCATTGCCAAAGGGCAGTACTGCAATGACGGTGAAGGCGCGAAGCATCCTCAATATAAGTCCGCAAAGCTGCCGAAAGTCGATGATGCAGACATCATTCGTCCGCTCAAGGAACATTCCTTTGTGGAAGAATATTCTGGCGGTTTGAAATGGGCCGATTATGAAAAAACGCTTGAAGTGCCCAAACTCAAGCTCCAGAAGCTGATTGACGGCGATGCGTTGGGCAAGAAATTATCCGACAAGGAAAAGGAAGATTATTTCCGCGCATGCCGGATTAGGGAGAGCAAAAAACTATCGGGCGGTGCGGAAGTCAGCTTCATTACATGTGAATCTGTGGATTACAAGGGGGATACGGATGATTCGTGCTGCGGAGATAGAGGAGACTCGACTGCCTGTTCTGGCGGATTTCTCGCGTTGCGCGCATCGTCAGACGACAGCTATCGCGTCTATCCGATCGGCAAGCTTCCCGAGGTGTGCTGCTCTGGAGACGATTGCGCAGAGGAATACAGCTATTTCCTCGGCGATGTCTATGCGTCGTCGTTTTTGGACACGAAATCGCTTCATGTCACGATCGGCAGGAATTACCACGAGGATTCTGAGGCGGAATGGCCTGAGGACGGCATGTTCTGCAGTGTGGAGACATTTGGGCTCAGGCTTGAGCATTATGTCTTTGCGGGCGCAAAATATCGCATGGTCGGCAAGTATCCCGAATATAAGTTCAGCAAACGCGTGCGTCATTCGAACAGCGAAGCGCATTGTGGGGAGTATGTGCATGCGGACGTGATGCAGGGAAAACTGACGCTCAAAGACGACAGCTGGACGTATGTGAGCCAGCTTGGTCATATCAGTTTGGTTCTGTCGGATCCCGAGCAGCTTAAAGAAAATCACGAGAGAGGGCGTAAGGCGGAGGAGAATGATGAAGAAGGGCGTTTTATCGTGCCGGATATTGTGCCCGAGTATAAGAAATATCTCCAGTATGCGCGTCGCAACTATGTGTTTGATGCCGAAGCGTTCAAAGACTTCTATAAGGCAGAAGACCTGAGGCAGGAAACAGGCAACCTGAATGCGGATATGAAGGCATTTCAGGGGATTCAGCTGAAAGCATCATATTGAATTGTCCGTGACCGCGCGGCGCGTATCGGCGCAGCCGATAGCGACGCGAAAAACAAGCCGTATGCGCCATCGGCGCATAGGCGTGCCCAATGCAGAGACGTTCTGTGGAACGTCTCTTTTGCGCGGCGCGTATCTGCCGCAGGCAGATAGCGGTGCGATAAAAAAGTAAAAAAAAAGGTTGACGTGGCGGAAAAGTGACTGTATAAGCCGCCTCAGTTGCTGGCGAGTTGGCCGAGAGGCTAGGCAGAGGACTGCAAATCCTTCTACAGCGGTTCGAATCCGTTACTCGCCTCCACCCCCTGGCGAGTTGGCCGAGAGGCTAGGCAGAGGACTGCAAATCCTTCTACAGCGGTTCGAATCCGTTACTCGCCTTTAAGGCCCATTGGGCCTTTTTTTTTACCCTTTTTTAGGCGTTTCCGATGAACCAGACGAAACCCGCATCGCCGCCCGCTCTGCGCATTGCGATGAATCGTGAGGGGGGTCTGTTTATTTTTTTGATGCTCGCCGTTGGCGGAGCGGCAGTGTATTCGGGCAAGAATGGCCTGATGTTGCTGTTCTGTTGCATGTTTGCGGCGTTCGTGCTTTTTTCGGTCGTCGCGCGTCGCAATCTGTCGGTGCCGCTCGTGATTGAGCGGCGATTTGTGGAGGAGATTTTTGCGCAGAAAGATGTGCGCATGGATGTTCTGATCACAAATGCAGGTAATTTTCCTGTTTATGGGCTGCATGTGTACGAGCGCTTTGAGGATGGGCGGACCATCGGGCCGATGTACGTGAGGCAGATTGCGCCTGGGGAGACGGCTGTGGCGCGCTATATGTGCAGGTTTCCGACGCGAGGGAATGCGAGATTTTGCGGATTTCAGGTGCGTTCGAGGTTTCCGCTGCCATTTTTTGAACTGCGGTATGATATCGCGCAGCTGGAAACGGCGTATGTCTATCCACATCCGGAGAATTATCGCGAGCCGCTGGGGGTTGCATCGCTCGACAGCGCGCTTGAACCGGAGGTGCGTCAGCGAGCCGATGAGACCATTCGCGAGCTTGCGCATGGCCGGAGAGCCGGAAGGATTCTCTGGAAATTATCTGCAAAACGTCAGATTTGGCTTGAAGCTGTGCCGAAGCGGAAGCGGATTTCGATGCATCGTCCGGTGATTCAGATTGTCCCTAGGAGTGTTCTCGGAAACGAAAAATATGAAAGACAGATTTCTCAGATCACTTGGCTGGTCCTCGATCAGCTGCAGTATGATAAGACAGGCGTGATTGTCGTGGAGAATCGGCATTACGCGTATGGTCAGACGGCTGCGCAGCGCCGCGAACTTCTTGAAATGCTTTCGACAGTCTAGGGGCTGGGCGTTTCGGCTGTCTGCGCTCTCAATATAAGGTTATAACAGGGTTTGGTATATGATTGATTTTGCTCGCGAGTTTGAGAAAGCGCCTAAAAATTTGATGAAGGCGAAGCCGAATGAGCTTCTGTTTGCGGAGGATTATCCCGAAGGGCGGATGCAAGTCGTGTGTGCGGCTATGAATGAAGACCGCGCGTTGCTGGATAACATGGTTGACAAGCTTTTAAGCGAGCCGGAGGGGGAGAAGCATCTGGTTCGTGCGCTGAACAATCTGAAGGCGATTGGGCATCATGGCTCGTTGATTTTTTCTGAGGCGATATTTGAGGCGCTTGAGAAGACGTGGGATCAGCCGACGATGCTGCTGAAGTTTTTGCAGATCCTTGACTGCGTGACGTATGAGCTGCGGACGGGACTTGGATGGATCGGGGAGAAAGCAGGTGCATTGCTCGACAGCGGGAATCTTTCTGGGGAGCTGAAGTTTAAGCTGTGGATGCACTGGGGAGCTGCTGTGCTGCGTTCGAGCGTGGATGCTGCGCCATTGATTGAAGGGCTTGGGCCGAGGCGGCCGAACGGGTTAAGCCGGACGCAGGTCAATGCGCTTCGAGATTCGCTTCGAGATGATCAGGTGGCGTGGGATATGCGCGGGGCAGCGCTCTATCTGCTCTTGGGCAATCAGCTGATGGCGATTGACAAGGCGCAGGCTTTTGTCGAGGCTGCGTATGCAAGTTTTCCGCTTGAGTCGCTTGAGGGCGTGGAAATACTTGCGATTGCTGTGGAGCAGGATGCATCCGCGCTTGCGGAATATGATGTGATTCAGTCCAAGCTTGCGCAGATACGTCAGGAAAATCTGTACTTGCGCGATATGTCGCAGGAGAATTTCGTGAACGCCTCGATGCGCGTCTTTGGTGGGCAGGAAGCGCTTGCGGATACGCCGCTTCAGGTGGCGCTGTCGCTGCAGTCTGCCGATAAGAATGACCGGATGGTGATGTCAGCTTATATCGATGATGCACGGCGTGGCGACTGGATTTATCTGGCCAAGAGATTCAATGTGATTCGGCAATTATGTGCCTGTTTCTTTGAGCATTTTGTGGCGGAAAATCCGGTGATTCGCAATTTCAGCATGGATATGGTGAATGCGCTTGTGGAATTGGCGAATGCGGATGCGCTTCTGGCTGACAGGTGGGGGGAAGCATTTGAGCGCGGTGACTTGGATGCCTTGCGAGCGGATGCGCCGAAATGGTGTGCATTCTGTCAGGCAATTTGATACAATTTTTAAGGGAAGTCTGAGTAATTGACCTTTCCCCGAGCCGCTTCTTCATAAATGGCGAGGGAGGTTTTTGGGGGGGAACGGAAAGCGAATTATTCAGAGGTTCCTGAAGTCAGGGTGTTTATCGGCAGTTTCTTGAAGGTTGGGGTGAAATCATGGCGATTTGGGATAAGAGTGAGCTGGATGATTTGGGGGAGCCGAAAGATGCGATTTGGGGGGATGATCAGAAGCCGAAAAGTGTTGGGGGCTTTTCGGCGCCCGATGCATCAAATGATCAGCCGGATATTGAGATTGGCGGATTTCCGTTTGGCAAAGGGGCTTTGCCTGGCGGCCAAAGCCGTGGGCTTTTATCTGGTGACACAGGTGGAAAGCGTCAGCTTGGGGGCGCATCACCCGTCATCCTGAAGAAGGACGCGCCTTTGGCAGTAGGCGCATCAAGTGGCGCACAGGAAATATATGCGCCGGTCAAGACTCAAGCGTCTAGATCTGTCGCGCAAGCAGGCGCGGATCATCGCGCTGGTGTGACCTATAACTATATGTATCCGACGGAAGTGGAGTGCGTATGCCACTTTCCGGATGTGCCGTATGGGGCAAAAGGCGCGTGCAAGTGGATAAAGGGAGAGACATTTCCTGTATTGAAGAGCACAAACCGGGCGACATTTTTGTTATTGTTCGGTTTCTTTTGGTCATTGATCACTTATCCGCTTCTGGGGCCATCGTGGGTTCGCACGATTGTGAGTGGGGAGCTTGATACTGGTGGTGGGTCGTTTACGAACAATACTGGCCTTTCGGATCGAGCGGCATATATATTGTTTGGATTTATATTTTTAACTATAGGCGCTGTTATACTGGGTCTAGGTATTTATTTTAGGATTAGCCATACTTGGGTGACGTTTAAGGGCGGTGTGATAGAATATGAGCAAGGCTTTATAAGGAAAGGTAATGTCATTACGCTGAGACCGCGAGAATTCGTATTGAGTGCAGAGTCGACGTCTTCAGAGAATAAACAGAATATATATACTATTTATCTGGTCAATCACATCAATCATCAGAAATATGTACTTGTTCGAGGTTTAAAAGAAAATGTAAAGTATGAATATATGTCATTTTTTGAGATGTTGTTGAAGGAGAGCCAATGTCAAGCCGATCAGCTGCAAGAAGTGGAGGAGATTAGAGTTTAGTGAATTTTAGGCTGTGTTCAGCGTTTGTGGATATGAAATACAAGGCAGTAGGCAATAGAAGGTAGGCAGTAGTGTGCCTGATAAGGGCAATGCTTTATTGCGCGATATCATGATTGAATATTATGCAATTGTTCAGAGTTTCCTTAAGGGGGTGTCGAGGTATTGAGGTGTTTGCGCACATGTGGCAGGCATAAATGCGCGTGATACAGGTTCTTGGGTTATGTGTCGTGCACGGGGGATCGCCGCGAATTGCGGAATCGTTGTAAAGCCTGGTTATGTGTCGCGCACAGGGGGATGCCGAAAGATGGAAGTGGGTGTGATGGCTGGATTTGTCCTCTTGGTGAATAGTATCTTCAAGGTCACTGCTGTCCCACAACTTTTCAGAACAGCGCAAGCTGAGGATTCACAATAGGTTCAGTCATCTTAGGTATGAGGTAATCGTCGAGAATTTCGTTTGAGAACAAATTAATACGTATCCAATTCAGAATTTCACGCATTGA
>JAFUEE010000112.1 GCA_017464085.1 Pseudomonadota bacterium
CCCCCACGAAAATCCCCAACAATAAGTGAGGCGGGCCTTATCGGCAGAGCCGATAGCCGCGCCCCAGCGAGCCGTATGCGCCGGATGGCGCATAGGCGAAGCGACAAAAGAAAGATCAGGACTCGGGGGTTGAGGGATCTGGCGTTGCAGGAGGCGTCGCGTTTGGATCATCGATATCGTACTTTGAATCCTCGATGACCTGGAGGACGGAGCCGCGCCGCATGAGGAGACGGCCTTTTCCGCCGCGTTCGCCGCCCGCGAGACGGCGTTCGGAGATGGTGATTTCGCGATGGTCGGAGAGCTCGATGCGCACGCCTTCGTCGGGATTTTGAACGATGCGCGCAGCGGCCACCGATGTGCCGGGGTCTAGCCCGATCGCGCGGTATCCCTTGCCAGCCATCTTGAGCACGGGGACATCGAGGATCGGGAAGACGTTTGCGCGCGTGTTGTCGGAGATGAGGGAGACATAGCCGGCTTCGCGCGTGACAGCGGTGCGGATGACAGTATCGCCTGCATTGAGGCGCATGTAATATCTGCCTGTCGCGCTTGAAACGGAACTGAACGCATCGAGCGAGATGCGGACGACCTGAGCCTGGCGGCTGACTGCGACGATATAGCGCCCGCTTTGAGCGTCATTCTGCGCGGGCTCCATCAGATCGAGCAGTGTCTTGCTCTCCTTCTTCGGCTCATCCGGGCAGAGGAAGCGCGGATCGTCGATATATGCGCCAATGATCTGCTCCCCGTCTTCGAGCTTGAAGACTGTCGCGACCGGGGAACCGTGGCCAGTCGTGGCAGGCACCTGATCGACGAGGAGCGTGTATGCCTTGCCGAGCGAGGAGAGAAGGATGAGCGGGGCGCGTGTCGAGCCATAGCGGACAAAGGCAACGGCATCATTTTCTTTGGTGCGCGTGGAGGAGACATCGGAAAACGAACGCTGGCGCTTGAAGAGCCCGGAGCGCGTCACGATGACATAGCAGTCCTCGTCGATGATGTATTTTTCTGCAGAATAGGAATCGCTGAGATCCTTGCCGTCGAACTGCGTGCGGCGTTCGTCGCCGTAAGTTTTCTTGGCATAGACGAGCTCCTCGCGGACGACTTTCCAGCGGCGCTTGTCGGAGCTGAGAATGTTGCGGATATGGTCGGCTTCCTTAGTTTTGGCCGCGAGTTCCGCTTCAATCTTGTCGATCTCGAGTTTCGCAAGCCTGTAGAGCCGCAGCTGCAGGATGGCCTCGGCCTGTTCGTCATCAATATGGAAACGCGCGCAGAGCTTGCGCGAGGCATCGTCCTTATCCTCGGCTTCTCGAATGATATGAATGGCTTCATCAAGCCCGTCGAAGAGCTTGATATAGCCTTCGAGGATGTGGATGCGCGCTTCGAGCTGCGAGAGCTGATACTGCATGCGCCGGGTGACGACTTCGAGACGGAAATCGATGAAATAGCGGATGATGTCGCGCAGCCCAAGGCGTCTGGGCTGATAGACGACATGACCATCTTCGCGTTTGTCGCCGGGCACGATGCAGGTCATGTTGACATTGAAGCGCGCCTGCAGGTCGGTATGCTTGAAGAGATAGGCCATGACAGTATTGGGATCCGCGCCATTCTTGAGGTCGAGCACGATGCGGACATCTGTCGTGGACTCATCCTGTACATTCGTGAGGAGCGGAAGCTTGTTCGACTCGATGAGATCAGCGATCGCCTTGCAAAGGTCGCGCTTGTTGACCTGATAGGGAATATTCGTGATGATAATGCGAGTCTTCTTGCCTTCCTGCTCGACGTGGTAATCGCTCTGGATTTCGATCGGCCCTCTCCCGGTCTCGTAGACTTTTTTGATATCCTCGTGAGAAGTGAGAATGCGCCCGCCGGTAGGGAAATCAGGCCCTGGGATGAGCTTGCAGAGCGCATCGAGCGAGACATCGGGATCGTCGATCATCGCGATGCATCCGTCAATCGTCTCACTGAGGTTGTGCGGCGGAATATCGGTGGCCATGCCGACAGCGATGCCTTTGGAACCGTTGACGAGAAGCGCAGGAATGGCTGTCGGGAGGACCGTCGGTTCGCGCAGCGTGCCGGAATAATTGGGCTGGAAGTCGACGACATGTTCGTTGAGGTCTTCGAGCATCGCATCCGCGATCGGCTGCAATCGCGCTTCCGTATAACGATAGGCGGCAGCAGAATCGCCGTCCATCGAGCCGAAATTGCCCTGCCCGTCCACGAACGGATAGCGCATCGTGAAGGGCTGTGAAAGCCTGACGAGCGCATCATAAATGGCGCTGTCGCCGTGTGGATGATAACGCCCCATGACCTGTCCGACGACCTGCGCGCTCTTCTGGAACTTGACCTCATGCGTGAGATGCATCTCGTGCATGCCATAGAGAATCCTGCGCTGCACGGGCTTCATGCCATCGCGGACATCGGGAAGCGCACGGCTAGTGATGACGCTGAGCGCATAGTTGAGATATCGCTGTTTCGCTGTCTCGCACAGCGAGACCGTCTCGATCGAGACCGGCGCGGGTTCGTTTATTTTTTTCTTCATATTTCCTCTGAATGAGTGTGATTTTTTTGAGATATTTTGTGAGATATTTTGTGGGGGGAACCCTTTCTTTTTGCCAAAAGAAAGGGTTCCCCCCACACCCCCTTCCTAAAGAAAGGCAGTAGTTTGGATATTTTTGAGGGGCTGGGGAGATGCGCTTCTGTACCAGTTTTTTTAGACTGATGGGTTCTGAGTTTTTTAGACTGATGGGTTCTGAGTTTTTTTAGACTGATGGGTTCTGAGTGCCGGGGCAGCTTAACTGATGGGTTCTGAGGGCCGGGACAGTTTAAATGTTTGCCCCCCGTTGTTTTACGAGCCTCTCAGTGCCTTCAGTTAAAGATGATCGTCTTGTTGTGATAGGTCAGGATTTTCCGCTCGATATGTTTCGTGACAGCCCTGGAGAGGACGATTTTTTCGAGATCGCGTCCTTTGAGCACGAGGCTTTCCGGCGTATCGCGATGGGTGATGCGCACGACATCCTGCTCGATAATCGGGCCCGCATCGAGATCTGCGGTGATGTAATGGCTGGTCGCGCCGATGATCTTGACCCCGCGCTCAAAAGCCTGGTGATACGGCTTGGCGCCGATAAATGCAGGCAAAAATGAATGGTGGATATTGATGATGTTGTGCGGATAGGCTGAGATCAGCTCATCGCTGATGATCTGCATATAGCGCGCAAGAACGATAAATGAGACGCGCATTTCGCGGAGAAGCTCGAGTTCCGCTTTCTCAACTTCGGCCTTGTTGGAGTGATCCTTGTTGATCGACCAGACATAATAGGGAATATCAAACTGCTCGGCGATAAAGCGGAGATCCTCATGATTGCTCACGATGCACGGTATCTCGACATTCCACTCCCCAGCACGGTAGCGCGCGAGCAGATCATAGAGGCAGTGGCTCATCTTGCTGACAAAGATCGCCATGCGCGGCGGCTCATCGCTGAAGTAAAGATCAAACGTCATCTGATAGCGCTGGGCATAGAGCGTCTCGATCACATCGGCGATTTTTTCGCGCGCGATCAGAAAACCGTCAAGCTGCCACTCCAGGCGCATGAAGAACATGTTGTCGATGTGATCGACATACTGGTCGAGGTCGATGATGTTCCCGTGATTGTCCGTGATAAAGCGCGTAATCTCAGAAATGATGCCCTGCGTATCCGGGCAGTGAAGAAGCAGAATGGCCGTTGAACTCATGAATGTTTCCTTGGCTGGCTGTAAAAGCGAGGTTTGCGAGAAAACCTCAATCGATAAGGTTGATGACTGAAACATGAAGCGCGGCAACTGACCGCACATAGCGCGCAGACATACCACAAGCCGTCATTTTGTGCGAGTGCAACACAGAGACATGGGAACAGAAATGGTGAAACCTGGCGCATAATTGCGTGTGAAGAGTTGTGTGTTAAAGGGAGAAATATGGTATAAACAGGGCAGGTTTTAGCGATGAGAGATCGCTTTTGGAAGGGTCATCGTAAATGAACACTAAGAAAGCTTTATTTTATGCCAGTCTCTGCACCTTGCTGTGCGCAGGCTGCGAATCGGAAAACACCAATCGGCTTCTGATCAGCTGCACATGCACGCCCAGCCAAACCTGCTGCGACGATATATGTGTGGAGTACATCACAGACAGGAACAACTGCGGCGGCTGCGGCATCGTGTGCAAGCCAGAAGAATCATGTCTTGGCGGCGAATGCACGACAGCCAAAGATCTCTGCGGCGGATGTGCCGAGGGCACGGAATGCTGCGGCTATGTCTGCACAGACACTTCGTCAGACGCACAGAACTGCGGAGGATGCGGGATCACCTGCGGAATCAGCGAGACATGCAGCGGCGGCACATGCGAGCCCGTCACAGACGCATGCGGAGGATGCACGAACGGCCTGGCATGTTGCGGCTTCGCCTGCACAGATACGCTCACAGACACGAACAACTGCGGCACATGCGGAAATACCTGCCCGGACGGCATGACCTGCAAAACTGGCCGATGTGCGGATGTTGTCGTCCAGTCATGTTCGGATGTCTGCCAGTCGCCGCGCGTATGCTGTGACGACAGGTGCATCCATCCGCTTGCAGATGCGAACAACTGCGGCTCGTGCGGCATTGCCTGCGATCCGGATGAATACTGCATCAACGGGGCCTGCACCACCATCAAGCCCATGGGCTCCTGCGACTCCGGCTGCCCGAACGGCACATGCTGCGGCGACAAATGCACGGACATCAAGACAGACCCTGACAACTGCGGCTCGTGCGGACATACCTGCGCCGCCAATTCCTTCTGCCAGAACGGCACCTGTTCGGCGGCATGCGTCTGCCCGACCGGCCAGGTGTGCAACGCCTCAGGCGAATGCGTCGAGCCTTGCGGCGGACGCGGCTGCGACAGCGCTCAGATCTGCTGCAACGACAAATGCGTGCCGGCAGACACCGCCGAGCATTGCGGCACATGCGAAAACACATGCACCGGCGAAACGCCCGTCTGCAGCAATGGCACATGCGCACCGGGATGCCTCAACACCCCGGAATCCACGCGCTGCGGCAGCAGATGCGTCAATACGACAAATGACGCAGCAAACTGCGGCTCATGCAACAAAGCCTGCGGATCAGGTCAGCACTGCGTCGCCGGAAACTGCGAATGCAAGCCCAAATCATGCTCAGAACTCGGCCGTTTTTGCGGCACGGCGGACGACGGATGCGGCAATGCAATCGACTGCGGCGCCTGCGCAGGCAACCAGACTTGCAACGACGGCGTATGCGGCTGCAAGCCAAAGACATGCGCAGACCTCGGAAAATCCTGCGGCACCTTCGACGACGGATGCGGCGTCAAGCTCAACTGCGGCTCATGCGCCGGCGACCAGACTTGCAACGACGGCGCATGCGGCTGCAAGCCAAAGACATGCGCTGACCTCGGCAAAAACTGCGGCACCGTCGAGGACGGATGCGGCGTCAAGCTCAACTGCGGCTCATGCGCCGCCGACCAGGCATGCACCAACAACGTCTGCAACTGCAAACCTACGACCTGCCAGGCCCAGGGCAAAAACTGCGGCTCGATCAGCGATGGATGCGGCGGCACACTCAACTGCGGCTCGTGCAGTTCCCCAAATACCTGCCAGGGCAACGTCTGCAAATGCGCCCCAAAGACATGCGGGTCATTGGGCAAGAACTGCGGCTCGGTCAGCGACGGATGCGGCGGCACGCTCAACTGCGGCTCATGCGCATCCGGCCAGACCTGCAAGGACAATGTCTGCAAGTCGAACACCGTCGCGAACACCTACCCGACGCGCAAGAGCATCAAAGGCCTTCAGCCCGACTTCCAGGACATCAATCAGGTCATCGGCAACGAAACACACGGCGTCGCGATGAACCTCGTCTGGGAAACCTGGCAGCCCGCGCAGACAGGAAACTGCGCCCCCGGCCAGGTCAAATATGACGGCAACTGCTTCAACATCGAGCCCAATACCGCCAACACGATCAAAGCCTATTCTGATGCAGGCGTCGTCGTCACCGCCGTCGTCTATGGCGTGCCCGGCTGGGCCCGGCGCTCGTGCAACAACAACATCATCGTCGCCCCCTATTTCTGCGCGCCCACCGAACAAGGTGCCACTGATTACGGCCGTTTCGTCGGCTTCCTCGCCAATTATTTCAACGGAGAACAGGGACACGGCAGGATCGCGGATTTCGTCATTCACAACGAGGTCAACGCCTCGGAGTGGTTCAACCCCGGCTGCCAGAAAGGCACCTGCAACATCGACACCTGGACGACCGTCTATGCCCAGAGCTGGAACGCCGCCTACGATTACGCGCGCCAGGAGCAGAAAAACGCCAAAGTCCTGATTTCGTTCACGCACTTCTTCGGCTCGACGTTCGACAGCAAGATCAGCGAAACGCGGCCGATCGTCAGTGCCGAGACATTCCTCAGGAAACTTGTGCCCAAACTCGGCAGCCGCGACTGGAGAGTCGCCTGGCACGCCTACCCGCCCAACCTGACATCCCCCAGTTTCGGCGCGGACGACTGGCCGCGCATCACCTTCGGCAACATCGGCGTCCTCGAAGGCTGGCTGCGCAAAAACTACCCGAACGACCCGCACGCCTGGGAAATCCAGCTGACCGAAAACGGCATCAACGGCGTCAACGCAGGCATGTACGCGCAACAGAACAGCCAGCTCTGCCAGGCTTTCCGCAACCTTCTGGGCACGCCCGGCGTCGAGAGCTTCATCTATCATCGCCTCGTCGACCACCCGACCGAAGTCGCCGCCGGCCTCGGCTGCGGCCTCTGGGCCTCAAACGGAACGCCCAAACCCGCATGGACGACATTCGCGCTCGCGAACCGGCACGTCGACGGCTACCCGTCCTGCGGCTTCGAATTCCTCCCCTACGTCAAAATGACACGCTACAGCAAAAACGGCATGCACTGGATCACCACGCGCCAGCCGCCCTCGGGCTTCAAGGCCGAACAGTCCTGGCGCATCCGACGCACCCCGGACGCGAACACCAAGCTCGTCTTCGAATGCCGCGTCGGCGGCGCATCCGGCTCGCATACGATGATCTCCCCAGACCCCAACTGCGAAGGACAATTCAGCATGGGCCCCATGGGCTATGTCTATAACAGCCAGGTCTCCGGCACCATCCCCATCTACCGATGCTACGTCCCCGGCAACGGCTCGCATTTCGTCTCCCCAGCCTCAAACTGCGAAGGGCAGACGACCGAAAGCCTCGTCGGCTATGTCTACCCCAACTGATTTCTTTCGGGCGCCGCGCTATCTGGCGATACGCGCGGCTTGCGGCGCTATCTGACGATACGCGCCGCAATCTTTTTTTAAACGCCGCCGCTGGCGGCACAGCTCGCGCGCTCAGAAGACACATGATCACCTATTACAGATGCTCCCCAAAAGTCACCCTTCAGACCGCAGAAGATCACTCGCAGGCCGTCTCGCTCGACCAGAAACCGCTCAGCCTGAACGCCCTTCAGACTCATATCGTCGATTTCCTGCTCAGATTTCCGGATTCCGCATTCGATGAGCTTCTGACCGCGCTCGTCATGATGACAGCCCGGCCTTATGATCCGCACCAGGTCACCGAAGCTCTCGAAAGCCTCTGTCAGATGAAAGCCATAGAAAGCCACGATTCAGAACTGCGAATCGCCATGCCCTACCCGCTCGCGCACGCCTGCGAGATGTGCGGCTGTTCCTGCATGGCACAGCTCGTCGGCCCGCTCTTTGACGAAGAACACAAGAACGTGCTGGACGCGCACAAAGACCTGCCCGAAAGCGCCGGCGTCCCCAAAGATGTCAACCCGATCATGAAAGGGCTCAAACCGGACGGCTCATGCCTCTATTTCCTCAATTTCCCCGGCAAGCGCTGCATTTTCCTCGACAGCGAGCACAAGTGCACGATTCATGGGCACTTCGGGGCGGCCAAAAAGCCGGCGGCATGCAGGCGCTTCCCGCTCATCGCGATCCGCACGGAGTCCGAAATCCGAATCGGCATCAAGCCCTACTGCTATGCGAATTACCGCTGCTGCGACCTCTCCCCTGCCGCGCCTGACCAGCTCGCGAACTATCGCAAAGACCCGCAGATGTCAGAGACGCTCGATGACCTCATTCAGAATGCAGCCTTCCGTCCGGTCATTCGCATCAACGACCCTGAGGAAGCCTTGCAGGCGCGCATCCAAGAAGCGCAGATCATGAGCTGGCTTCAGTCCGACATGAGCTATGCCTCATTGCTCGCGTCGCTCGCGAAAGGCGCACAGGCCAGGCTCGACAAGCTCCCCAAGCCTTTCCTTCAAGAAATCCAGAAGGCGTTTCGCGCGCTTTCGGGCATGCTCGCGCAAGAGGCCGAAAAGCTCGGCACGACGGCCCACGCGCGCCATGCGCGCGAGCTCTGCGAATGCCTCTGCCGCCCTGTTTCAGAAAGCCCTCTGCTTGCCGAAGGCCATGCGTTCGCGAAATACGTCAAATATGCGCTGTTTGAAGCAGTTTTCCTGCGCGAGACATCACGCTTCCCGGCTGTTTCCCTTGGCACATTCGGGCTTGCGCTTGGCGCGCTCGCGGCCGCACAAGACCCCGACAAGGCTTCCGATCACCTGACAGCCTGGATGCGCCTGTTTGCACAGACACAGGCTTTTGCCATGCTGTTCCCGACACCTCAGTCGATGTCTGCCCTCATGCGGCATCTGTAACCCCCAGCGGCGCGCGGCATATTTGCTTTGCAAATAGCCGCGCCCCCAATGTAAAGACGTTCCATGGAACGTCTTTCGCGCCGTATGCGCACAGCGCATAGGCGCGCATCCAATGTAAAGACGTTCCGTGGAACGTCTCTTCGCGCCGTATGCGCACAGCGCATAGGCGCGGCCCAGACGCGGCGTATTTGCTTTGCAAATAGCCGCGCCCCCAATGTAAAGACGTTCCGTGGAACGTTAAAAAATATTCGTTCGCACGGCGATTTTGCCGCCCAATAATTAGGAGGATAATATGGCGATTCATCCACAGGCTGGCCAAAAAGCGGCCCCACGCGATCTGACGAACATTCCCCGGCTGATGTCCGATTATTTTACGATCCGGCCCGACATGAGCCTGCCGGAATGCCAGGTGTCCTTCGGCACAAGCGGACATCGCGGCGTATCGTCAAAGGGCTCCTTCAATGAGATGCATATTCTCGCGATCAGCCAGGCCGTGGCGGAATACCGCAAAAAAGAGCATATCGGCGGCCCGCTGTATATCGGCATGGACAGCCATGCGCTCAGCGAGGCGGCGTTTATTTCGGCGCTCGAAGTGCTTTGCGCGAATGACGTGCAGGTCGTCGTGCAGACAGGGTTCAGCTATACGCCGACGCCAGTCGTGAGCCATGCGATTTTGCGGCACAACCGGGGCATGAAAGCGGACAATCCCCAGCGCGCGGACGGAATCATCATCACGCCATCGCACAATCCGCCGATGTATGGCGGCTTCAAATACAACCCGCCGACCGGAGGCCCTGCCGGCACAGACGCCACCAAGTGGATCCAGGCGCGCGCGAATGAAATTTTATGCAATGATTGCAAAGATATCCGAAGAATCTCGCTCAACATTGCCAGAACGCATGAGAATCTTCATCCAGAAGATTATATCGATCCCTATGTTGCCGATCTGCGCAATATCATCGATATGGACGCGATCGCGAATTCCGGGATACATCTCGGCGTCAATCCGCTCGGCGGCTCCACGCTCGATTTCTGGGACCGCATCGGGGAAATGTACCGTTTGAATCTGACGAATACACAGCCGTTTATTGATGCATCGTTCGGATTTATGACGCTCGACCACGATGGCAAGATCCGCATGGATTGCTCATCGCCTTATGCCATGGCGTCTTTAATCGACATGAAATCGGAATTTGACCTGGCATTTGCGAACGATCCTGACGGCGACCGTCACGGCATCGTCACGCGCAGCGGCCTGATGAATCCCAATCATTACCTGGCCGTCATGATCGAATATCTTTATACGACACGCAAAGCGTGGCCTGCCGATATGAAAGTCGGCAAAACGCTCGTGTCGAGCGCGCTGATTGACCGCGTATGCGCGGGAATCGGGCGCGAAGTCTATGAAGTCCCTGTCGGCTTCAAGTGGTTCGTGGACGGCCTGTTCAGCGGCCTGCTCGGGTTTGGCGGCGAAGAATCTGCAGGCGCATCCTTCCTGCGGTTCAATGGAGAGGTCTGGTCGACCGACAAAGACGGCATCATTCCCTGCATGCTTGCCGCAGAGATGACTGCAAAGACCGGCCTCGATCCGGCTGCACGCCATGAAGCGCATGTCCAGAAATACGGCCTTCCGGCTTATGGCAGAATCGAAACTGCGGCAGACGCGCGCGTGCGCAAGATTCTTGGCGCACTTTCGGCAGACCGGATCCACATTACGGAACTCGCGGGCGAAAAGATCGACAGCATCCTCACGCATGCCCCGGGCAACGGCGCGCCGATCGGCGGCCTCAAGATCTGCACGCAGAACGGATGGTTCGCCGTGCGCCCCTCCGGCACAGAAGACATCTACAAGATTTATGCGGAAAGCTTCAAAGGCGAAGCGCATCTCAAGAAAATTCAGGAACAGGCCGTCGATATCGTCAACGAAGCCACCAAGCCATAAGGGAGAAACGATATGCAGATCCTTGAAAATCATTCGCTTGCTTCACATACGACCATGGGGATCGGCGGCATCGCGCGAAAATACATCGAAGCCAGCTCAGCCCAGGAGCTTTCGGACGCGCTGGCAATCGCCAAAAATGAAGCCCTGCCGGTGTTCATCCTCGGAGAAGGCAGCAATGTCCTGATCGATTCCAAAGGCTTTTCAGGCATTGTGATCCATCCGGCAATGCGCAACGTCGAGTGGCAGCCCCAGGCTGACGGCTCAACCTGGGTGACGGCTGATGCCGGAGTGCCCTTTGACGAAATCGCCGCCGAAGCCTGCCGCAGAAATCTCGGCGGCATCGAGTCCCTGAGCGGCATCCCGGGGTCTGTCGGCGGCAGCCTCGTCCAGAATATCGGCGCATACGGCCAAGAGATTTCCGAAGTCTTTGTCAGCGCGCAGGCCGTGCACTGCCGCGACTGCGACAGCCTTACGCTCAAGCCCTCAAACCTCGAGTTCGCCTATCGTCACACAGCGCTCAAAACGCCAGAAAATCCGTTCATCGTCACCTCCGTGACGATGCGGCTGTATCCATACGATGCAGACAAAGCCATTGCTCGCTGCGCCGCGCACGGTTTCAAGAAAATCGCACTCTCCAAGCCGCAGACGGCAGCCGCGCTGCGCGAGATCGTCCTCGAAACGCGCCGCTCAAAGGCCATGTGCTATGACCGGAACGATGTCAACACGCATAGCGTCGGCAGTTTCTTCGTCAATCCAGTCGTGCCCGGCGAAGACGCGCAGCGCATCAATGCCGCAAGCATCATCAAAAATCACAAGCCCATGCCGAGCTTCCCGGCAGAAAACGGCAAGACAAAGCTCTCAGCCGCATGGCTCATCGAACAGGCTGGCTTCAACAAGGGATACAGCCTGCGCGGCGCAGCGCTCAGCGACTACCATTGCCTGGCGATTGTCAACCGCCTCAATGCCACGTCAGACGATGTCATCGCACTCGCGCAAGACATCATCACGCGCGTTTATCTGCAGTTCCGAGTGGAACTTCAGCCAGAGGTCGTCTATCTTTCACAAAATGGCATCACCGCCCTTCCATGCTCGGCCAAAGACGCCGAAGTCCACGGTGCGCCGCTCCGCCCCAACCCGCTGTTTCTCTAGTCACCATGAAAAAAATCCTTCCCATACTGATCGCCTCCGCCTGCCTCTCGACCGCCTGCGCCACATCGACGCCTGCGCCAAACCCTGCTCTCGCGATACAGCCGCAGGCTCCAGAAGCACAGGCAGGCCCCGACCAATCCACGGATACCGAACAGGCACAGCCACAAACAACTCCAGGCATCTCCATCAACGATGTCCAGGACTTCACGCCTCATACGGCATGGCCCGACATGCCGGCAGATCACTCCCCTGTCTACAACATCAACAGCGGCACCGATGACGCCGTATGGGTCGAGGGAAAGGGCTATTTCAAAGGCTCCCTGGACGATGTCTATGCCGACCTGACCAATGTCATGATCATCGGGCCCAACCACCTCACCGAAGACATCGTCCGCGATGAGTTCGTCGAAACCCCGAATCGCACGACATACACCATGCATGTCAAAATGAAGTATGTCCTCTCGATCAAGTTCGACCTCGGAGCCATCATAGACGCACTCTATGACGGTCAGACGCGCGTCGGCCTGCTCTATCACAATGAAAAAACAGCCGGAACCACATTCCTCAAGATGATCTCGACCACGCTCGTGATCAAACAATTGCCGGACGGCATGTTCAGCGCAGAAGCGCTCAGCCTCAACAAAGCCACTCAGGACAAGGAGGATGAGGCTCGCAAACATATCGAGACGCTTTTCGGGTATTGGGCGATACAGTCACAGTCGAGATGAGCCTTTTGGGGGGATATTTTGTGGGGAAACCTCTTTCTTTTATGCCAAAAGAAAGAGGTTTCCCCACACCCCTTCCAGAAAGAAAGGCGATAGTTTTTGGCTCTGTTCCCCCAAGCGTGGATATTAAATATGAGGATTCAAATTTTAGGGTGGCTAAGCGACGAATTGTTCAAAGCAAGCGGAACGCCAGCCGCCAAAAGGCACGACTGACGTTCAAAGAAATCGCATCAGTACCGGCCGCCTTAATATGGCTGCATCAAAAGGACCGGTACATGCGTTTGGGCTGCCGGTGACATCTCCGCATCAAGCAGGGATGCGAAGTTTCTGACCGACATTGATGATATTGGGATTGGTGATGCCGTTCGCATTCGCGATGGTCATATATCCGCCAGGAACGTTGAATTTCTTAGCGATTTTCGAGAGCGTGTCGCCAGAAACGACTGTGTAATACGTATCCTGAGCGGCGGATGGCTGTGCCTGAACAGCCTGAGGCTCAGGAGAAACCTGAGGTTTTGGCGCAGATTCAGCTGTATTTCCATTGCCCGGGATCACGATTTTCTGACCAACACGGATCATTCTCGGATTTGAGATGCCGTTATAAGTCGCGAGCACCTGAAAGCCGCCTGCAACATTGAATTTCGCTGCAATGCCGGAAAGCGTATCGCCAGAAACGACGGTATAGACTGTTCCAGCCGCGCTGTTTGCCTGTGCCTGATTTGCGGGCGCCTGAGCAGGCGAATTCTGGGCAGGCTTGTTCTGAGTCGTCGCTGTCGTCGTATTTCCGCCGCCAGATGTCGGCGTATTCGCATCGACAAGCCCAAGCCGTGAAGATTGCACGCCGCCCAAAAGGCGGCAGATATTGCCGTAAGTCTGAGGCCCGGCAAAGATATCGATATGCTTGCCCTTGATCGCGCCGCCTGTATCATCAGCACTCATGACTTTGTCGTATGCTTCCACATAGACCTTTGAGCCATAAGGAATGACCGTGGGATCGACCGCGATTTGCTCAAACGGACGAGTGACTGTCGCATGCGCGCCGCCCACACCGAACGCAAATGTCGCCTTTCCTCCGGACTTGCCCGCATACATGATGTGGTCGCCCTGAAGCGTCTGGCCTGTGCCCTGCATGGTCACGCCGACGTTCTTCGAGCTCGGCAAAATCGAGCCGTCTTTGTTAATTCCCAAAAAACCGCGCGAAAACTGGCGATTGTTGAGTTCCGGCACCGTGACCATATCCGTCAGGCCATGATTCGCATAAAACGGATCATCTTCGACTGCATACGAATAATGGGTCACTTTGAAACTGGCACCGCCCTGAATCCACGACTTCACTGTCGGCTTCTGAACCTGATTGCTTTGATTACCGTTGTCTGGCATGGTGTTTTCTCCTTCTGTTTAGTTTCCTGTCATATCAATCAGCCTTTCCTAGCTATAATTAAATTAGTCTTCTGACAATTTTGTGTCAAATAATTGTTACAACTATTTTGTTTTCCTCTGCATCCGATGAGTTTTTGCGTCCCATCCGAACGACATGAAGATGCATTTGGAATCCCAGCGACACATGAAGCAACGCCTATGAGTCGAACAGGGCATAAAAAAAGCCGCCCGAAGGCGGCTTTTCGCTGATGGCTATGTATTTCGTATCACGCTTGAACTTGAAACTACTCAGACGCACAAAGCGGGGTGCAACCGCGCTGCGTGCCGGAACCTCAGAAAGAGACCGTACCCAGAGTTATCTGTGTGCTTTCGCGCTTGGGATGCGGAGTTTCTGACCAATGGTGAGCGAGTTAGGATTGCGCAAATTATTCGCATTTACAATCGCTCTATAGCCGCCCACGACATGATACTTTTTGGCAATAGAGGCAAGCGTTTCCCCCTTTGCAACGGCATGTTCAAAGAACCCGGCCTGAGCAACAGCCTGAGGATTGGGCGCGATTTCGGGCCTGGGCGCGCTTGCAGCCACGTTGCCCACTGGCGGAATCACAATTTCCTGCCCGACATGAATGAGCCTGGGATTGGCAATGCCGTTATATGCCGCAAGTGCCCGATAGCCGCCCTGAACCTTGTGGTCTGCCGCGATGCTGGCCAGAGATTCATTGGGACCGACGATATGGACACATCCGTTTTTAGGGATATTCACCGAATCATGGGCCGCCGTATTCTGAGGCTGTGCTTTTTTGGCAGGAGCCTTCCGGGCGGGGGAGCTGGCTGGCGTTTTAGCCTGCGTCGGAATGTCCGCGCCGCCCGTCGCTACATTTTTACCAACCTTTCCGATGCGCGACCACTTATCCCCAAGTATCACTGCCTCTTTATGGGTTTTCGGACCAACAAAGACATCGATGTGATTTCCCTTGATTGCGCTTCCGATATCGTCGGCACTCATGACTCTGCCATATTTCTCGACATAAACCTTGCTGCCTTTAGGAATGACCTTGGGATCGACCGCAATCTGCTCGAATGGGCGACTGACTCCGGAAAACCTGCCGCCTACGCCAAACCTAAAATTCGCTTTTCCCCCTTTGCTGTTAGTATATGTGATGTAATCACCCTGATTTGTCAGACCAGTGCCCTGCATCGTCACACCAGCATTTTTACTCCTTGGGAGAACTTTGCCATTCTTATCGATTCCGAGGAAACCGCGCGTAAACTTGCGATTGTCGAGTTCTGGAACTTCGACCAGTTCCGTCTGTTTGGCAGACGTATAAAACGGATCGTTCTCGACCGCATAGGTATAATGCGTCACCTTGAAATTCTTGCCCCCGCTATACCAAGATTTAACTGCGGGCTTCTGAGCATGCTGACCTTCATTTCCATTGGCTGCCATAATGATATCTCCTTCATGTCAATTTCTTTTCCAAATCAGCCTAGCTTATAAGATGATATGACTACAAAATCGATATGTCAAATCTTGTTTCATTTTTTGACACCACAACACAGCCCTTCATCCACGCCTGCTTCAGCCCACACCCCTTACGCTTCACAGATCTCACGCTGTTTCCTGGAGGGCGGCTATGGCGTAGCCATACGCCGCCTGTCGCGGCCGCTATCGATTTTGCCTTGCAAAAATCGATACACGACCGCTTCTCTTAATATTCATAAGAGATATACATAAACATAAATGACATAATTGCATCTTTATTACACAATACAAACAGTGCGCATTTCAGAGCTTCATTATAATACAACGTCATCATTGAATTATTCCCCAAATTGGCGTAATATCTATCCCTATGGCGTATTCGCCCAATCGATTTTATCTCATCCGTTTCATCTGCCAGAAGGAGATACTATGAAACGCTGGTTTAAAGCTTCCGCACTTGCCGTCATTTTCGGACTCTGCATGCAGGGCTGCTTCGGCAGCTTCGGACTTACTCGCCTGCTCTATAACTTCAACAAGAACGTTCACTCCAATGTCTTCGTCCAGACCCTTGTCATGTGGTGCTTCACGGTCATTCCGGCCTACCCCGTCGTGTTGTGGCTCGACTGGATGATCATCAACATCATCGAGTTCTTCATGGGTTCCAACCCCCTCGGCGGCAATTTTGAATATATTCCCGGCGAAGACGGCACCATCACGGCTGTCAACGAGAACGGCGATGCCCTCAAGTTCACGGCTGTCACCGAAAACCGCCTGCTCGTCGAAAAAGACGGCGTCGCCCTTGGCGAAATCAGCATCGACCAGGACAAGAACATCACGATGACGAACTATGCGAATGCGGAAGTCCAGACAATCAGCGCGGACTCGCTTCCCGCCATGTAACAGATAACCCGCTCGATGTCTTTCCAAACGCCCGCCGCAGCGGGCGTTTTTTTTAACATTTGTCGCGCGCTCCGTCCGCCTGACGCACCGGCCGCCGCCCCCCCCTTCACATTCGCGGTATCGCCCACCAATGCCTTTCTTTCTTGAAGGGGAGTGGGGG
>JAFUEE010000008.1 GCA_017464085.1 Pseudomonadota bacterium
AGAAAGGGTTTCCCCCACAGAATGCCCAGAACGCCCAGAACTCATCTCACTCGCATCTTCGCGGATCGCCGGGCTTGAAGCGCTCGTCCTGGCCGCCTTCGAGCACGACATTGTCAAAGACCGATTCGAGTGCCTGCTTTTCAAGCATGTCGAAGTACTCGACGATTGCTTCTCGGATTGCTGACATCTCACTGAATCTGTAGGCGCGTTCGCGCATCTGTGACGAATAGGCCAGGCCGCGCGTGAAATAGCCCAGAAAACATTTGACCTTGCCCATGGCGCCCGCAGCAGAAATTGGCAGGGTCTCGATGAGGTCGATGTAGTGGCATACAAAGTCGCAGCGCGCCTTGAGCGTCGGTTCGTAGACGGGTTCACCGGAGAGCTCTTCGGAGATTTGGCGGAGCAGCCAGGGATTGCGGAGCAGGCCGCGACCGACCATGATGCCGTCTGCACCGGATTGTTCCAGTGCTTTGCGTGCATCTTCGCGCGTCAGGATGTCGCCGTTGACGAGAACCGGGATGCTGAGCGCATCGGCAATCGGGCGGACGAGGTCCCAGTGCGCTCTGCCTCGGTAGGCTTCTTCACGCGTTCGGCCATGCACGGCGACCATTGCCGCGCCTTCTTCCTGGGCCATGTGCGCGATTTCAAGGGCGTTCATCTGGTGACTGTTCCAGCCGAGGCGCATCTTGACGGTCATGGGGATTGAAATGGCAGCACGCACGGCGCGGAAAATCTCGCGGCACAGCTCCGGCTCTTTCATCAGCGCGCTGCCTGCATTGCCCGACACGACTTGCTTGGCTGGGCATCCGAGGTTGAGGTCGATGATTTGCGCGCCTTTTGCTTCGCACATCGCCGCCGCGCGCGCGATACGGTCAGGTTGCCTGCCATATATCTGAATCGATGCGGGGCGTTCCTCTTCGCCGGGCAGAGCCTTGCTCCAGACGCGGCTCACGTCGCGCGCGAGACCTTCGCAGTTCACGAATTCCGTTACGGTCAGGCCGCATCCGCCGCAGGATCTGATCTGGTGACGAAACAGAACATCCGTAATCCCTTCCATCGGTGCGAGTGCTGTTGCCGGCTTCACCTCTATATCGCCTATCTTTATGCCTTTCTGTATGTCTGCCATGACTGAACCCGTGTTGTGGCGCACCTATGCGCCATATCATTATAATAATGTTGCTGGCTCCGGGGGTATCCGGCGCTTGCAGCCAAAATAGACGAATTCTTGACGGTTTGGAAAAAAATTTGGCGTTGCCCCAGGCATGCGCTTCTGAAGCTGCTCTTCCTTGCCTTAAAATTGCCATCATCGCTGTGCGAAGAACTTTCTGCCGTAAAATAGGTATCGTCGCTGTGTGGATGTGAACTTAACTGGTTCAAAGTGTATTCTCATGTTTGCGCTCAATGTTTCACACAGATGCGCCATTGGCGCAGACATCCAGGTCGTCTCCCTATTGCTCACGATTGCTTAATGCTTAAACATAGCCATTTGCAAACGCCTTAAAGTGGTGTTACAATCTGACGCGTTCGTGTCTGATAGTGCTCTGTAATTTTGCAGCTAGACACGTATTTTATGACTGCGGTAGCGTTCCCTCATAGGGACGTTGTTTTTTGGAGGAGAAGGTATGAAGAAGGTTTTGATGGTGTTCGCGGTCTGCGCGTTTGTTTCGCCGCTGTTCTCAGCCTGTGCTGAAAAATGTGCCAAGGATGATCATCAGTGCATCGCAGATTGCGTGAATGATTACGCGAAAGATAAATGTGGCGTGAGACTGGATGGTGATTTTGAAAATTACTCACTGAAAGATCTCGCTTGCGTGATGGATTTGGGGAGCAGTAAGAGTAAAATCGATAAAATTGGTGATACATGCATCGAGGATTACAATGGCGATGAAGATTTCTATGACTGGGATTGATACGCCTGTCATGGGTTGATAAGACCAAATGGTCTTAATCTGAAAAAAAAAGCGGAAGGATTTTGGCCTTCCGCTTTTTTAGTTCTTAGAAGTTTTGGACATCCCCGAGGAAGAGGATGGCACCGCTCTGATTTTCCACGAGCGCATACATGAACGGATGATCGATCGTGACCGTGACGGGAGGCTCCGGATTCGGGCGCATCATGGCTTTCATGCGCATGACGACAGCTGTTGCGGCGGCGGCTTCGGTGCCATTCTCGTTGACATCGATAAAGGCTTTCTGAATGACATCCGAGATGAACAGGTCTTTCTTGCCGGTCATGCGCGAGAAATCTGCATCATCCGAGAACGCCTCTGTCATGCCGAGCGATTTGAGCAGGCTGTTGAGTGGGATGCTCGTCTCGATCTTGAATTTGGGCAGTGAGAGGACTGTGTCTTTGGACTGCATTTTCTGCGAGAGTTCGCGGAATGCTTTGGCATTCATGTTCTGCTGAAGTGTTTTGAGGGCATCGGGCTGAAGCTGTTCGCCGGCAGTCGGCATGAGGATGACGAGGGAGAACGGGCTTTCGGCAAAAGCGAGGTCAATCGCAGTGATTTTGTCATCGACAAAGACGCGGTGGCGTTTGCTGTGGTGCATCATATCGACTTTGATGGCGCCGTTGGCCGTGAAGAAGTCCGCTTTGTCTGTGGCTTCTGCGGGGAAGTTTTCTGCCCACGGGGCTTTGAAATAGATCGCGTTCGTGAGGACGGCTTTCGTGAGTGGGGTGATCATGCCCTTTTGGATCAGGTCGCTGATTTTTTCGTGTGTTGCTTTATAGATGTCGTCGTTAATGGCCTGGCGCGCCCCTTCGGGGTCGCCTTTGAAATCCATATTGCGGACTTCGATGTCGTAATTTGCTTTGAGACTGGTCGTATAGTCTGCGAGTAGGGTGATGGTCTTTTCTACCCAGACCTTGTTGTCGACATCGATGGTGACGTTCGGGCCGAATTCCTCATTGAAGTATTTGTCGACCTGTGCGCCGGCGGCACTGACATTTTTAGCGAGCGGCAGGTGCATCGCGCGATACATCTGCGTGAGCGTGTTGCCGCATGCGCCGTCAAGCACCATGCCGATCGCGCGTTCTGCCGAATAAGGCGAAACGACATGACCTTTGCCCTCCCCGGCTTCAGCGACATGTGCGAGCATTTTAAAACCGAAGTCGTTGTTCGCATCTGCCCATTGCTGCGCATCGATGTCTGCCTGGAAGTCGGGCATCTGGCATTCTGAGTTTCGGGTGTTTTGATTCATGTCGTCCTTTGAAGCTGTCGTGTCGGATTCAGGCGCATTAGCGAGTGTTTCCTGGGTGGGCGTCTGTACTTCGTCCTGTTTTTTAGAGCATCCGAATGTGCAAGCGGCGAGCGCGAGTGCGATCAAAAGCGTTTTTTTCATAGAGTCCTCAATGGCGGGTGAGCCGCTGTGCTGTGGAGAGCATAAATGCGGCGATGCAGACAGCTGATGCGCAAGAAAATGCGCGCATCAAGCATAATACATATCGTTCACGCATGTCCAGACGGGCTTTCACGGCTGTAGCCTTTGAATCGGTGTGACAGGTTTGGGGGCAAGGCGTTTGTTCCATAAAAACTGTTTCAAAACATGCAAAAGCCGAACGATGACAAATGCGTGGATGCGGTATGGTTTTGTTCTTTACCATAAAAAATCTATCGGATAAGATGGCTTGGATGGATACTGCGCAGGACGCAGTATTTTTTATTGAAGCCGTTTAAATGCGGCTGAGATATAGTGAGGGAAAGTGATACATGCGTCTTAGAGAACTCAAAAGCGGAACTCGGATATGTCCAGAATTACGGCTGAACGCTCATTTAGATACGCACAATGGAATCGCACGTTATCTGGCATCTGATTCCGAGAGTGGTCATGTCCTTGTGCATATCATTCCCGACTTTGAGAATGATTCATATGCGCAGCTCGAAAAGGCAGCAAAGTTTTACCGCGAAGACCTGAGCTGCGATGTCCGCTGCGGTCATTATGAGGAATTTTTGTATTTTTCAGAGCCGTTTCCGCTCGGGGAGTTCATGTTTGAGTGGCTGGAACGGCGAGAACGCGTGCAATTGCCAGAGGCGCTCAAGCGAATCATATCGCTGCTGAAAGTTTTGCATACGGCGCATTCGAAAGGCATTTATCACGGTCGTATCACGCCTCAGTCGCTTCTGATGGAGCGTTCTGATATCGCATTTGGCCTCAGAATGATGGGATTTGGCGTATCTCAGGCGCTCAACGAGTCCATGAAGAACGATATCGACTGGTTCGATTATACATTCGACCTCGAGGGAATGAATGCTGCCGCAGTCGATATCTATGGCGTTGCGATTGTCTTGATGGGGCTGGTGAGCGGGGAGGCTGGCATCGATTCTTTTGAAGCGACGGGGCTTTTGCCGCAGTCTCTGCGCGGCGGCATCCTTCAGACTGCGATGGAGCGCGCGCTTGCGCTTCGCATCGATTCTTATGCAAATATTCTTGCGTTCAGCCAGGATCTCGAGGCAGCTCTTCTGGAACTCGATGAGCGTCAAGGGGAGGTGTTCGTCGGGGATCTGGTAGGCTTCGAGAATGCTGTCAGAAGCATTCCGAGCTATGCGGATGAGGAATTTGATTCAGATGTTTCGGGGGTCTGGCACGCCATGTTCGATTCTCTCGAACAGGAAGAGCGTTCCAGCCTGCTCTGCTCACTCACTTCTCTCACTGCTGTGAAAGGCGACGAGGAGGAAGATGAGGATGTGACGCGCGTCACGTCGCTTCCTGAGTCTGTTCTCGGTTTGCAGCGTATCAAGACGCATCACGGCCGCGAGGATGCTTCGAGTGCAGTCATGGAGCCGACTTCTGTCATCAAGATGGAGGATACCGATCCCTTTAACAAGGCTTCTGGCGCTGAACAACTCCCCGATACCGAAGACGGCCCTCGGCTTGCACCTGCAAGTGCCGAAAAACTCGCCAATATCCAGTCGCTCGAAGCTGAACTTGAAGACGATGTGGAAGACGATGCGCCGACACGTGTCATGATGCGCCCGAATTACTTCCAGGTCACTTCTGCTGAAACGAGCAAAGGCGTTGTCTCTGCAATCGAAGAGGTGATCAATTCCAATAAGGATGCGGGCTCTGAAGAGACACAGGGAAAAGAAGAAGCGTCAGATAAGACAGAGACGGAAGAAAACGACGACCCCATCGCAAAAATGGCCGCGCGCATTCGTCAAACTACGGTCGATGTCTCGGAATGGGATCTCAAGCACGATGTCCTTTATGACGAAAAAGATCCTGTCGCATTTCCGCCCGAGGATGATATTCCGGCTGAGGAAAAAGCGCCTGAAGTTCAGGAAGAGGAAGATGTCAAGCCGCTGACGGTGCTCGCGAATACTGTTTCCGAAAAGAAAGAAGAACCGGAGCCCACTCCGGTGAGCAAACCGAAGCATGATAAGAGCAAGCTGCTCCACGTGCTGCTCATAGTATTCTGCGCGCTCATTGTGCTGTTTCTCATCATCCTAGCATCTTCGGGAAAAAGCTGATGCATTCCAGAATGCTAAAAAGCGCGATCGCAATCGCGCTTTTTTTGAACATACAGACTGCTTATGCGCAGGATGTGTGTCCTGTGGACAGAAATGATTCTGTATATTGCGATGATTCCTGGCAGGGCAGTCTTGAATTTCTGGCATTTTTGAGCGCGCGCAAGCATCTCATAAAATATGGAGATGATCTGCAAGGCGGCGTGGCGGATGCAGACCGCGTCGTGCAGATCTGGCGTGATCCGCCGGCTTCTTTGGATGCTGAGGCGGTGCGCGATATGCTCGACAAGGGCGCGCGCATTCTCGTGTTTGATGAGAGCGATGTCTCGCTGGGGTGGTTCAGATCTTTTAGAAATCAGGCAGCCATTTCTTCAGAAGCTCCGCCGACGCCTTATGCATCGCATATCAATGGAAATCAGGCATTGCCGGTATTTGAACAGGTCGGGGAGCTGCTCAATTTCAAGCCGCCTTCGGCAAAGAAGCTCCAGGTCGCGTTTAATCACGCATCGCCGCTGAGTACTCTGGACAGTCATGGCGGTGTCCTGATGATGCACACGTTCTCTGAACCGGCAGACCTGAACGGCCTGAAAGCTGGGCAGGGGGCGCTCTTTGTGATTCGCGATGAGAGCTTTCCCACGCGTCTCATGCTCCACACGCTCGATAATGATGAATTTCTGGGCCTCGTTTTAGATGCCCTATGCGCGGACAGAAAGCCTTGCCCGGTCGCATTGTTTGAGCCAAAATTTGGCTATGTGCCTGCGTCTGAGGGCGATGCCGCAGAAGATTCGTTCGGTGCGGAAATGCAGAAGTTTTTTGAACAGACCAAAGAGCGCATTGCTGACAGATGGGAGGCTGGAAAAAAACAGCGCGAAAACATGCCCTGGGCTTTTGTGATTTTGGCCTGTTTAATGGTATGGTCGCTGTGCACTTTTTTATATGGGGTGCCGACCGGAAGAGTCAAAGAGTGAACTGATATGTGCCGGCGCACGGGGAGATGAGAAGAAAACATGTTTATCTTTGCTTTTCATGCGGCACTTGTCATCTCGGCACTTCAGGCGCTGTTATCGGTTGGGCCGGTAGATTTGCCTTTGGGCACGCGGACATGTTTCGGGCCGACAAAGGAAAGCGAGGCGCTTGCCAGCGATCAGGTCATACGTTGCTATTGGGCGCATCCCGGCACTTATCCGCCCAAAGAGGCGCGCTTTTATTGGCTGCTGAGGCGCTGCTGTTTTTCGGAACGCCCGGAGGCCGGCGTGTTTTGGGCAATCGGGGAATCTGTCACGACGCGCCTGATTGCCTTTGAACCCGCTGAAGATCAGGACAGGCGTGCCAGCTTTGAATTTGATCTCGATCAGGCGCTTTTGTATGACCTTCTCGTCCTCGATGCAGCGACGGATGCGCCTGTTTCCGGTGCGCGCGTGACGCTGTCTAATGATGCCGTTCATCTCGTGTCGGCCGTCTATCATACGGACGCGGATGGCTATGTGGTGTTGCCGGTCATGGCTGATACGCAGTATATCGCATCCATTCGCGCCGATTCATACCTGACGCCGCCTCCGGTGCAGATCTTTTGGCCTTCGGAAAACACAGATATGCCGGAAAGCGTCGTGGAACTTGACCCGGGAATTTCTCTATCCGGGCGCGTGACGGATTCGGACGGTCGTGCCGTTGCAGACGCAAAGATACATGTCGATGTCGATCTTGTCGGCGGCGGTGCGTGGAGTTCCGATATCGACTTGCCGCTTCCCGTATCATCATTTTCTTCGCCGGAAGCGCCCTGGACGCCTTATCGCGGGTCATTTTCGAGTGCCGCAAATGGCAGGTTTCTGCTGGAAACATTGCCGCGCGGCAAGATGCATCTCTATGCGACACATGACGATTATGCGCCGGGGCCTGTCGTGACAGTCGATACATCAGATGATGCGGATGCCGGGATGGTTCATCTCTCGCTGGCCTCCCCGAGGCGCGCCTGGGTGCGCGTCGAAAACGAGATGAAAGCAGCTGTAGTCGCTTCGCTCTCTGTCGTGGACATGCGCACAGGGTTTGAGCAGATCGGCGTGAAGTCACTGGCTTCGGGCGCATTGGATCTCAAAAATCTTCCGGAACGCGCGCGCTTTCGCGTTTCAGCCGACGGATATGTGTTTCATCAGGAAGATCGGACGATCGAAGACGGTGACGAAATCGTCATCACGCTGGAAAAAAGCGAGGATTCCTCCCTGGCGTTCAAGATTATGGATGCGGATGGCTCCCCGATGCAAAATGTGACGCTCAGCATGGCTGATCGCGACCAGCAGAAAACGCATCCCCAATGTCTTGCGAAAACAGACAGCCAGGGAAAGGCTCTGCTCCCGGTCTGCCCTAAAGCGTTTTGGCTGGATATCTATCATTCGGATATCGTGCGCGAGCTTCGGCATGTGACGAGCGGCGGCCCGGAACGCGAGCTCTATCTGAAAGCAGGCAGCGCGCTCTCGGTGGAGATGCGCGACGAGAAGACAGGGGCTCGCGTGCGCGATGTCTCATGCGCGCTTGAAACCGTGTTCACAGCCGATATCGGGGAACGCCGTATCTCGGAGCGGTTTGAATGCCGCGACGGCATGCTTGAGCTCTCGCATCGCGGGGCGCAAAAGTGCATCCTGAGCTGCTCGAATGCAGACGGCAGCCGAAGCCAGGCAGAATTCGTATGCGATCAGGCGCCCAAAGCGCTTGAGTTCAAGCATCACGAACAGCGTTCTGCTGTTGTTCTGGATGCGTTTGGCGCACAGGTGCCCTATGCGCGTATCCTGATTGGCGACAGAAGTCTCGAAACGGATGAGACTGGGCATATCGCGCTGTCTGCCGAACCCGGGACAAAGCTTGAAGTCTATCACTATCAGCATGGTCATGCATCTTTGGCGTTCGAGACCGGTTCCGGGACGCTTGAGCTTCGCCTGCCGGACAAGCCGGATGATGCGGTGATGAGATGTCTGGATGCGCGCGGCTTGAAATATATCGTGGACAGTTCCGAGATCCTTTTGGATATCTTGAACGAGACGCGCAATCTCAAACGCGGGGACAGCGTGGAGCAGTGCGGATCTGCTGGACTTGTGGTAGTCCGCGATGGCCGTCGCGTGCATGTCAGAGATTGAAGCCGTATGCCGTCAGGCATAGGCTGAAGCCGCGCGTATCGTCGAAGACGATAGCGGCGGCATCTGAATATAAATATTTATCAATATATTATGATGATTTATAGAAGTTTATATATTGATAAATATCATTTGCAATCATCTGAGCGATTCAGAAAGCTTTGCGATGCGCAGCATTTCTTCTGGAATCTTGATCATCTGCGGACAGAGCGGGATGCACTGCTTGCATGCGATGCACTTGTCTGCCTGGCGCAGATCGCTGATGGCACGGTCATAACCCACCAGAAATGCGCGGCGTGCACGCTCATAATCAGGATCTTTCGCGCTTTTGGGGATGTTGGCCTCTTTGGCGCATTTATTATAGTATGAAAATATGCCCGGAATATCTATGCCGTAGGGGCAGGGCATGCAATATCTGCATGCGGTGCATGGGATGGTATGCGTTTCGCGCATGGCGCGAGCGGCATTTTCGAGGACTTGTTTTTCGCTTTCCGTCACGGGATCGAGCGGAGAAAACGTGCGCGCGTTCTCGACGAGATGTTCCATATAAGTCATGCCGCTGAGGACGGTCAGGACATTGGGAAGGCTGCCGACAAAGCGAAAAGCCCAGCGCGCAGGCGGGTCTTCCGGGCGAGAGGCTTTGAGGATGCCTGCGGCTTCAGGGGTCGCTTTTGCAAGCTGTCCGCCCAGAAGCGGTTCCATCACGACGATCGGGATATTGCGCTCCGCAAGCTTGTCATACATCCACTTGGCATCGGGGACTTCGCCGTTCACGCCGTCAAAACGCCTTTCCGGGCCGAAAATCCAATCTACATAATTGATCTGAACCAGCAGGAAATCCCAGTCGACATCTTTGGCAAGCACATATTCAAACAGCTCCTTGTCGCCATGGAACGACCAGCCGAGGTTGCGTATCTTGCCGGCTTTCTTTTGTTCGATCAGATAATCCAGTACGCGGTTTTCTTCATATACTTTTTTGAACTGGTCGAGGCTTTTGAGCGCGTGAAGCATATAATAATCGAAATATTCGACCTGGCATTTTTCGAGCTGCTTGTTGAATATTTCAATGCCTTCTTCATAGGTCGGCTCTTTCATCGTCGGGAATTTGGACGCGAGATAGAAGGAATTGCGCGGGTATTTTTTGAGCGCTTTTCCGATAAAAATCTCTGAGTTTCCGCCGTGATATGGCCATGCGGTATCAAAATAATTGACGCCGCGCCGGATGGCTTCATCGACAAGGATCTGCGAGATTTCTTCGTCAATGGCTGATTTGTCGTCACCGATTGTCGGGAAGCGCATGCAGCCGTAGCCGAGCAGGGAGATTTTGTCGCCATTTCTGGGATTGGTGCGGTAAGTCATTTTTCCGACAGTCGGATCGCTGAGATCGATTGTGGGCTTTGGCGTTTTGTTGCCGCATGCAGAAGCGAGCGCGCCCAGTCCGAGCGCGGCGCCGCCTGCCGTGATGAGCTTGAGGAGTTTTCTTCTTTCCATGATTTGTTTCTTATATAAAGGTTGTGTTCTGAGGATTTTTTGTGGGAGGAGAGGAAGTCTCCCCCTGCGCGTCTATTCTCGCGCAAAGACGTTCCGTGGAACGTCTCTGCGCGAAAATACGCCGCTACCCCCTCGGTTTCATCAAAGACTTGCAAGTGGGCCAGCCACTTGTTCCGTTGATTTTAGCTGATTTCGTGGTGCTGCATGATGCCTTCGACATGTATGGCCGCGAGCGGTCTTGCCGGACAGACATACTCGCAGGCGCCGCATCCGATGCATCGCTCGAGGTCGACGACGGGAATTTTGGCTTTTTTGCCCTCGGCGGTCTGGGTGACGGCGAACGTGATCGCGCCATTGGGGCATGCGCGCCCGCAGGCGCGGCAGTGCTTGCCTTTGGCGCTCAGGCAGATGTCCTGCCGCCATATCGCGCGCCCGATCTGCGTGCTGCTCTTCTGTTCGATGCTGATCGGCTTGATGGCGCCGGTCGGGCATACTTGGCTGCAGTCGTTGCATGTCGGGCGGCAGTAGCCGCGTTCAAAGCTCAGGACTGGGCGCAGAAGCTGTCCGGCATCGTCGGACATGCGCAGCACCTTGTTGTGGCATGCGCGGATGCAGAGCTGGCAGCCAGTGCAGTGCTTGCTCAGCGAGAGCCAGCCGTTCGAGCCCGGAGGCGTCACGACATTTTCGCGAGGGTAGGGCGATTTTCTGGAAACTTCAGCGAGCTCCCCGTCTTTGGCAAGCGCGAGCGCAGGGCAGAGCGCCGCGCCAGCCGCAGCCGTTGCGGCTGTGGCCATGAATGCGCGGCGCGCATTGGGCTGTGCTTCGACAGGCGTGTCTGAACGCGTTGATGCGTTTTCTTGCACTTTTTCGTCGCTTTTCTGAGACGTTTCAGCGTTTTCGTGTGCTTTCTCGGCGTTTTCAGTGCGCTCAGGCGTGTCTGCTTCTGCAGGGTTTTCGGGCTTTTCGTCCGATTGAGCTTTTGGGGGCTTTGCGCCTTCAGCGTTATGGGGTGCGTCGGGGGTTTCAGAGGAGGTCTTGGCGCTTGTTGTCTTGAGCATGTCCTTGAGGGAGGGGGTATAGCCGATTGCGTCGAATTTGCAGGCGCTCAGGCAGTTGAAGCAGGAGACGCAGCGCTCGGGATCGACCGTATGCGTGCTCAGGTCGATGCAGTGGCTTTTGCACTTGCGCTCGCAGGCATGGCAGTTCTTGCATTTGTCGGCCTGGATGCGGACGCGGAAAATTGAGAATTTGCTGAGCAGGCCAAGCAGCGTGCCGACCGGGCAGACTGTCGTGCAGTAGCCGCGTCCTGTCAGAACGCCGGCAGCTGCAAGCCCGACGAATGTGATGATCGCGAGGATGAGAGAGGCTGTGCCGCGAAGCCATACATCCACGCCATAAAATGTATATGATTCATGGGTCTCGGCGATGGACGCAAAGAGGTTGTTGATGCCGTCGTACGCCGGCGCAAGGATGGATGTCGCGATTCTTCCGAATGCGGAGTAGGGCTCGAAGATGGATACGACGGACATGATTCCTGCGATTGCGAGAACTGCAAACAGGCCCAGCGCGCCATATCGGACGGCGCGCATTGCTTTGGTCGCCTTCCAGAATTTGTATGTTTTCTTTTTGCCGCGAAGCGCGCCGAACAGGTCTTGAAAAATACCGAGCGGGCAGATGACTGAACAGTAGATGCGGCCAAAAATCACGGTCAGAAGGATGAGCCCGATGAAGATGAATACGTTGAGGCTGAGAATGGCGGGCATGAACTGTATCTTGGCCACCCAGCCGAGATATGTGGAGAGCGCGCCGGTAAAATCGAGAAATAGCGCCAGACATGCAACAAACATCAGTCCAGCAAGGATGATTCGAAGTCTTTTCATAAGCATATTGTGTGGGGGGGGAAAGTCACAAAGGCCGGGGCAAATCTCCGGATTTTATCCGTTTATAGAAATCGAGGCTTGATTTTCAAGCATATTTTAAGTTCTGTTTGCTGAGGATAAGTACAGCTGATCATCTGCATGTAGCGGCATATTTCAGAGATTTGAGCCTGCTTGCTGGGCATGACAAAAAAGAAGCCAGGCGTATCGGCTTGCCGATAGCCTGGCTCGTGCCGCGTATGCCGTGAGGCAAAGCGGCCGTTCAGAAATATATAATATATAATATGATATATTTAATGATGTGCAGTGATGATGATTTTCTGAGCTTCGTCGACCGAGAGGCAGAAGTTTCTGAATGCGGCGTAGTCTTCGGGTTCGACGCGCTGCGGCAGAAGCTCTATGGTTTCGGCGATTTTGAGGTCGTTTCCTTCGAGATGTGATTGCCGCGTGTACTTGCCAAACGGCGTGTCGATTGCGGCATCGCGGATGGTCGAGAGATCCCAGGTGAAGCCGTCTGGGGCGTGGAACGTGAGCGTTCTCGCGGAAAGCATGTCGTTTGTGACGATGAGCGGGTATTTGCGCTGATCGGGGGAGAGCTGTGCGAGCTGTGCGACGAGGTTATAGGCGAAAATTTTGGAAATGATCTGGAGGGAATCTTTGTCTTCGTCGGCAAAATTGGCGATATCGAAATCGTATTGCAGGACGAGCGGCTGATTTTTGTCATCGAGATTCTGGTTTTCCAGGCGCGTGAGCGAGACGCGGCCATAGCTGTTCGCGAGGCTGTTTTCGACGACGAGTTCCGCTTTGTCGTGGTCATTTTTAAACATGTCGAGGAAATTGCGCATGACGAGCGCGCGAGTGCCCTGAATGATCTCTTCGGATTTTGCCTTTGCGGTGCCATCGGCGCTGATATCGTAGCTGATGTCAATTTTTGCGCGCATGGCTTCTTTGTTATTGGTGCGCGAGACGTAGGGCTCGCGGCCGTCGAGCGGGATGACCTGCTGGTTCTGGAAATCGTTGCCGAGGTAATCGAACGGCACGAAGTCTTCTGATGGCTGGACGTATGCCGGGCCTTTTTCAGTCTCGACGATGAGCATGGTGGCGTATGAATTGTCGTATTGCGCGGGAAGTGTCTCGCTGCCTTTCATGGCGGTGATCGAGCGGACAAGCCCGAAATAGCTCTCGATGCCTGCCAGGTCGTAGAGCGCCTTGAGCGTGACCATGCGCGATCCGATGCCGCGAGTGACGGTGTTCGTGGCCGAGTCGTCATCCGTGTTCCTGACGGATTCGCTCTCGTGGATGGAGTCGAGCACGGAATCATAGATTGCGCGTGCGTGTTCCCAGGTGGATTTGGACTCGGGGATGCCGAGTTTCTGATAATATTTTTCGATGTATGGTGTCATGCGCGTCTGTCGGGCGATGGTTTCCGAGAGCGAGGCGATGATCGTGTTCCAGTCGTAATTGTAATAGATCTGGATATTGGGAATGAGCTCGTTGGGGCTTGAGCTCTGTGGCTCAGGGATGAAGACGGGGATATTTTCCCGGCTGGTCGTGCACCGGATGTAATCGCCTTTCGGGGCGCAGGATTTCTGAATCTGGTCTTGGGGGCCATTTTCGACAATCTGGACGTTGGCATCTTTGGGATATTCGAAGACATATTCGGAGCGGCGCATCGGGCTGCTGTTCGTGCCGAAATAGAATGCATCCGTGACGGCGCGTGGAGAGACATTCGATATCGGCGCGTCGTAGGTGAGGTATTCGACTTCGACGTAATCGCCGACAGCGAGGTTTGGCGCGGTCGTGGACTGTTTGTAAAGGATGGCTTCGGGTTCAAAGACTTCGAAAGTCTCATCTTTGATTGTCCGGATTTTGAGCACAGAGGCGGCATCTGGCAGATAGATTTCCCCGATTTCATTTTTGCCCTCTTTGCTGAGGACGCGCGAGATCTGATGCGTGAGGCCGATTTTGGTGCCGTTTGGCGTGATTCGAGTCGCGGCATAGTCGAGGATCATGACGGAACTGCCTGCGTCGTCGTGTTCTTTGGCGGCATATTCCCGGATGACTTTCATGCCGTCGATGCGGAGATCTTCAAACGGCCGGGAGAGGTCTTGCTGCAGGCGCATGTTCTGATAGATCTCGTGATTTGGGAATGTGTCCGCGAGTTTCGCGAGGATTTGTGAGGCTTCGGTGTTCAGGCCCTGCGCGCGGAGCCTGTCGATGAATTCCAGTGCATTCTCGAAAGCGAACGGCGGATAAAAGCCGCGCGAAACGCTGTCGAGCAGGTCATTGAACTGCCGGATGGCGCCTTGCGGGTCTGACGAGGCGCGGAGGTTGATCGCCTCCATGCGCAGCGGGGCGTTGTTTGGGAATTCATCAGACAGCTTGATGAGTGCGGCCTGCCAGTCATGGTTCTGCGACGCGTTGCCTTCGGTCTTGGCGTATGCGCGAATGACGTTCGGGCATGCTTGAATGGTTTTGGGCAGCGCGTCAAAGGCGACATAGCTGTTGTTGAGGCGTTGATATTCCGCTTCGCGGGCTGCCAGCGAGCAGGTGTTCGGGGAGCGTTTGGCAGCATCGTGCGTGAATTTTTCAGCGAATTCAGACCACGAGAGAGATTTTGCCAGAGCGTTCATGATTTCGGCCTGATCGGCTGTTTCGGGCAGATGCTGCTTGAGGTCAGCCCAGGTTTCGAGCGCGAGACGCGGCTGTTTCTGCTTCATGTATTCGAGCATCAGGTTTGAATGCGCGATCGAGAGCTGCGGTGCGTCCTTGGAGAGATCTTTGAGCTGCGCGATGGCTTTTTCGCTTCTGAGCGCGGGCGCGAGGTCTTTGTCTGTGGCATAGCGCATGGCTAGCCAGAATTTCGATATCGTGTCATCGGGGTGTTTGCTGAGTGCTTGAGCGAGTATGGCGTCTGCGAGCTGGGCGTTTCCGTCTGCGATGGCGATGGGGGCGGCGATCCATGTCTGGAGCAGGTCGCCCGTGGCGCTTTCAGCGCTGCCGAGCAGGCGCGTGTTGTCGATGCGCGTGACCGATTTGACGACAGATTTGTCGGGAATTGCGCCGGAGGTTTCATCGAGTTCGCGCAAGGTTTCCAGGCCGTTTTGTGGGGAGAGCCACAGCTTGATATGGCTGGTCGCATTTGCGGAGGGCGACAGGGCGATGCGCAGCCTGATGAGATGCTCTCCTGCGGGAATCGTGAACTTTGCAGCGAGCGTCGAGTTCTGGCCAAAATCCTGGATATCGCGTGTCAGCACCGGCGCGTTGTCGACAAAGACCGTATAGATCTGCGTGCCGTTGACTGTGAGCATGACTTCCTGCGGCACGTCGGAGGCGATGCGCGTTTCTGCGGCATAGATGCCCGGGATGCTGGCAGCCATGGGCGTGCGGTTTTCGGGGGCATATTTGAACGGGAGAAGGGTTTTGCCAGAGACGGTGTAAGAATCCGCGAGCTTCTGGTCGCTGTCGAAGGGCTGCTGCGCGGCAAAGCCGGTGAGCAGATAGCCGGAAAAAGGCCCGATCCATGACCATTTGACGAGCGGGATTGCCGTCGGGTGTGTGAGTGTGGACTGATCGGGTGCATTGCGCATGGCCGAGTTCTGGAGCACGGCCAGATGAGCGGCAGCGTATGGTTCGGGGAGGTGCACGGTTTTGAGCTTGTCGAAGCTGAGCGGCTCGATGCTGTAGCCGGAGAGCATCTTGAGGCGCACGACGGCTGCGGATGCGAGCGGGCTGTCGGGATATGCCGTGAGGAAGTCGGTAAACCGTGCGATTGCGGTGGCGTTGAGCGCGCGCAATGCCGCGAGTTCAGCGTGCAGATAGGCTGCGGCAGGTGAATTCGCGCGGATGTCAGGGGTGAGCTTTGATTCGGCTGTTTCGAGCTCTCCGTTGGAGACGAGCTCGATCACGGCCGAGAGATTGGTTTCAGCCTGTTCTGCTGCGGGCCAGGAAGCCCAGGCTCCCTGAGGGGATTTGGTCGTGGCACATCCGGCGCTCAATGCCGCAAGTGCGATCATGATGGCGATAACATATCTTTTCATGGGACAGGTCTCAGGCGCGTGGGGTTAAAAAGTGATTCGGTACTGCGAGTTCATGCGGCGGTCGTATTTCTGCAGGAAATCGATGAATGCCGGATAGTCTTCGGGGCTGATCTTGATGGTTTCGAGCGCGAGCGATGCGGCGGTCGTGATTTTGTCTCCGCTTTGCCGTGAGGATATCGAGAAGCTTCCGAACGAGCTCTGTTCGGAGATATCGTCTGGCAGGACGGCTTTTGCGCCCTTGGGCAGATTGAGCGTGACTTCTTTTCTGAATGTGAGCGGCACGGGGAGGATGAGCGGAATCTTGCGCGAAGCTGTCGGCGCGAAGGTGCGGACCATGCTGCTCGGCGCGAGCGCCGGATAGACCAGCCAGGAGTTGCCGTCTGGCTTGACGATATCGGTAAACGAAATGGAGGCGTCGAGGTCGAGATGGATATCGCGCTCGAGATCGGTGAGATCGGACATTGAGAATGAATCGATCTTGGTGCCAGGGATGGCATAAGCGATTTCGGATTCGAGGCGCTCGCGCTGGAGGTTTTCAATCTGGTAGCGCTCGCGGTAGCTCGGCGCGAAATAGCCGGTGTAATCGGCGGCCAGGGTGTATTTGGGCGACTCGGTGTCGGTCAGGTCCACGCTGTATTTGAGCTGTGTGACGTTTTCGGATGCTTTGCTGACGGGAATCTGGCGCAGGGTGTAGTGCGCGTCATCCCTGAGAATGAGCGCCCATGCATCCTGGTCGAGCGCGGGGAGTTCGCGCGTGCCGCTGAATTCCGCCGTGCCGTCGAGGAAAAGGTCGAACTGTGGGACATAGAGGATCGCGTGATCGAACAGGTATGGCGTCGCGAGATCCGTGGAGACATCGCCGTTCTGGCGCGTGCGCGCGAGGACGAATTCAGACTCGATGCCGGCTTCCTTGAGCATGACTTTGAGGAGGCTTGCCTTGTCCTTGCAGTCGCCGAAGCGGCGTTCGAAAATCTGCGAGACCGGATAGGGCTTGTGCCCGTGGATGCCGAACTCGAGCGCGACATATCGCGTGTTCTTGACGACAAAGCTGTGGATTTTCTTGAGTTTTTCGAAGGGGTCGCTGATGTTTTTTGTCAGCTCGCTGACTTTGGCGCGGATTGCGTCGTCTGCTTTCCACTGCGGGGACGCGAGATCTATGAACCAGTTGGCCAGATCCTGCCACGAGGCGAATGTGGACACCATGAGGAACGGCATGACCTCTGTGGGGCCGGGCATCTGGGCTTCCGCGATGAAGCGCGGGGTGTCTTTTTCTTCGAATACGGTCACCGTGTTCCCGTCGACGGTCTTTGTCGTGACAGGCGTTTCGGTCGAGCCCTTGGGATCGTGCCGGAAAAATCTGACCGGCAGGTTGGCCGGCGCGATGACTGTATAGCGCGACCACTGCCGTGTGAACCACTGCTGCAGCTGATAGATGTCGCTGAAATAGGCGACGCTGCCAGCCGAGATCTGTGTCTGCGTTTTCTTGAACTTGTACTCGATGATGTCGCCGACTGTGAGATCCGGCACTTCGATGACGACCTGCCTCTGGTCGTAATACATGCGGATGGATTCGTCGGCCATATTGTATTCGGATTTGTTGTAGAGCGTCCGGATGGTGCCGTCTTTCTTGTGTGTCCGCACGGCGATGATCTCGAGCTTTTCATCATTCGGGGAGTAGTTGATCGGCATGGCGCGGACGGCTTTTAGCCCCTGTTCGTCGAGAATTTCGAACGCGATCTGGTTGTATGTGGCGGACATGCCGTTGGGGAGGATGCGCACGACGCGGTTGTCGAGCAGGGAGACTAGCCCGACGGCATTTTTGTCGCGGTTGTGCGGGATCTCTGCGATTTCGTATGGCGCTTCGAACGCTTCGGTTTTGGAACCGGCATCGCTTTGCGCAGGGCCCTGATGATTGGATAAGAGCTTGAGCATCTGGAGCTTGTTCGTCAGGACTTCGTTTTGCGGCTCGAGCTTGAGCGCCATCTCGTAAGCGGAGATGGCTTCGGCGTAATCGCCTGTTCTCAGCGCGTGTTCGGCAAAGAAAGTCCACCTGTTCGGGTCGTTGAGGCGCATCGAGAGGTAGAGCATGAACTGGCTGGCAGCGTCAGCAGTGAAGCCGGCGCGGTCGAGCGCGTCTTGATAGTTTTTATCTGCTGTGGCGCGCGGCGAATCCTGGCCGAATTCCGAGACGAGGTTGAGCCAGAACTTCCAGAAATAGTCGTCATTGGGATGGACTTCGAAGAACAGCTTTGCGGCTTTGTCGATGGCTGCGAGCTCGGCCGCGAGCGCGTTGGGGTCATTGGTGGAGACTGCGCGCTGCAGGCGGCCTTCGAGGTGGTCGGTGAGATATGCCGGGGCGTTCCTGTCATGCTCGAGAAGCATGGAGAGGTAGCGGTGGTATTCGCCCGTGAGCTTGCGTTCGGAGAGCGCGCCCATGACGAGAGGGACGAGGTAGCGTTCGCAGGACGGGCAGGCTTCGGGGTGCGCGAGCATGTCTTTCATGGCGGTGAACGCCTGCTGGCCGTTGAGTTCCGAGAGCGCGAGGAGCTTTCGGCGCAGCGGCTCGTAAGATATGCCATTGACCGTCGGCGCTTTGACGCTTTCGATCATCTTTTTGATCTGCGGCCATTCGTCGGCAAAGCGCGCGCCGGAATCGCCCTGGTCTTCGGACGCGAGGATGAGCTGGCGCGCATAGATCAGGGTCATGCGCGGGTCATCTTTATAATTTTTCATGGCGCGCGACAGGAACTGCAGGCTTTTGGCGTGATTGTTGAGCGCGAGGATGGCGATTTCGAGTTCGTCCGGGCTGAGCGCGGCTGTCGCGTCGAGGTCGGCGAAGAGCAGGTCATTGATGCGCCTGTCGGCATCTTCCTGCGCCAATGTCTCGCGCGCGATAAAGGCGCGAAGCGCGATCGAGGCTTTTTCGTCTGTCAGGATGGGGTGAAGCACCGACGGGCGCGGTGGTTCAGGCTTGTCGGTGCTCAGCTCGCTTGACACGATCGGTGCCGAGTTGTCGGTCTCGAATTTCAGAGGCTGTCCGCTGCGGTCTGTCAGGAATACATAAAACCCTGGTTCTTCTTCCAGAGACGCCACTTTTATCGTCAGGATATTTTCACCGGGTGCGAGCGTCACCGGCCAGCGTTCCCCGAATTTCGGCGCGGGGACGGCGCCTTTTTCGATCGACTGCACGACGCGCTTGCCGTTGAGCCATGCGACGACGGGCGTGGAGGAAGGGATCTCGAGGTCAGCTTCGACGGGCTTGTCGCTATCTATTCTAATACGCGTCGCGAGGAACATCGTCGCATAGCCGGGGTTGTGGACGCGTTCCTGCGGCCTGACGGCGCTCAGCGTCCCGATGGCCTCGTAGGGGGTCCAGCCAAGCGCCGGATACATCGCGCCATCCGTTTTTTTGCTCGTGTCGTAACCGCTTTCGGGCGGAAACTGCCTGTCAAAGTCGAACATCGAGGACGCTTCGAACGGGAACGAGACGAGGAATTTCGTGACTGCGCCAGGCATCTGCACCAGGCCTGCTTTGCCTGCGTTCAGACGCTGTGCCTGATGTGCGCGCGTCCAGTCGATAAAGCGCCCGAGCGCAGGCGTTTTGGCTGTCATGCGCGCGATTTCCGCTTCGATGGCTTCGTCTCCGCCATGCGAGTCAGCAAGTGCCGCGCGCTGCATCAGGGTTGCCAGCGCGAGTCTGTCCGCCTCCTGCGCATACGCGCCCGTAGCGAGTCCGCAGGAAAAAATAATACAGGCAATGAGTCTTTTATACATGTCTGAGTCCCGTCGATAAATCATCTGTGATGAACATCCCTCCCCGGTTATACCACGAATGGACGCATTTGGTAATTACGCCGATACCGATGGGGTCTATTCCATATTTTTGTTGTGGGGTGCGGCTATGCGCTTTGGGCGCATACGCCGCACGTGGGGCTCCCCTATGCTGCGCATACGGCTCGCCTTCACACGCTATGGATGGTTCGCGTGCGCCGCGCGGGAGTGATCCGCACGCTATGGATGGTTTGCGCGCGCCGCGCGGGAGTGATCCGCACGCTATGGATGGTTCGCTCGCGCCGTGCGTGAAGGGAATCACAGTCCGCCGATAAAAGCGTTCACATCAATCGTGACATCGTTGTCCTTAAAGCACTGGAGGACTGTTTGTGTGGCGGTCTGCATCTGTTCATCCTCCGAGTCCGCGATGCTCTGGAAGAAATTGAAGTCACAGGCGTGGGAAATCTGGTTTTCCATCAAGGCGATGAAGAAATCCTCGATATTTGCCTTGCAATTGGAGCCGTTGCCGCCGGCGGTGTTGTTGAGGAGGTCCTTGTGGTATTTGTCGCATTCTGCTTTTGTCTGGTATTTGGCTGACCCGCCGCATTCATCGATTTCGTGGTCGCAGTAATCCTTGAGGACTATCGATATTTCTGGCTCGCTACAGCCGACGAGGCCGCTGAGCAGGACACCGGAAAGAAGCATATATAAAGGTTTGAGTTTCATATCACACTCTTCAAAATTAAGGATATGAGAGCGCTTTTAGCGCCCTTATATCGAATGGATTGTCTGAATGCATTGCCGTATCAAAGGCTGATGCGGTCTATGCGAAATGTAAACAATTGAGGCGATGGAAATATTTAGTTTAAAATATATTCTGAAGAAACGTGATGCCGTGAATATGCATGCCATATTTCAGCTGAGCTTATTATTTTATGTGCCTACCGGATGGGGGCAGATAACGTCCACATGAGTTCGCAAAATCGAAAAAGCTAAAAAAGCCATTGGAAATCCAGTATGATGAACTTGCCTTCAACTCTCATCTTACAGGAGGAACCAATGGCGAGAGGTATTGATAGAACAGAATTGCTTGAA
>JAFUEE010000113.1 GCA_017464085.1 Pseudomonadota bacterium
ATGACTAAACTTCTGGATGAGGCCGAAACGCAGATCCGCACGCGATATTATATTGAGGGGCTGATGTTCGAGGAGCCGAATATCACGGAAGTCAAGGCGTATGCCGTATGCTTTTGCAAGAAGCGGTGCATGGTGCGCCTGGTAGGGTGATGGTGGATGCGAGCTTAAAGCGGTTTGAGCAGGCATCTGGAGATTTTGGGGAGAAAAAAGCCGCGTATGCGCGGTGCGCATAGCGGCTTTAGCGAGCTGTAGTCCGGCAGATGCCGGACAAAGCGAGCGTCAAAAAAAGAAGGCGAAATCAGCAGTGCTGGATGCAGGCGGCGAAAGCGCTGGCGTCTGGGGACTGGATGTCGCAGTTCTGTATGCATGCGCGGGCGTTGTCGGGGAGGTCTTTGGCATGCTCGCAGTTTGCGCTGCAGGTTTCGGAACTCATGCCTTTGTTGATGCAGGCGGTTCGGCAGAGTTCGTAAGGGGTTTCTGTCTGTGGCTGTGCGTCGGGATCGAGGGAGAGAGCGCAGGAATGTTCGCAAGAAGCCTGGGGGTATCCCTTTGCGATGCAGGCGTCGACGCAGACGGCTTCGGGGTCGGTTTCGATTGCGCAGGCAGTGAGGCAGAGGGCTATCGTGAGAGGTGGGATGAGGGATCGCATATTGCTCCGGAAAGGTGGAAAGTTTGATTTATGCTCGCGATTGCGAGAGCATGATTATTGCGTAATTTACGGCATTATGCACTCATTTTATTCAAGCCGGGAAGATAGCTGTTATGGCAGGGACGCTGGGAAAGATCGCTTGGAGCATCGCATTTTGTAGTCTGTTTGGGGCGGAGTGTATGGCGCAGGACGCGCCGGTGTTGCGGACGCTTGAGGGGCGGACGCCTGCGGGCGGCCAGCAGGAGGCAAAGGCGGCGGATACGTCATCGGGGAGCCCAAAGGCGGAGTCGCAGGTGACGGAGGGGGCAGTCAAGGCGGTGGCGCCGAAGACGTTCAGCCTGCCGGAGCGTCCGGTCGCATCGAAGTCTGTCAAGAAGTCGCTTTCGGACCGGGTCGCGAGTGTTCTGGCGGAGAAGGCGATCAGGAACACGTCAGTGGGCGTGAAGGTTGTGGATCTGGACACGGGGGATGTCGTGTACGCGCATAACGACACGATGCTGCTCAAGCCGGCGTCGAACACGAAGCTGCTGACGACTGCGGCGGCGCTGAATATATTGGGCGCGTCGCATCAGTTTGAGACGACGCTGCGCTCGAAGGGCAAGGTCGTGAATGGGGTCCTGGAAGGCGACCTGCAGCTGCACATCGACCATGATTTTACTTGGTCGACGAGATTTTATGACGCGGGGGATGTGCCGATGGTTGGGCTGATTTCGCAGCTGAAGGCGGCGGGCGTCAAGAAGATCAAGGGCAACGTGATCGTTTCGGGGTATGTGGTGTATGGCGGCGTATCGACGGGGACGCTCTCGGCGGCGACGCATTTGAACCGTGCGGCGAATCAATTTTTTACCCTTTTGCGCCGGAACAAGATCGGCTTTGCGGGCCAGGCCGTGCGCCAGAGCGCCAAGCCAGACGGAAAGGTGCTCGCGACGTGGCATTCGCCGGTGCTTTCTGAGGCGATCGTGCCGCTCAACCGCGTGAGCCATAACGAATATGCGGACATGCTGCTGATGGCGCTTGGAAATCATGCATCCGGCAAGGACACGTATGAGGCGGGGGCGAAAGCGGTGCTTGCGTGGGCGAAGAAGGCTGGGCTGCCGATGAAAGGCATTGCGATGCATGATGGCTCAGGGCTCTCGCATGACAACCGCATCAGCGCGGATTTCTTCACGCAGCTCGTGGGGCTGATGATGCGTTCGGAGTATGCGCGCGAATGGGCGGCGTCGCTGTCGATTTCGGGCTATGACGGGACGTATGGCGGGCGTCTGGCGATTGATGACGGCAAGGGGCGCGTGTATGCGAAATCGGGGACGCTGCGCGACACGATTTCGGGGTCGGGTTTCTTTGTGAACCGGTATGACGGCCATACGTATGCGTTTTCGATCCTGGTCAACGGGATGCGGAACAAAAAGCTGACGCGGCAGGCGATCGACCGCATTGTGCGCGTGTTTTTGGGCAATCACCTCGAGGTGAAGCTGCCGGCGGTGCCGGCGATGCAGTCGCTGCAGAAGGAGTCAGGGCAGGTGACGGCGCGCTGGAGCGAGGTGAAGGCTGCGGCGGGCTATCGCGTGTACGAGAGCGCAGACGGGAATGTGTGGAAACTGGCTGCCGAGACTGACAAGCTGGCGCACACGTTTGCGGATGAGGGGCGTCATGTGCGCGTGACCTCGGTGAATGCGAGCGGCGCGGAGAGCCTGCCATCGCTGGTATTCAGCTATCGGCCCGGCAAAAAGATGATGACCGTTGTGGATTCAGCGAAGTGCCGTTCGGATGAGGCGATGCGCCCGTCGAACCATCTGATGGCGCATGAGAGGCCGCTGGCTGCTTTTGTCGACAAGTCTTGGGGGGTGGAGACGGTGCGCCTGATTGGCGACCGCAAGCTTGAGGGGGCGCTGTTCCACTCGGTGTCGTGCGGCGGCTCGGTGTCGTGGAACGGGGAGGCATATAAGATCGCGGCTGGACTAGGGATTCCTGTGATTGCGAACGTGGCGGATGCGCACCTGAGCACGGATATCGGCGGCGCGTGCGACCCGAAGGGCGGCAAGGTGCTGGGGTGTTTTGGGGAGCCGGTGGTGACGAAGGACAGGCGCATCGGGGCGCGTGATATGAATTACAGGCTGAGGAAGGCGGCGGGCACCGGGAGTGCGCGGCCGTCATCCGTGACCGTGTGGGATGGCGCGCAGAAAGCGCTTGAGATGAGTTCCGTACCGGTAGCGTCGTCGCAGAAGACGGACAAGGGCGTGTATGGCGTGATCGGCGTGGATCTGGAGGCGCTCGACAGCCAGAAGACGCTCGATGTGGCATGGCAGGCCGTGATGGGGAAATAGCGCGTTTTGGGGCGCGCCTATGCTGCGCATACGGCGTGCGATGGGCGCGCCTATGCCTGTCGGCATACGGCGCACGACGGGCGCGCCTATGCTGCGCATACGGCGCACGAGATACATCTTGTGTATAGTCGCACGCGAGACGTTCTGCGGAACGTCTTTACATCTTGTGCATAACATAGATATGCCTAATTCTTTTGACAAAGTTGGGCCAGTGTGATATTTGCGCGCGTCTTTTCCGGCATGAGCATCGAGTTAAGAGCGCCGGTGAAGTGGCCTTTGTAGCCGTGGCAATTCTTTTTTTTTCTTTTTTTTGTTTGGAGTCAATCATGGCCCAGGATTTTGAGATGGAAAGCTTTGAGGCGTTGCTTGCTGAGTATGAGCAGGCTCAGACGTCCGTTCGTGAAGGTGAGATCGTCAGCGGTAAAGTTGTCGATTTTGTTGGTGATTATGTTGTCGTTGATATTGGATACAAATCGGAAGGCCAGGTGGCCAAGTCCGAATTTGTAGCGCCCGATGGCACGTTCGGCGTCAAGATCGGTGATACCGTCGATGTGTATGTCGAAGCGACAGAGAACGAGAACGGCCTTTGCGTCCTGAGCAAGAAGGAAGCTGACAAGCTCATGATCTGGGAAGAGATCTCCAAGATCGCAGAGAGCGATGAGACGGTTGAAGGCACGATCATGAGCCGCGTGAAAGGCGGTCTCGCTGTTGATATCGGCGTTCGCGCATTCCTGCCGGGCAGCCAGGTCGAGCTCCGTCCGACCCGCAACCTCGACAAATTCATCGGCCAGAAATATCGTTTCAAGATCATCAAGTTCAACAAGAAACGCGGCAACATCGTTCTTTCTCGCCGTGCGCTTCTCGAAAAAGAGCGCGCAGTTCTCAAGAGCCAGACGCTCGAGAAGCTGCATGAAGGCGCGATTCTTGACGGTATCGTCAAGAACATCACCGAGTACGGTGCATTCGTTGACCTCGGCGGCATCGATGGCCTCCTCCACATCACCGACATGAGCTGGGGCCGCGTCAATCATCCGAACGAAGTCGTCCAGATCGGCGACGAGATCAAGGTCAAGGTCCTCAAGTTCACGCCGGAGAACGAGCGCGTTTCCCTCGGTTACAAACAGCTCGCACCGGATCCCTGGGAACATGCTGCAGAGCGTTATCCTGCCGGCATCCGCGCCCTCGGCCGCGTTGTCAGCCTGATTGATTACGGCGCATTTGTTGAGCTCGAAGAAGGCATCGAAGGCCTGATTCACATCAGCGAGATGAGCTGGACCCGTCGCGTGAAACACCCCAGCCGCGTCGTGAACGTCGGCGATGTGATCGATGTCGTCGTCCTGAGCCTCGACACCGAGAACAAGAAGATCAGCCTCGGCATGAAACAGACCGAGCCGAATCCCTGGGAAATCCTCGAAGAGAAATACCCCGTCGGCACGATCATCAAGGGCAAAATCCGCAACATCACGGATTTCGGTCTCTTCATTGGTGTCGAAGATGGCATCGATGGTCTCGTCCATGTCTCCGATATCAGCTGGACGCAGAAAGTCCGCAATCCCGCCGAAATCTACAAACGCGGTGATGAAGTGGAAGCCGTCGTCCTCAACATCGATGTTCCGAGCGAGCGTTTCTCCCTCGGTATCAAGCAGCTCACGGCCGATCCGTGGGAAGCTCTCCCCGAAATGTATCCTCCTGGGGCAGTTGTCGATTGCAAGATCACGAAGATCACGGAATTCGGCGCATTCGCTCAGATCGCTGACGGCGTTGAAGGCCTCATCCATATCTCCGAGCTGAGCCGTGACCGCGTTGATGAGCCCGCTCAGGTCGTCCAGATCGGCGAAGTCCACAAAGCGGAAGTCATCAGCGTTGATCCTGCAGAGCGCAAGATTGCCCTCTCGATCAAACAGTTCGTCCGCAACAGCGAGAATGGCCGCCTCCGTCAGTACATCGATAACGATGCTTCTTCGACGGCTCACTTGGGTGACCTCCTCCAGAACAAACTCTCCGATCTCGATAACAATGACTAATATCGACGATTTGAGATAATCTTTAAAGCCGCTCTTCGGAGCGGCTTTTTTTGTGTGTGGGAAACCTTTCCTAAAGAAAGGCGATATGAGGCGGAGCGCTCAATATGATATGAGTACGGTTCGAAACAAAGTTCTTGCTTGTTGGACAGTGCTTTGGGTGATACTATTTAGAGAGGGGCTTCATTGGCGCATATCATTTCGCAATTTCATTTAAGGAGACACGATGAAATCATTCCATAAATTCAATTGGTTCATGTGTGTATCGTTATCGGTTTTGGCAACATCGTTCACGTTTGCGGCGTGTTCCAAAAAAGCTCCGGAACCTGAAACACCGCAGGGCGATATCGTAGAAACCGCAGGTGAAAGCGATGCTGTGGGAAATGCGGCTGCTGATATAGATGATAAAGCAAATGCGGAAAGTGAGCAGGCCAAAGCGGATGATAAGGCCGCAGAAGGCGTGGATGCTAAGGGGGATGCCAATCCCAACGCAGAGCAGGAAAAAGATAATACTGCGCAAAAAGCAGAGATGAACGATATCGAGAAAGCCAGGATGGATAGGGCCGCTTCACAGCCTCCGATTGGCAAATCCATCGAGGATGAGTTTGAGTTTCCCAAGTGCATGGTTTGCCGTTATTGTGAGGCGAATCGTGAAGAGGGGGAAGATTTATATTGGGTCTCTGGCGCTGAATGTCGGCTTTCGGCGGCTCAGGTTGATAAAATTATCGGAAAAGGTGCTGTCAATCAGTGGAACGAATATGGCCAGACACCGCTTATGCTTGCGAATGATCTCAAATCTGTTCAAAAGCTGCTCGCTGCTGGCGCCTCTCCCGAGCATACCGATGAATTTGGAAACGATGCGATGGATTACGCCCTGACAAAAGAAATACAGCAGGCACTCATCAAGGCAGGCTATAAAACAGGTGAATCAGGCGAAGAGTATGCATTGTTCGATGCAAAGCCTTATAACAAAAATGACGAGTATATTGGAGATTACATAAAAGAGGCTAAAAAACGCGCAGCAAACCCGTCCAAAGGTTTTGAGTTTAACAGTGATACCACCTGGAGCGATGGGGATGCTGCCTTTGGGCATGGCTATCGGGATGACCGGATCATCCGGGGATGGATTAAAAAGGGGAACAATGTCAATGCAAGGGATGAAGAAGGTCGTACGCCCTTATTTTATATCAATTATGCCAAGGAAGCGAGGCTCTTGATTGCTGCCGGCGCCGATGTCAATGCGAAGGATAATGACGGCAATACGCCGCTTCTATGGTTCATGAGTAGCAATCAATTTGAGGATGTGCATCCCGAGAAGAGTACTACGGAAGAGATTATCTCTGTATTAATCGCTGCCGGTGCAGATACGACCATTACCAATAATGCCGGAATGTCTGCAAAAGATTATTTAGATAAGGCTTTGTGGGAAGGGCTTCCGTGAGGACTTGCTTGAAGAAGTTAAAAAATGTGTCGTTTGTTATGCTTGTCTTCTTTTTTGTCGATTATTCTGCTGAGTGCATGCGATCCAGGTGAGAGCAATCACAGGAAATGGGACTCACTGTGATGATACGCGATGTTACACTTTGGGGATGGCTTTTGAATGTTCTGAGGAGATACCTGGGGCAGATGAGGCGTGTGATCCTGCTAAATATCAAAGCAAATGTCTTGATGAGACATCGTTTTTATATTGTGCTTTAGGTCCAAATCCTCTCGCTGGGGTGGCCAGAACATGGGGTGCTGACTGTGGTGGTCTGAGTAGCTTTTTTGGAAGAGAGCACATCTGCGTGAATGGGGAGAACGCCGTGGGGTGTGTGCCAAAAGATCATTCATATCCCTGTCAGGTCGAAGGGCAAAAGATTGAGCGGCGTTATCAGAATGAACCTGCGAGTGGGGGCGATTCATCGGCATTTGTATATGAAATGGTATGTATGAAGTTGCCGGATGGTTCCTTGCAATATGCTCTGCCAAATTCATCGATTTCCTATTACTGCCAAGATAGAGGCTATTCTGATGCCTGTAATTCAGGGGGCACAGGGGGTAAATAAATGTGTTGGTTTGTGCAGCGCTTGGGGCGCTGCACTGTCTGAGCGCGTCATTGCGATTTGCCGTAATGTTTTCCTGTATTTTCGGTGATTTCGCAGTGGTGTGTTCAAGAGTGCTCTTCTTTATTGAGAGGGGCTGAAGCGATCATATTTCGGTATTTTTGAGAGAGCTCATCGAAATTGATCAGCCAGACAGGATGTGATTGCTGATAGCGCTGCACGATCCAGGCATAGAGGGGGATCCATGATGTTGCATTGTCGATGACGACCCCGTCGCCAGATATGATGCACGGGCTGCCGTAGAAAGATTTATCGCATGCGTCGATGAGCTGGACATCGATATTTGTATGATAATTTTGTGCGAGTTCCAGAATTAGACATTTGAGATTCCTGGAATTGGAAACAGGATTATCGATATGGATATGGGCATTGGCGATATTGAGTGAATCCATTTCATCGAGAATGAGCTTGATGGCGCGTTCTGTTTTGTCGATGATATGATAGGAGCCCTTGAGGTTTGCGAGATCGCGCACGGCGCCGTCCATGCACAGGAAAATCGGCGATTCAGAGATGAGAGATTCCATGAGGATGATGGCATTGAAACCATCGAGCAAAACAGAGGCGCCGTTGCAGTCTGGTCTGGTGAGTTTTGTGCGTGTGCGCCGCGAGATTTCGGCATCTGAAGCTAGGCCACGGGAGAGTGCAAGTCGTTGGTAATCGGGAAGTTGGTAATGTTCCATGGCGATGGTGGTCGCGCGCTTGAGCGAGTGGCCTCGATTGAGCAGAAACAGTGCATCAGTGACTGCCTCGCGGAGCGTATCGATTGCCTGTCCGCGAAATGTCTTTTCATATTCTGGCAGATAACCGCGTCTTATGGATTTCATAGATAGCCTCAGTTTGGTCTGTGGAAAGCGTGCCAATACAACCCGAATATGCTTATATCTGTATATGTTGAAATGAGCCAATAGAAATCTGTCTTGATTGCCTTTGAGAGGTTTGCGCGATGACTGCCAATAGCCTCTGCCAAGCTTAAGGAAGGTCTGAACAATTGCCGTTTTTGAGACAATAGTATTTCAGACGCATAAGTTTTGTGCGGGCGAGACGCCCGCATCCCCAGGAGGTTTTCGAATTATTCAGAGCTTCCTTAAAAAACTCGCCATTTGTGCGTGGGGGCGTTATGGTGATTGAGGATGTGGGGCACTTGACCTCATGGACGTGGAGGCGCAGGCGATGTCGGAGAGATTGATTCCTTTTGGAGAGATTTCAGAGAGCTTTAAGGGCTTGAAGGATGAAGGGATATACTATGTCGATAAGACTGGGTTTATCTCGTACCTGATCGGGCAGAGGCGGAATATTTGCGTGTACACGCGTCCGCGCCGCTTTGGCAAGACATTGATGCTGCGCACGCTTGAGACATTTTTTGAATATGTGCTCGATGACGCAGGCAGGCCTATTGATAATCGCCATTATTTTGAGGGCCTGAAAGTCATGGATGCCGGGGAGGATGTCTTGAAGCATCTGGGGCAGTATCCGGTGATATCGCTGTCGTTTAAGAACATGCGAAACGATACGCTTGATGATATGGTGACGAAGCTTCGGTTTGCACTCGCTTCGGCCTGCAGTAGACACGAATATCTGTTGAATAGTCCTGCGCTGAGCGAGTTTGAACGTGAACAATTTAAGCAGATTATAAGTTGCCAGGTTTCTCAGAGCGAGCTTGAGGAAGCGCTTGGGCGGTTGTGTGGGTGGCTTTACAAGGCTACAAAGCGCAAGACCGTCATTCTGCTCGATGAATATGACGTGCCTTTGCAGCAGGCAGCGATTTATGACAACCATCATCCGGGTTCGGACTTGTTCGAAAAGACAGTGAAGCTTGTGGGGAATTTCATATCCTCTGGTTTCAAATCGAACGATTATTTGGTTTATGGCGTGATTTCTGGGTGTATGCGCGTCGCGAAAGAATCAATCTTTACTGGGATGAACAACCCCGGTGTGATTGACGTCATGAGTGATGAGATGCCAGATGAATATTGGGGATTTACGGAGGCTGAAGTCAAGCGGATGCTTTCTTATTATGGCATCGCAGATCAGTATGAAGAGATAGAGCGCTGGTATGACGGCTATAGTTTTGGAGGGCGAAAAGTTTTTAACCCGTGGAGCTTGCTCAATGCCATTCGCGCGCTTGTCAATCGCTCGCAGAGTCCGTTTCAGCC
>JAFUEE010000114.1 GCA_017464085.1 Pseudomonadota bacterium
ATTCAAGCAATTCTGTTCTATCAATACCTCTCGCCATTGGTTCCTCCTGTAAGATGAGAGTTGAAGGCAAGTTCATCATACTGGATTTCCAATGGCTTTTTTAGCTTTTTCGATTTTGCGAACTCATGTGGACGTTATCCATAAAACTTAATCACCGAATCATGCTCACCCTTGGTCATCAGGCCAAGCTTCATCGCCTCGGCCGCATAATCTTTCACAGCATCAAGCGTGCGTTTGGGCGCATCCCTGAACAAAAGCTGCGCAAATTCATTCTTGTCATCCTCGGTCACCTCGCCGCTCATTTCCACTCTGCGGAGTGTGATTTCTGCATCATCCGTAAACATCGGGAGGTCAAACGTCTCAACGCCTTTGACGCGTACCTTTTTACCGCCCTCCCCTTCTTTACCCTTTCCCTTCTTGCGATGCGCCTCCCCTTCGGCAAGCTTCAAAAGCTGGACACTCGATGCCCCCACCTGACGGTTCCGCCTGCGCGCCTTCTGCGCATCCTTCTCATGCTGCTTGGCTTCTTTATACATCGCCTCATACAGCGATGTCGGCATCGTCATCCCCTCCATCGGCACATTCTGACCGGCGGCTTGCAAGGCATGCGCTGCAAATGTCGTGCAGTTGTACGAAAACAGATTATACTTGTGGGTGCGATGCGCATCAATATAGCGATACATATCGCGGAACTGACGGCGGTTGATGCGGTACACCTTGCGCCCTTTCGGCTTGTGCGCATCATCCGGCTCCTCGACACGTCCTGCAGTGTCACGCCCTGACATGATATCATGGCGCACATATTCAGGCGCCTGCTCTTTCAATATCGTGCCGCTGCCCTGAGAATACCCCTTGTCATTGCGGATCGCAACCTCCGCCCTCACTCTCGCATTCTCCGCCGCGCGTTTCTCACCTTTCTCCTCACTGATCTTCTTGCCTTCTGTACGCCGCTCTCGCACGTCAACTGGCCAAAATCCTACAGGTGACTCCCCGTGCGCCTCCACCAGCGAACGCGTCTGCGGCTGCACAAGCGCATTCAAATCCTCTGGCAAGGCACCGTTCAAGGGCTTGATCGTAAGCCATGTATGACCCACGTTTCCCGCAAAAAGCTCCATCGTTGTCATGTGCGAGCGGCTCTTCGACTCGGTGTCGACATTCAGATACACATCCGCAACCGCCGCTCCGTCACCAGGCTCGTTCACTACCATGAAATCGTTGAACATCTGCGCCTGCGCGTTCGGCCCGTTTCCCGCCGCCACCGGCACTTGCTGCGCCTGGTGCGCTGATGATGTATCAACTGTTTTTTTCTTGCCAAAAAGTTTAGAATAAATGCTCATGCACGGTTTCTCCAAGTATCAATACTTTTACATTCGTTTGGATACCACGGTTCGCAAAATGCAACCTTGAAGCCACATAAAACGATACCAAGACACCCAAAACTCGTCTGGTAGCAGAAATAATAGACATAATCCAGATAAAATGATACTTTTCTTTGGGCTTTTGTCATCCGCTGTGGGTAAGCCCCCTCTGCTATAATCTCTGATCGCAAACCTTGCTTTAAATACCATTAGTAGTCATGACATATAATATATCTTCTTACCAACGCATTCGTCATTACCTAGAGTCGTTTTACATCTCTGGAAAACCAGGAAACGAATACATTAAGAAAGCTCTGAATAATTCGAAAACCTCCTGGGGATGCGGGCATCTCGCCCGCACAAAACTTATGCGTCTGAAATACTATTGTCCAAAAAACGGCAATTGTTCAGACCTTCCTTAAAAAAAAACGCATACGACTCAATACTCGCTATCATTGATACTTAGTATCAAAAAAAATATCCATTATTCCGTCGGAAACAACACTGAAAAAAGATACTTTTTCAAAATGGACTGTCGAGATCTCGATCTCAATCCCTTCGCAATTGTTCTCAAATCTAAAAAAACAAATTCTATGAGAAATGATCTCATATTTCATTTCGATATCCCACATCTCCACGACAGCAATGATATCCTTCAAAAGCTTTTATATAGCGGCCCATACGTCAAAGCGCTCTCCCTTGCACCGCTTGTCAACGACCTCAAAGCACGCCTGAAACGACAACGCGCTTTTAATCTTAACCCCCTCTACCACGACAGGAAAATATAGAACGCATTGCCGCTTCGCTGCCCGAAACCCTTTTCATACCCGATAATCAGCTGCATCGGGTAATTATATTCAAGCATCATATCGATATACAACTCAGCGCCGATGCCAAATAGCGAATTTTCGAGTTCCATCTTCTGATCCGCCTGCCCCATGAGCGCCCAATCACCGATTGCCCCGAGGCCGATGCGGTGAAATGCCACTGGCAATTTCGTCCAGCTGTTATCGATATTCGTAATCGGAAATGTATATGCCGCATGCGCATACAACAAATGATTGTTCGATATGATATTCCCTGCGCGAATGCCATGAAAACTCCCCATATCATTAAACCCAAACCCGACACTGCTCTGCACTTCCAGAGGATAAAAATACCTGTTCTCGGACGAAGCAAAGCCATACTTGAGCTCAAGCGCTGCCGCATGCCCCATGCCCCACGGCATGACTGCCGTGGCTTTCAAATCCAGAACATTTGAAAACGAATAAACATCATCGCCCAAAAATGGCCCCTCAATCCGCGTTTCAAACGAAATGCTGTAACCAATTTCCCCAGGCAATGTGTTCGGCATCGCGCGCAGATGCTCCAATGTCACGCCAGCGATCAGCGAATTCGCCCAGATGCACTTCTGCGCAATGATATCCTGCTGGTATTCCCCCGCCGGCAAATCGGAAGACATAAACTTGTTTGTGAATTCTTCATTCGTCCTGCTGCATTCCGTCTGAAATTTGGCCGAAAACCTGATATCCAGCACAGGAAAATGCCAAGCGCTCCCCGTCGCCAGATATGCCCAATAGGTCTGAAAGGGCAGATAGAGATAATCATCCCCAAAGTCTATGGTATGCGTCCGCTGTGTCACGCCAACGCCGCCCTCCAAATGCCACAAGTATTGACTCCAGCGATAAACCAGCGCCATATCGCACATCTTTCGGTCAAAAAACCACGAAAAATGCGCGTGATAAAAGTGATGCCCGAGAACATCGCGGTTTTCAATCCCGATGCCCAGATAACGCCCGACATCATCCGAAAAACCGAACAGCGGATGATAGGAATCGGGCACCAGAAATGACCAGTCCTTGCCCGCATCCTCACGAATCGCCACGGGAATATCAGCCTGCCAGCGCCCCCCTTCGAGCGGCGCATGCTCTGCCGCTCGCAAGTCATCCGAAGAAAGCGATCGGATGGAAAAACCGCTCGCGCTGACCGATGTATAATAGATTTCCCCATTCTCCCCCGCGACAGGCTGCGCGATTCCATCCGCCTGTGAATGGATGACGCCGAGCGGCTCCCCCTCTGCCGTCACAGCGCGTATCTCATACCCATCCGCACGCTCCGTCACATAGCCGATCACCCCCTCGCGCATCTTAAACGGATACATCTCCGTCACACCATCGTCAGTAATCGCACGTGACCTCAGCACCTCCGAACCAGATTCAAACACGTGCAGATCAAACTGCCCGGATGCAGGATCATAGACGGATGCGACAAGGCGCTTCGAATCAATCGCCCGCAAATCTTCAATCAGGCCGAACGGCTTGCCCACATAGACAGGCTCCGCCTGCGCACCTGCCTCGAGGCGCAGACGATATATCACAGGCATCTCATTGTTCAGCGACACTGCATAGATTGCGCTTTCAGTGACCGCAAACGTCCGGATATGCCCGGGCACAGGCACTTTTCTGGAATATCCTTTGCCGCGTTCTCTTTTGTAAAGCGTCTCGGAAACATACCGACCAGCCTGAATGAGATCGAGATAATACAAGGTTTCCCCATCCGCGCTCCAGTGATGCTCACAACGCCCGGAACACACCACGATCATGCGGTCATCAAGCGTTTCGAGGTCCAACTGCGCGATGGCGCGCGGAATGCTGTCCGTCTCCCGGACGAAGCTCAGCGCATGGCGACCAGGCATCAATTGCGGCAATTCATTGAGCCACGGGGAAACCAGTTCTCGACCAGACGAACGGACCGAAGCTTCCGCGCGTTCTGACGCGCCCGCGCGCCTGGCGTGCCAGTCGCGATAAAGCCTCTGCCAGTCCCAGCCAAAGACCTTTCGGGCAATGCGGTTGATGTTCTGAAAACTCGAAGCGTTCTCGTGATTCCAGTCGATCAGGCGCTGCTCCCCATATTGCCTGATCAAATCGCCAATAAATGCCGCGCCATATATTTTCGCATTCCGCTTGCCCAGCCATGACAGCTTGCCAAAAATGAGTTCGTCAAGGTCCGAAATCATACGCTTTTCGGGCACATTTCTTCCCAAAAGCGCCGCATAGCCGCGTTCAGACACAGCCCCGGGCGCATCAGGCGTTTCATAATATGATGCCAGGCCGCTGAGATACCACGACGGCAGCAAGCGATTATTGTAGGAATGAATCCAATCGACCTTCGTGCGCTGAATGAGAATCCGCGCGATATGATAGGCGATCTGGCGCTCCAGCCATTTGCCATCGTAGGCATAAAAAATGTCTTGCGACGGCCACAGATAGATCAGCATGTAGTCCGACTGCCCGTCCGTCGTCATAAAACTGTGCATCTCATCGACGCGATCGACAAGCTCGATGGTGATCTTGTCAGCCTGCGCATCCAGCCTTTGGCTCAAAATCCCATACGCATACTCGGCATAATCGAGCGCGCGATCTGCAAATTTTTTCGTATTTTGCGGATATCTGACGACAAAATGCGCGCTCTCGACTGAATACATCCGGTACGGCTGGACTTCATCCGGAAGCGCCCACGCCGCATCCATCATCCCGGGGCACGCAAAACTAAGAAGACTGAAACTCCACCCGCATAGAATCATCAGCGCTTTACACGAACTGACCTCTTTACCGCAACGCGCCTGACTCAATCCCTTCAATACAGCCTGCCTGTCAAATGACTCTCATTCCATTGGAAATGCTCCCCTCCCCGCAATGTATCGCAAATCCCCGGCCTCTGTCAAAACCTCGGGCACGTCACGCGCGGCGTATGCCACAGGCATAGGCGCGCAACGCGCGGCGTATCGCAACGCGATAGACGCGCCCAATGCAGAGCCGTTCCAGGGAAACTGGACGGCTCTCGCGTGCCGTATGCCGCAGGCATAGGCGCGCCCCCAAATATGCCGCGCAAAATTTTGACATCCCGGTTTTCGTGTTACAAAAAGACCGGCAGTTTGTGTTTTTTTGAGGTAACGCAGGGATGCAGAAGAAAAAGACATCGGCAGACAATTCGAAGCGCAAAAAGCAACAGGCTCAACCCAGGCGCGGCAGCTCGCAGGCCAGAAAGCGCGTCAACCGCGAGCCAAACGAAAAACGCCCGAGAAATGACAATCCGAGGACTTCGGTCCAGAATCCACGGCGAATCCAGAAACAGTCAAAGATTTATGCGTTTTGCATCGCCGCTGTATTCATCATACTGGGCGTGATCCTGTTCCTGATGCTGCTGTCATTTTCGGCGGCTGACCTGGCGGAAGATGCCGAAACGGCTGTCAACATCTTCGGCATCGTCGGCGCTTATATCGCGAACGTGCTCCTGACGCTCTTCGGGCTGGCTTCATTCCTCTTTGCCGCAATGAGCCTGCTCATGGGCCTGCGCACTGCGTTTGGACGCGAATTTGAAATCAGCGCCACAGAGCTCATCGGACTGATCATGCTCCTTCTGGGCTCCTCCCCAGTGCTCGCGCACGCGCTCAACGGCGCGATGGTTCTCGACAACGAGCCGGGCGGCGTCCTCGGCAAATATCTCGCCGAATTCGGCCTCGCACATCTCCCTGCAGCAGGATTTTTCTCGGCCTGCGCCGCACTGTGCCTGTTCGGCGCACTGCTCGCGACAGATACGAAGTTCAGCACATTCTTCAAAGCGCTCTGGAAAGGCGTCAAATGGACGGGCAAAACACTCGGGAACGCGCTCGCGGAACCCTTCAGAAAGCCCAAAGAAATCGAATCTCAGGACGCAAAAGAAGACGACATGCTCTATTCAGACGGCAACCTGAGCAACAAAGTCTTCGAAGAGGAAATGCCCCCCGAAAAGCCCGAAGAATCGCATGCGGAAGCCGAACGCGAAGTCTCCGAGCACAACGAGCGCGACGCGGATGATGAGGACATGTCCGAACCCGAAACAGATGCCGTGCACAAATTCGACGACGATGCGGAAATTGCAGAAACTGCCAATGCGGACAACGAAGACGAAGACGAAGCTGAAACATCGGATGAGGATGAGGAAGATGTCGACGATCCCGATGGCCTGATTTCCTATGCGAATTCCCGGGAAATGGCGAACCTGCCCGAAATCATTCAGGAAAAGCAGGAAAAGCAGGAAAAAGCAGGGCAGAAACAGCCGGAAGCGCTCGCGGACATCATGGCTCGAATCCGCAAAGCATCGCCAAAACCAAGGACGATCAAGCGGTCGCACTCCGTGCCCGCTCTCGAGCCGGCGTTCGAGTTCGAATCTATCGTCGAACCGGAAGACATCGGCACATCGCGCATGCCAGAAGACGCTCAGGAAGCTGCTGCAAATCTCAACAATTCCATCCTGCACAACTGGAAACCGCGTTCCATCACTGCCCCAAAAACTTCGCGAAAAACCCAGGAAAGCGACACGCCGACACTTGCGCTCGACAGCATCCAGGATGAAACGGCGCGAAAAGCCCGCGCGATCCCCGCGCCCGAAATGCCGTCAAACATCACCAAAGACTTGCTCGCGCAGCTCAGCGAAGACATGTCTGCATCAAATATGCATGCGGCAAGCGAAATCCCGACAGCAGCCGTGACGCGCATCGCCAGCAATACTAATACCGCAAAAAAGCTCTTCGCCGGCCTGGCTGACACCGCCGAGATCGAACGCCCGGCCCCCAAAGCCAACAATGCATCCGAGCGTCTCAGCATGACCACGCGCGCGCCTGATGCACGCGAGAACACCGTCCCGCCGATTTCCGCAGACCTCCGCGCCCTCATTGACGAAGCCGGCTATGCCGCGCCGAGAAACACCGCGCCGAGAGCCGCCGTGCAGCCCAACGCTCCCGGCACCCCGAAAACATACGCGGACAGCACCCTGGCCGCCACGCCCTCTCAACACTCATTCGTCGTCGCAGAAGAGAAAAAATGCGCCAGCGAAGACGAGCTGCGGGATGCAGAACGCGCCATGGTCAAAAAACAAGGCCAGATCGCGGCCTATCATCATCCGCCGCTCTCCCTGCTACATTACAATCCCGAAACTCAGAAAGGCTTTGACAACGACGCGCTGCGAATTTATGCCGACAAAATTGTCGAAAAACTCGCGGAATACAACGTCCACGGCCAGGTCGTGCAAATCTGCCCGGGCCCGATCATCACGCGCTTCGAATTCGCCCCCGCGCCGGGCACAAAAGTCTCAAAAATCGCCGGCCTCTCGGACGACCTGATGATGGCGCTCGAAATCAAGTCCATCCGCATCCTTGCGCCGATCCCCGGCAAGGGCGTCGTCGGCATCGAAATCCCGAACGAAAAAAGGAACACGATCTACCTCAAGGAAGTCCTCGGCTCCAAAGCTTTCCTCGAAGCCAAAAGCATCCTCACCATCGCGCTCGGCAAAGACAGCGAAGGCAATCCGGTCGTCAGCGACCTCGCGAAAATGCCGCACCTCCTCGTCGCCGGCTCCACTGGCAGCGGCAAATCCGTCGGCATCAACACGATGATATGCAGCCTCCTCTTCAACGCCACGCCTGACGAAGTCAAATTCATCCTCGTCGACCCCAAATGCCTCGAACTGAGCATCTATGAAGGCATCCCGCACCTCCTCGTGCCGCCCATCACCACGCCGCAGGAGACCATCTCCGCGCTCGAATGGGCCTGCGAAGAAATGGACGAGCGATACAAGCTGCTCGCGTCCTTCGGTGTCCGAAACATCGCGACATACAACGAGCAGATCAAAAATCCGACGCTCCCGCGCGCGATCGAATGCGCCGCCGAAAAAGACGAAAATGGCGAACCCAGATACAAGCAGATGCCATACATCGTCATCGTCGTGGACGAATTTGCAGACCTGATCATGACCGCCGGCAAAGAAATCGAGCGATCCATCATGCGACTCGCGCAGAAAGCACGTGCGGCAGGCATCCACATCATCCTGGCCACGCAGCGCCCGTCCTCCGACATCATCACAGGCGTGATCAAGGCAAACTTCCCGACGCGACTGGCATTCCGCGTGTTCAGCAGCATCAACTCCAAGGTCATCCTCGACGACAAAGGCGCCGAAGCGCTGCTCGGCAACGGCGACAGCCTCTTCCTGCCGCCGAACTCGGGCATCCTACAGCGCGTCCACGGCGCTTACGTCTCTGACGAAGAAGTCCAGGATATCGTCAGCTTCCTCGCCAAACAGCGCGCCCCCGAATACAACCCCGATATCACCGCGCCGAGAAACACAGACGATCCCGATGATGAAAACGCCGCCGGCGGAAACAATGAGTTTGACGCGCTCTACGATCAGGCGGTACAAATCGTCGCTGAAACAGGACAGGCTTCCGCCTCTTTCCTGCAGCGCCGCCTCAGCATCGGCTTCAACCGCGCATCGCGCATCGTGGAACAGCTCGAACGCGAAGGCGTCGTCGGACCGATGGTCAAAGGAAAGCGCGAAGTCCTCATCTCCCCGCACTAGACCGGCATGCGCCATACGCAGCGCCCCTCACCTGAGAGATCGATATGAAAAATGCAGTCATCATCGGCGCCGGCCCTGCCGGCATCACAGCGGCGATCTATCTCATCCGCGCAGGCATCCAGACAACCGTCATCTATAAAGACATGGGCGCGCTCGGCAAAACAAAAGCCATCGACAATTATTACGGCTTCCCTGAGACTATCTCAGGCCCAGAGCTCTTCGAACGCGGGCTCGCGCAGGCCAAACGCCTCGGCGCAACCATCATCCAGGATGAAGTCGTCGGCATCTCTTGGGAAGACAGAATGACCGTGCTCACCAAATCCGACCGCTATCCCGGAGATGTCATCTTCTTCGCGACCGGCGCCGCTCGCATCGCCCCAAAAATCGATGGCCTCAAATCACTCGAAGGACGCGGCGTCAGCTATTGCGCGGTCTGCGATGCCTTCTTCTACAGAAACCGAGATGTCGCCGTCATCGGAAACGGAGCCTATGCCCTGCATGAAGCCGAAGTGCTCAGCAACACGTCGAAATCCGTGACAATCTATACGCTCGGCAAAACGCCCGAATTCACCCTGCCCGATCAATCCCAAATCCGCATCGACACGCGCAACATCCTCCGGCTCAACGGAGATGAATCCCTTGAATCCGTTGAACTTGATGATGGCACCATCGTGCCGATGGACGGGCTTTTCGTCGCTGTCGGCGTCGCAGGAAGTGCCGATTTCGCCAAGAAAGTCGGCGCAGAAGTCGAGGGCGTGCGAATCGTGACTGACGAAAACTGCCAGACAACGCTCGAAGGGCTCTATGCCATCGGCGACTGCAATGGCGGTCTCCTGCAGATCGCAAAAGCCGTCCACGATGGCGCAAAAGCCGCCGTTCATGCCATCAAATTCCTGCGCAATTCCTGATCATGCACTCATTCCTTAAAGCCGAGTGGAAAACAATACTCGCGGTCATCCTGTTCTGCGGCGCCATTTTTGGCTGGTTCTATCACGACGAAGTCGAAAAGGAGCGCATCCAGAACACGCCCTACACGTTCGAATGCCTGCGCGCCGGCAGCGGCCTGCTCGACTATGCACTCGGCACACCGCTCAAATCCATTGAACAAAAGCTGCAAAGCGAAGGCTTCTCGCGCTCACAGGACAGCCTGCTCAGCCTCACGCGATACGAACGCCCGGATGGCGCGGTCGCGCTCAACTTCAGAGACGACGCGCTTTCCGCCATCGAATTCTACCCAAAAAAGACCGAAAATATCCCCTCCTGCGCCAACGATATCGTCAACTGGAAAGCCACTGCCCGTCCGGTCGCGCAGGAAATCGTCTCGAATGACACAAAGTTCATCATCTATGAAGGGCTTGTCGAAATGCAGCAGAGCGACCCGATCAGCGACGGCTCAGAGGCAAAATTTCACGACCATGGCTGGCTAGTCCTCGCAAAATAACGCCATGTCCGAGCGCGCCTTTCGGCCTGCGGCCGATACTGCGCGCCATCGCTACCGGCCGAAGGCCGGTACGCGATCCCTTTGGCGGCCGCTATGCCTGCGGCATACGCGCCCGCGCTGCGCGCATTTCTTATCTCCCTCCGCTAATTTCTTGCGAAAACTGGTCTCTGACGTTAGATTATGGTGCCGCATTATTTGCGCATTCTATCACTTATGGGAGTTGGGAAGGTCGATATGCAGGAAGTTAATTATGCCGTCATGGCCGGTTGCACCGCCTCTGAATTGTTGCCAAAGCTCGGGCTGATCGGGAATTTTATCAACAAGGAAAAACCAGATCTCAAAGCTCTGAAGCGCTTTTTTAAGGAACATGATCTGTTCGACAAGGAACGCTTTGAAACACTCCTGCGGTTCCTCAACGTCGATTTTGAAAACGAAAAACAGATCAAATGCGGAGAATTCCTCTCGAAACTCCTCAAAATCATCGATCCCGAAGACAGAAAACGCCACCTGTTCCAGCATCTGACGTCAAAAAATGAAATCCTGATGAAATACGTCATGGACGGGATCGCGGAACGCCTCTACTCCACGAACGAGCTTTACAGATACCTGACCAGCTATGTCTATCCCGGAACATATCTCACGCTCGTCGATTTCAGATACTGGATGCTCTGGCTCGAAGCCAGCGAGCACATCAAAGTCGTCGGCATCCGCTGGGGCCTCAGCGACCTCGGCAAAGAGGCCATGGACAAAATTATCAAGCTCATCGATGTCGATGATCTGCTCGACGAAGAAAGCGACGATGATGATGACGAC
>JAFUEE010000115.1 GCA_017464085.1 Pseudomonadota bacterium
ACAATTGGCAAAACACGGGGAGGGCATACATTGATGCAAGTTCTCTCCAAAATTATGTTAGGTGATGTTCGCCGAGACTGGATTTCTGGTTTTTGCGAACTTTTATGGACACTACCGATTTTAAGATATGCGAATTTGGTTGCGCAAAGGCTGATGCCAATAATTATCAATGTAATGAATGTAATAAAGATGATTATTCCAATAATCCTCAAAACTTCTGTGTAAAGAAAGTTTGTACAAATCATAAATATGAGAAAGAAGAGACATTCAAAGTTTCATGTAATGAGGAAAGGACAGACAAGGGGGAATGCCTAAATGGCATTGCCCAGTGTGTGGATAATGGCAATGACAATGGCACATTCCAGTTCTGCTTGAATGGAAAATGGAATAGCTTTGGCAGTTGCGATCCGAATAATGAATGCAGTAGTCTTAATGGAAAGACGTGCGCCGATTTTAATTCCGTTGGATATACTTGTAATGACCAAAAACTCAAAGCATGCCCGAATAATGCCTCATGCAAGAGCGATGGGAGCGGCTGCGCATCCTGCACAAATGGCGCAGCCAAATGCGATGGCAAGGATATGTTAGAATGCAAGAATGGCGAATATCAAAAAATAGAATGTGGCACTGGCAAACATTGCGAAGCCACAAACGGCAAAGCTAAATGCGTAACGCATGAATGCGAAAATGGCCAACAGAAATGCGAAAACAATGATATCTATGAATGCCAGAATTATCAGTGGAAACTCAAATCGGCGTGTACGGGAAATGATAAATGTATTGAAAATAACAATGCAGCAAGTTGCGGATGCACCAGTGGCACTGCGTATTGCGATGGCAAGACTGCCAAAACATGTCAAAACGGAAAATGGAAAGAAACGAACTGCGCTGTGGCATGTACTGTCAAAGCTGGCATAGCTCAATGCGTAGATTGCACTGCCGGGCAAACCAAGTGCTCAGAAGATTTCAAGTCTATTCGAAGTTGCACAAATGGCGGCAACTGGGCCAGTGCAACCTCCTGCAGTGACGGCATGACTTGCACTGGCAGTGATGGCAATGCGAAATGTGTCTGTTCTGACGGACAAGCCAAATGCGATGGTTCTGATAAGACTAAGATTTATAAGTGCAAAGATGGCAAATATGGTGCACCAGAAAGATGCGATGGCAATAAGCAATGCGAAGGTGTTGCTGGGTCTGCAGTTTGTACAAATAATGCCTTGGAGTGCTCCCCTGGCACCAAGCAATGTGACGGAGATAAACTCAAGACGTGCAATGCCCAAGGCACATGGGAAAGCCTGACTTGCGAAAAGGGATGCAGCAATATGGCTTGTAATGAATGCAATGAGGGTGAGTATGGAACAGGAGATGCAGAAGGCCACGAAATCGCAATCAATTGCGTGAATCACAAATGGGTCAAGACAGATTGTTATCCAAATTTAGCTGATGAGAGTAAAGAACCCAAAATAGCCATTTGTAGAGGTTACTGTAATGTTGGAGCAGTCTATTGCGAAGGATCAGGATTCGAGCGATATCGCTGTACAGATCAAACGCCGCCTTCAAATAATCTGGCTTATCAACACAATGAGCCAATTTACGTTGAAGACGGTATATGTGAGTGTGATCCGGGGGTGGGGACACGCTGTCATAATAATACGCTTCAAATATGTAATAATGATGGCGAATGGGAGGATAAGCAGAATTGCTATATTTGTAAGGATAATATCTGTTATCCAGAGTGTCAGCCAGGAACAAAGACATGCGATGGGGATAACCTCAAGACATGCAATAATAATGGGAATTGGGTGATAACAGAGACATGCAAATTCGGTTGTACCAGCAACAGTAATGGTGCCATCTGCGCCTGCCCACAAGGCGTGCAATACTGTGTAAACAATCTTCAACTCAAGGAATGTCTGGTAAACAATAATTGGCGAGGAGTTTGGTGCAATGGGGGATGCGAAAATGACAAATGCTATCCAGAATGCAAACCTGGAACAAAAGAATGCTACGGTTCCCAGCTAAGGGTATGCGATTCGAGCGGCTTCGTCCAAATGGAGACCTGTGAACATGGATGCAATTCTCAAACAAATGCATGTAATCCAGGATAAAAGACGCTATGTTAGATTTTCCATCCCCTGCCCCCTTCCCGCCTGGCGAGCTACTCTCTTTCATGAATGAGGAAGCAGTTCCCAAACAATAAGGAGTTATTGATATGCTTCGTTCAAAATATGCCGCTCCGCTTTTCGTGATTGCGCTCCTCACCGCGAGTGGTTGTTCGCTCACAGACATCGAAAAAGGCGAGTGTACAGAAGGTCAAACTAAATGCATGGATAACAATATCTATAAGTGTAGTGAAGCAGGAAGATGGAGCGAAACCCCGTTTAAAGATTGCGGAGATTTGGGTTGTGATGACAAAATGCAAGCAGATGATGACTCCTTATCGTGTTATAAATGCAAAGAAAATGAAGTTAAATGCGAAGGTGACATACTAAACACCTGTAATAATCACACTTGGCAAAAAAAAGCGTGTGAATATGGCTGTAACGCTGATCAATGCAACGAATGCAATCCGAATGAAACCAAATGCGAAGATGGAGTTATCTACACCTGCGCAGATGGCAAATGGGATGAAGCGAGCAAGAACAAATGCGAATTTGGATGTATGAATGGTTTGCGCGCAGACGATGACTCTGTATCGTGTTATGAATGCCAAGAAAATGATGCTAAATGTGAAGGTAAAAACATACATAAATGTCTAGGCCATACCTGGGTTCCAACAAAGGATTGCGAATTTGGATGTTTTGAAAAAAGCGATACCAATCCAAAAGATGTTCTATGTAAAGAATGTATAGATGATAACAAAAAATATTATAACAATGATAAATATCAATGCGTAGAACAAATCTGTAAAAGTGGGTTTTACGAAGATAACGGTAATCCTTCGCAAAATTCTTGCACAAGCGACTTTAGACAAGTTGGAGAATGCAGAACTGGCACTCCTAAATGCGAAGAAAATATATTAAAAATCTGTATTGATGGTGCATGGAAAAATTTTGGAAATTGCGATACAAGCAATCCATGCAGTTTTATGGGAGAAGTCGGATGTTATGATTCTATCATTGGCATTCAATGTATAAAAGATGACACATCAGAAGACAATCCCCTGAAAGCGTGTGATAACAATTCATCTTGTAATCTCCAAAATGAATGCGCCTCATGCCAAAGTGGTACTACAAAATGCAAGCCAGGTTCAAAAAACAAAATTTTACAAGCATGTATAAATGGCGTATATAATGAGGAGAATGAAACGCGCTGCCCCCAAGCCACACATTGCGAAGATAATAATGGCAAAGCACAATGCATTCTGCATATCTGCGAAATTGATGAGCAACGCTGTGGAGAAGACAATATGATTGAAACTTGTAAGAATTATAATTGGGAAATAACTAAAAAATGTGATAATAATTATGAAGCATGTAGGCTGGGCATTTGCCAGCGCAAGAGCTGCACCGAAGATTCCAGCATCTGTCCGGGAAACACTAAATGCAAATCCGGGGAATGCTATAACCAACGCGAAGAGTATCCATTAATCTGCGATGATAGCCGTGTCATGGATATGTGGTTGAATCATTATGATGTCGTCGATAAAATTTTGCATCATGGAGAATTAACTGACTGTGAAATCTACGCATTAGTTCAAGATGTAATCAAAGCAGATGGAACGAAGCTATGTAATCAAATATCCTATTGCGGCAATCCAAATTCGCTTGAAAACTGTATACACATCTTAATATTGAATCTGATGGCAGATAGCTCTATAATACCAGATGGTTATAATCACGATTTGGATATTGCAAGTGTTGTAACAATTCTTGAATATCTAGAAAAAGATCATTCAAGTTGCCAAAATAGCTGCCTTGATGATCCCTCAATTTGCTCGAAATACCAGCAGTGCAATTCTAAGGGAGAGTGCGTGCGCAAGCCTTGCAGTTTGGACAAAGAAATCTGTGGCGAAAAATATCAATGTATTAATGATGTCTGCGTGCGCAATACATGCGATATTGATCCGTCAATTTGCGGCAATCTTTACTGCAATACAAAGACAAAAGAGTGCTACAAAGAGGATTGCGGAGATGATGGAGAGGATTGCAACAAAAAAATCGCATTCTGCTCGAATAAAGCAGTCACCGATCTTTTTTATGAAAACTTTGGCTATCTCGATGCTATTGCACGAGGCGATAAGCAATGTGAAGCCTTTGGCGATTTATCAAAAATTTTTAACACCGAAGGCAAAGCAATCTGCGAAAGCATTCCACATTGCAGTCTGGGAAGTGAAACGAGCTGGTTCACATGTCTGACTGATTATGTGGTGGATGTTTATCTTGGAAAACAGCCGGCACCAGAAAAGTATAAAGACGCTGTCAGCATGAGTTTAGCCAATACAATCACAAATTATAAGCTTGGTGCAATCTGCAAGTGATTCGGGATGAATGTGCTCTGCGCGCAAACCATAGGACTTGAGGCATTGCCGAGGTGGTAGCGGCGTATGCGCGGACCCGCAGGGGAGCACATAGCCGCGCAGGGGGAGTCTTCCCCCTGCCAAAGAAAAATCAATCCGTTCAAGGCGTTGCCTGCACTAAAAGTGCAATCTGTATGTGCAGTGAGAACAGTTTTGTTGTAAATTGCGAGCTGTGATTCCGAGAGGAATATGTGAGTATCGCGGTTCTGCTCTGCCAGTCCGATTTTCAGGAGCCCCAGGATGATGATAAAGAAACACTCGCTTTTTTTGTTGTGCGCAGCGGCATTGGTAGTCGCCGGCTGCCAGATGGATGAAATCAAACCCTATGGCGAACGGTGCATCGGCATGCAGGCCATCTATTATAACGGGGAATTGCAGTGCAGCAAAAACAACCCGGAAGCGTGCAAAGAGGATTTCGCAAACGCGCTCGCGATTGAGCGATGCCCGACAGAGCTCTATCAATGCGGCGCGCGCGGCAGCACAAAGTTTTGTTATTCAGGGTGCCCGGGCACGCAAAAAATGGTCGTCTGCAAGGACAAGTGTTTTCTGGCCAAGTCGCTCGTCGTGACGTATGACGCAAATGACGAGGAGATCTGCACGCTCCAGTGCCCCGATACATGTCCTGATTCCTGCGACGAATACGGCGCCTGCCATTGCCCGTCCTCATGCATTAATGGATGTGACGAGACCGGCGCCTGCCTGCCCTGCCAGGACGGCGATGTTCTGTTCGAAAATGATCCGAACGAAGTCTGCACGAAACAGGTCTGCCGCAGCGGCGAATTTCATCCGAATCCTCAGTTCAACCCGGACGGGCTTTCCTGCAATGCGGACAACAGCGGCCTCGGCTCATGCCAGAACGGAAAGACCGAGTGTCTGACGGGCGCAAACGGTGAAACGCTCCACACCTGCATTTCAGGCGAATGGCGCGCGCTCGACTATGCCTGCGAGTCAGAAAATCTGTGCGCAGCAATGGGGCATTCGAAGTGCTTTGGCGATCCGGTCGGTCAGATATGCAATGAGGCAGGCAACGCTTTCGAGCCCTGCCCGAACAAAGCCTCCTGCAACTCGGACAACAGCGCCTGCGGCCTGTGCCAGAACGGCAGGACGCAGTGTGCCGGAAACATGCTGCTCACCTGCACCGAAGGCGCGTTCCAGCCCAAAGACTGCGGCGAAGGCAAACACTGCGAAATGGATGCAAATACGGCCAGATGTGTCACGAACGAATGCGAAAATGGCCTGACCAAATGCAAGAACAACGTCATCTATCAATGCACTGACCACACCTGGAATGTCCAGACCGCATGCATCTGCACCGAAACCGAAGGCCAGGCGCGCTGCTCGAACGATACCGAAGATCCGCCAACCCCCGTCGAGGACGATCCTGCAGACAGCCCCTGCACCGATGGCGCAACGCGATGCGCCGGAAATGCACAGCAGACATGCGAAAATAACACCTGGGGCGCGGAAGTGATCTGCCTGATGGGATGCAACGCGCAGACAAACAAATGCGATTCCTCTTCATGTGAACCAAACGCGCGCAAGTGCAACAGCGATACCGCAATGTACTGCAACAACGGCGCATGGCTCGTGGAACAGAGATGCACCAATGGCTGCAATCCCAAAACCGGCGCCTGCTACCCGCAATGCGCCCCAGGGGAGAGACGATGCGATGGGACGAATGCCCTGACCTGCAATGAGGAGGGCACATGGAACCTTCGCGAATCCTGCGGCCTGGGCTGCGATCCAGACACTGCGCTCTGCATTTCAGACACATGCATCGATGGCGACAAAAGATGCGATGGCCAGACCGCGAAAAACTGTGTCGACAGCACCTGGATTGCCTCCGACTGCACCTCGCTCAACAGCTGCGATGTTCAGGGCAATCCCGAAAAAGCGATCTGCATGGCCAGCTGCGCATTTGGCGCCCAAACCTGCCAGAACGGAAAGATGTTTGTCTGCACGGACACCGCGACAAATGACGATATCGCTTACAACTATGAGAATGGCGCATTCTGGCTCCCGAACGGCAACACATGCACCTGCACCCCAGGCGAAAAGGCCTGCGACGGAAGAAACACAAAGACATGCGGCGATGACGGCACCTGGTCAGTCACGTCATGTCCGGACGGATGCAACGCATCGACCGGCGAATGCCGAACGGGCAGCTGCGAAGACGGCCTGATGGTCTGCCAAAACGGGAATTATGCCAACTGCATCAACGGATCGTGGGACACCCTCCCCGGCTGCAAAGAATATCCCGAAACCTGCACCAATCTGATCGGATATGCCTGCAATCCGTGCAAGCCGAATTTGGTATTTTGCTACCGCTGGACCAACCTGTATCAATACAAATTCATCTGCCAGACCGATGGAAATTCCTGGCTGCTCACTGAAACCTGCCAAGGCAGCCAGTGCGATCTGTGCAATTAGCCTGCATCCGATGTGTGCAAATATTTTCTTCGATGCGGCCGGCTATGGCTTTGCCATACGCCTGCCGGGCGGCGCTATTGCATACGCGCCGCCTTTTTTATGCGCGCCTCCAAAACATCATCCGCTTTGAGCAGTCAGATCGCATGATGGACAGAAATCAACCTGCGTGCCACAGGTGCGGGTTCCTTACGCCTAGAACCATCTCCAGAAGAGCGGGAACAGAGCATCCCACTACTTGATTAAAACAATACAATATGATACACACATAAACCTGATGATGTGTTTGTGATTTATTTACACATCTATTTATTTCAATCAAACACATGTATATCTGGAGATTAAAATGCTGGACAAATTTAAAACATATATTTGTCTGCTCGCACTCCCCATCCCGCTTGCCAGCTGCCAGACTGAAGAGCTGTATGCGCTAGACGAATCCTGCCCGAATTTTTCCGGGATTTATCATCAGGCAACGCAAATCTGCGAGCGCAAAGCTCCACATCACTGCAAAGATATTCTATCCTCCCTGAAATTATCCGATTATCTGGGCGCTTTCAAATATGGGCGCTGCCCTATCGGATACAGATGCGAACAGACGGAGGACGCGCCGATCTGCGTTCTCAGAGAGATGGAAACCTGTCAAGAAGACGAGACAAGATGCACCCACGGCGCGATTGAAAGATGCAAAGACCTGACATGGCATCCTCAAGAAACCTGTCCCTTGGGTTGTACGGAGGGAGAGCGAAAGGCGACTGGCACCCCGGTGCTCTGCCATGCCTGCGACGAAGCCCAGATTTCATGTTTTGAAACAGCCGATTCAAAGTGGGAATTGAAAAAATGCATCGATCACCAATGGCATACGGCGCGAATATGCGAATTTGGCTGTATCCATGACACATGCAGAGAATGCCCTGAAGGGAGCACCGTGTTCGAAAACGACTTGAACGGGAATTGTGTCCACAAGCTCTGCGATGGCGGCTTCTATCGCGAAAATGAAACATTCGATGCCTCCTGCAATCAAGACTTTACCGGTCCGGGCGAATGCAAAAATGGCGCGGTCGACTGTTTGTCGCCAGGGATATTGATCAACTGTGAAAAAGGCGACTGGGTGGAAAAAGACATTCCCTGCAATCCAGAAAATCCATGCGCAGTCCTGAAAGGCAGGCAGTGCATCGGAAGATATATCGGCCAGACATGCAGCGAAGACGGCAAACAGCTCGTGTCTTGCCCAGGCAACGCGAGCTGCACCCCAAAAAACACATGCGGCGAATGCCAGGACGGAACGGAGCGCTGCTTATTCAATATGCGCCAGATATGCGTCTCCGGCGAATATCAAGATCACCCGTGCCCCGAAGGCATGCATTGCGAATACAAAAACACCCCTCAATGCGTCAGCAATATATGTGAATCCTTGACCAGAAAATGCGGGGACGACAATCATGTCTATATCTGCCTATTTGAAAACTGGAAACCCTATATTGCATGCGAGGAAGATGAAGAATGTAAAAGCCATGGTGATAGAGCATGGTGCGCCTGCCGCCCCGACAAAAGCAGATGTGCTGATCAAGAAAATATCATAAAATGCGAAAACGGAAACTGGCAGGCCCCAACCCATTGTCCAAACGATACCAGATGCACTCATTCCGGGGATACGGGCGAATGTCTCCCGATTGAAGCTTCTCCTTGTGATTCATTAACCTATTGTGACAATGACCATCTCTACACATGTCATGGGATGGAATATAAAGCTTCCGGAACCTGCCTGCATGGGTGTTTAAGCCACACAGAATGCAAGCCATGCCAAGAGGATGACAAACGTTGTCAGGATGGTAAAGAACAGAGATGCGAAAATGGCATCGCACAAATAGAGTCTTGCGAATATGGCTGCAATGCGGAGCGATCGGAATGCAATAAGTGCTGGCCTCCAAACTTTCAACAATGCATCGACTTCAACAAATTCATGGTATGTAAAGAGGACGGCACCTGGAGCGAGCCGATACTGGGTGCATGTCCCTAATGCGAAGGGATAAAAAAAAGCCCCTGACGAGCAGGGGCTTAAAAAATCAGCAGACGCTAAGATTAGGCCTTGATTTCGACCTTGGCACCAGCGGCTTCGAGTTTCTTCTTGAGATCCTCGGCTTCTGCTTTTTCGATGCCTTCTTTGACGGTGGAGGGAGCGCCATCGACGAGTTCTTTGGCTTCCTTGAGGCCGAGGCCGGTAATCGCGCGGATTTCTTTGATGACGTTGATTTTGTTGGCGCCAACATCAGCGAGGATGACTTTGAATTCCGTGGGTTCTTCAGCGGCCGGAGCGGCAGCTGCGGCAACGACAACACCACCGCCACAAGCGGCTTTGACGTCCCATTTTTCTTCGAGTTTGGAGACGAGTTCGTTGAGCTGAACGAGGTTAAGGGATTCAAGATACTCGATGACTTGTTCTTCTGTTACCATAATAAAACTCCGATGTCCGCAAGGACTGAAAAGATAATTTCGGATGAATGAATAAGAAGGTCAGACTGACCTTATGAGATGCAAAAGTGTGAAGCGAGAAGGGATTAGGCTTCTGCTTTTTCGATTTTTTCTGCGCGAGCCTTGATGAGCGCGGCAAACTTGGTTTCGGAAGCTTTGAAGACGGAGAGGAGAGCCGCTCTGGCTTCATTGCGATTGCGCATTTTGGAGAGGCTATCAACGCCAGCGGCATCGAGGACAGCGCCAGCAGCGAAACCGCCTTTGACGACGAACGTAGGATTCGTCTTGGCGAAATCGACGGCGATACGAGCCGGGGTGATAGGATCGTCGGCCTTGAGGGCAACGGCGACGGGGCCATGGAAAGTTGCGCACACAGGTTCGAGAACCGTCCCGGCGAGGGCTTTTTTCGCGAGCGTGTTTTTGATGACGCGGAAAGTGATGCCTTCAGCACGGAATTTTGAGCGAACTTCATTGATCGTATTCACGCTGACACCGCTTGTATCGGCGATGACGACGGAATCGATGCCATCGAACAGCGCTTTGTACGACGCTATCGCGGCTTCTTTTTCGTTTCTGTTCATAATTCCTCTAGTTCGAACAAAGATGTAAAACTTCGAGTCGATCGAGTGGATCGGATATCGGAAAAATGTTCGAATCAGAGATGTCTGACTCCATCGTTCCGGCTTAGCAGGCGTTTAAGAAAACATTAAAGCGAAGCTGCCCACATCTCCGACGGTTCTCGATGGCCCGTCACAAAAGCGGGCGCCTTATACAGGCGCCCAAAGCATTTGTCAATCAAAAAATTAGAAGATCGACGTATCCATTTTGACACCGGGGCTCATGGTCGAGCTGACGGTGACGCTCTTGACATACGTACCCTTTGTGCTGGCCGGTTTCAGCTTGATAAGCGTATCCATGAGGGCACGCATATTTTCAGCAAGCTTATCGGCGTCAAAGGAGACGCGGCCTACGGGCGCATGGATGATACCAGCGCGTTCAACACGGAATTCAACGCGACCGGCTTTGGTTTCCTTGATGGCACGTGCCACATCCATGGTGACTGTTCCGACTTTGGGGTTAGGCATCAAACCGCGCGGGCCAAGTACGCGACCGAGACGGCCAACTTTACCCATCATATCAGGCGTTGCAATCGCCTTATCGAAATCGAGCCAACCTTCCTGAATTTTCTGAACGAGGTCGTCCGCACCCACAAAATCCGCACCGGCTTCGCGTGCTTCTTTCTCTTTTTCGCCGGAGGCGAAAACAACAACGCGAACTGTTTTACCGATTCCATGGGGCAGTACTACCGCGCCGCGAACCATTTGATCTGCATGACGCGGATCAACGCCGAGCCGAACAGCCACATCCACGCTCGCATCGAACTTCGTCGTCGTCATCGACTTCACGAGTTCCATGACTTCCTGGATGTTGTCGTAACGCTTCTGCCTATCGACTAATTTAATCGATTCTTTGTACTTCTTACCTCTTGATGGCATGTTGCCGCTCCTTCTTAGTCGACGACGTCGACGCCCATACTGCGACAGGTACCTTCCACTGTACGCATTGCGGACTCGATGCTATCGGTGTTGAGGTCAGGGAGTTTGATCTCCGCAATCTTTTTGACCTGTGCCTTGGTGATCTTGCCGACTTTTTCACGATTCGGAACGCCACTGCCGCCTTTAAGGCCGAGTTCCTTCATAATAAGCACAGCTGCAGGCGGCGTCTTGATGACGAAGCTGAAGCTGTGATCGGCATATACCGTAATCACGACCGGCGTCAGAATGCCATCACCTTTCTGCGTCTTCGCATTGAACTGCTTGCAGAACTCCATGATGTTGACGCCGTGCTGACCCAATGCAGGACCGACAGGAGGCGAAGGATTCGCCTTACCGGCCGCGCATTGCAATTTCACGTAACCTACAATTTTCTTGGCCATTTTTTACTTCCTACTTTGCGCTGACCTTTTCAACCTGCGAAAATTCAAGTTCTACAGGCACAACGCGACCCAATATACTCACCGACACGCACAGACGGGACTTGTCTTTGTCCACTGATTCCACCGTGCCACTGAAATTCTGAAAAGGACCATCCAGAACGCGGACTTCATCGCGCACATCAAAACTGATGCCTGCTTCCGTCTTCTCCACGCTCTTGCTCATCTTGCCCAGAATGCGCTCGACTTCCGCCTCGCTCATCGACGGCGTCTCAAGCGGCGTCCTCGTGCCTCCGACAAAACCGCTCACTTTCGGCGTGCCTTTCACGAGATGCCATGTCTCATCCGTCAGTTCCATCTGAACGAGCATATACCCGGGGAAAAATTTGCGCTTCGTCTGACGACGCTCACCGCCCTTGCGGCTCTCCACCGTCGTCTCTTCCGGCACAATCACTTCGCCAAACAAATCCTTCAGAGACGAACTCGCAATGCGATCTTTCAGCGACAGCATTGCACGCTTCTCGCACCCGGAATGCGTATTCACGATATACCACTTCATCGTCATAGCGGCGATCCTAACTCCACACTAAGCTCGAACGTCCTACTTGCGCACACACGCAAAACGTGGCCTATTTAATCCCTAAAATCAATTCCGTCAACTCTTTTGCAGCAAAGTCAAATGCAAAAAGAATCATTGCCACAATCACGGATGTCGCAATCACGACTTTCATGGCATACTTTGTCTCGTCACCGGTCGGCCAGGTCACTTTCTTCATTTCCCTGGCCACATTCAGCGCGCCTTCATACACCTTCGCATTGCGCCAAAGCACAATCGCTCCGATCACGCCGAGCACAATCCCCGCAATCGTCGAATATGTCACATGCTCGCCCATCAGGCGCACATCCGTGACATGTATCGTCCCAAGCAGCCACGCCGTGAACTTCATCAGAAACCACGACATAATCATCGCTGCAAATACAAAGGACAGATTTACGTAGCGTTTTACATCTTCCATATAAGAATTTCGCTCCGTCTGAATGTCAGACTAAAAACAAAAAGCCTTTTGTCATGCGACAAAAGGCTCTTGCAACAGGGGTGGAAGGACTCGAACCCTCGGCCCACGGCTTTGGAGGCCGTTGCTCTACCAACTGAGCTACGCCCCTAAATTTCCGGATGCAAGCATCCGGAAATCTTTTGTCAGGACAAATTACTTGTCGAGGATCTCGGAGACAACGCCTGCACCAACGGTACGGCCGCCTTCACGGATCGAGAAACGGAGACCTTCGTCCATTGCGATCGGCTCGATCAGGTCAACTTTCAGAATAACATTGTCGCCCGGCATAACCATCTCGACATCGCCTTCGAGCGTGACAACACCCGTGACGTCCGTCGTACGGAAATAGAACTGGGGACGATAGCCGTTACGGAAGAATGTATGACGGCCACCCTCTTCCTTCGAAAGGACATAGACCTGACCTTTGAAGGATTTGTGAGGATGAATCGAACCCGGTTTCGCGAGAACCTGACCACGACGAATCTCGTCTTTCTTGGTACCACGGAGGAGGCAGCCGATGTTGTCGCCAGCTTCGCCGTACTCAAGGAGTTTACGGAACATTTCAACGCCCGTGACAACCGTCTTGTCGATCTGGTCTTTCATACCGACGATATCAACAGGATCGTTCACGCGAATCTGGCCTGTCTCAACACGGCCCGTGGCAACCGTACCACGACCGGAAATCGAGAAGACGTCTTCGACCGGCATAAGGAAAGGCTTGTCGATCGGACGCTGCGGCGTCGGAATATAGGTATCAACAGCTTCCATCAGCTTGTCGATGGACTGCGTACCATATTCGCTGTCGATGCCTTCGAGAGCCTGGAGAGCGGAACCAACGATCACCGGCGTGTCATCGCCCGGGAATTCGTATTTGGAGAGAAGCTCACGGACTTCCATCTCGACGAGCTCGAGGAGCTCAGCGTCATCAACGAGGTCAGCCTTGTTGAGGTAAACAATGATGTAGGGAACACCGACCTGACGGGCGAGGAGGATGTGCTCACGCGTCTGGGGCATCGGGCCGTCATAAGCGCTGACAACGATAATCGCGCCGTCCATCTGGGCAGCACCCGTGATCATGTTCTTGATGTAGTCGGCGTGGCCCGGGCAGTCGACGTGCGCATAGTGACGCTTAGCCGTCTGATATTCAACGTGAGCCGTCGCGATTGTAATACCACGTTCTTTCTCTTCGGGAGCCTTGTCGATCTCATCAAACTTCATAACCGTGATGCTGGGATCATATTTCGCAAGAACGGTTGTAATAGCGGCCGTCAGGGTCGTCTTACCATGGTCGACGTGACCGATCGTTCCAATATTCACATGTGGCTTATCGCGATGAAATGTTTCCTTGGCCATAGCAGCCAGCCTCCATTTTGTTGGGTAATAAAAAAAGTGCCCTTATGCACTGACTCAACCAATCGCCTCACCATGAGGCTATCTTTTTCTTGAGAAAGCTTGTGACCGGAATCGAACCGGTGACCTCTTCCTTACCAAGGAAGCACTCTACCTGCTGAGCTACACAAGCTTAAAGCGGGCGACGAGGTTCGAACTCGCGACCCATAGCTTGGAAGGCTATTGCTCTACCAACTGAGCTACACCCGCAACGCAATGGAGAGGGGTGGATTCGAACCACCGAACTCATGGAGAACAGATTTACAGTCTGCCGCGTTTAACCACTTCGCTACCTCTCCACAGTACCATGCTGATGGAGGGAATCGAACCCCCAACCCCCTGATTACAAATCAGGTGCTCTGCCAATTGAGCCACATCAGCTTACGTATTGCCTGGCAAATACTCTTTCAAAGATCCGCACCGCTTTTTTTCCGGCGCGCAACGGGACGCCTTATAGGGGCATTCTTGATAATCGTCAAGATTTTTTTGCATTTTATTTTTTCGCCTGCATTTCCCCAAAAAACACCCAGTTTACTCGCTGTCCCCTCGCCCACAAATGCCTTTTCAAAACTGCCCGGGAAGCCTCTCTCCCTGGAAATATAGCCATCTCACACACAAATTCATTACTGGTATCAACGTTTTTTATTGCACTGGCCATAGATAACAACAGTATCCCCCCTCGCCATTCATGGAGAGGGGGTGCCCGCAAAGCGGGCGGGGGAGAGGTCAGAACATACTGCTAACAACTATGGCCACAACAATAGTATCTTGGCGAATCTGTATCCCCTGCTCAACGATTGTAAATCGCGGGTCCGGATAAAATCATTGAACTTCCCAAGACATATCATTGAATTTCCCAATACCAGGCCCAAATTCACCTCAGCCAAGCCAGTGATTATTCAGCCGTTCATCCCCCACACTTAATGCCATCTTTGTTCTTCCCTCTTGTCATTACTTCGTGCGGCGTTTATTTTCGTGCCGCCGCTTTTTCTCATATCCATAACATAAAAGCGGTGCTTCGCACCTTTTCCCCATCTGCAATATGAACACAAAAACTTCCATCCTCCCATATTTAGCGCGCTCGACGGCTGCTTCGCTTGCGCTCTTTTTATCGATCTCCGGCAATGCATACGCCCAGGCCCCCGAAGCCCCACAGCCTGCCCCGACCGCACAGGCACCACAGGCGCCCAGTGACGCTTCCGCACAGCCGCAATCCCCTGCACCAGAAGCCCCTCAACTCACAGATGCCCGCAAAGCCTTGGAAGCCGCACTCTCCGCAACGCCCCCCGAACGATCAAAAGCCGCACGGAACCTCGCTGAAATGCCCAAAATCGACGAAGCGCTTGATACCTGGATTTCGAACACTACCGTCGATCACCCGCAAAACCTCATCCTCAAAGACCTTCTCGCATCCATGCCGCTCAAGCTCGCTGGGCCGCGCATGACCGAGCTCGCTAAAAAATCCTCAGATCCCGCCATACAGCACACCTGGGAAAACTGGCTTCAGAAATACCCCGATGCCTATGCATCCGTGCTCGTGTCCTGGATGCGCCAGAACACCACGACACCACCTCAATTCGCAAGCCTGCTCGGCAAATACGCCGCGCTCCGCCCCGATGACGCCCTGAATATCTGGGCTCAGCTCATCGCATCCTATCCGATCCGCGAACTCGAACACATCGCACAGTTCGGCCTCAGAAACGAAAATTGCGTACCCGCACTCCTTAAAGCACTCGCGACGCTTCAGGATGAAACACCTATACTCCGCACTTTCCGCGCGCTCTCCAAATGCGAAAATGTCAACCTCCCTGAGGACATATCTGACCTCACTTCAAAACTTCGCGCGCGCATCGACAGCGAAACACTATCTCACAGAATTGCAGCGATCGAACTCTCCGGACACCTCAACCTTCAGGACAATGACATCTCAAGCGCGCTCGACGCCACCTATAAAAATGCTCGAAACTCCACCGAACGCGCTGTCGTTCTCCGAGCGCTCGACGTGATCTCCCCCTCAGCAGACCGCCTTTCGGACGCACTCACCAATGGCGACGAGACTTTGAGATTCGCCGCATCCGAGCGCCTGCGCGCACACGAAAACGCTGTCCTCCCCACAGACATCCTCGAACAGGCGTTCAACAAAGAGCTCTGGCCAGACACACAGCTCAATCTATACCGCGAACTCGTGCGCCGCATGCCCGACTCTGCCGGCAAAACCGCCTTTGAAAAACGCATCCTCATGGACGAATCTCGCTCGGAAGCCATACGCCTGGCTGCACTGGGCGATCTATCCTCAACTCCCGGCAACGTCACGCTCAACGACATGGCCGGACTTCAGAAACAGGAAGCACCGCTCGACCTGATCGCCTCCGCCGCCGAACATATCTACAAGACCTCCCCAGACGCACGCCCCACCCTCCGCACCTGGCTCAACGCACAACAGCCCTTCGAACGCCGCATCCTCGCGACATTCGCGCGCTTCATGCAGATTGACCAGGTCGAGCGCGACACCGGCGCAATCGACTCCATGCGAAAAGTCTGCGCCGAATCTCACGAAAATATCCTGCAAACATGCATCAACTACTTCGAGTCAAACGCGCAGAACGATGAAGACCGCGCCCTCCTCGAAGAACTGATGCGCAAAAAAGCTCAGATCGACGCGATGACGAACCTCGAGTTCTGATCACGCCAGATGCAACGCGCCCAACCCATGCATTTGCCGGCCGTATCGCCACGCGACAGGCCGGCACCGGCGCGTATCGGCGCACGCCGAAAGCGACGGAAAAAATAAAAATTGCGCGCCTTATGTACAAACCGCCCCGGCTGGTATAAACCGCGCCATGGCGCACATCCGCCCACATACAGCAACATATTCCGGAGTCCTATATGATCTGCAATAACGTACTCGAAGCCATCGGCTCGACACCGATGATCCGCCTCAACCGCCTCAAACGCCCCAATTCAGCTGAAGTCCTCGTCAAATATGAAGGCCTGAACGTCGGCGGTTCCGTCAAAACACGAACGGCGCTCGCGATGCTCAATGCCGCCGAAAATGCCGGAAAAATCAACCCGGACACGGTCATCGTGGAGCCCACTTCCGGCAATCAGGGCATCGGCCTCGCGCTCATCGGCGCCGTGCGCGGCTATAAAACAATCATCATCATGCCCGATTCGGTCAGCGAGGAACGACGAAAGCTCGTCCGGCACTACGGCGCAGAAGTCATCCTCATACACGATGCCGGAAATATCGGCGACGCCATCGCGGAATGCGCCGCAACTGCACAGCGCATGGCCGCCGAAAACCCGAACGTCTATATCCCCGAACAATTCTCCAACCCCAACAACCCCCTCGTCCACAAGCACTATACCGCCCTCGAAATCCTCGAGCAGGTCGCAGGCCCGATCCACGGCTTCTGCTCAGGCGTCGGAACCGGCGGCACCATCTCAGGCATCGGCGAAATCCTGAAATCGATCTATCCGTTTGTGAAAATCTGGGCCGTCGAGCCCGAAAATGCAGCCATACTCGCCGGCGGAACAGTCGGCACACACCTCCAGATGGGCATCGGCGACGGACTCATCCCCGCAAACCTCAACCAGAATATCTATGACGATATCTATGTCGTCACGGACGAAGAAGCCATCCGCACCGCGCGCGACCTCGCACGCCTCGAAGGCCTGATGTGCGGCATCTCCAGCGGCACAAACGTCGCCGCCGCCCTCGCGCTCGCGGAAAAACTCGGACCCGGAAAGACTGTCGTCACCATCCTGCCAGACACCGCAGAACGCTATTTCAGCACGCCGCTCTTCGATGAGTAATCTTTTGCGGGGGAAACCTTTTCTTTTTGCCAAAAGAAAAGGTCTCCCACGCACCCCTTTCCAAAAGAAAGGCGTTTTTCAGACAGTCTCTCTGGCAGGCTTATTTTCACACGTTTGCAACGCCTGCCAGACCCTCGACTAACACGCTCTTCTGCGGCGCAACAGCGCGATCATGCCCAAACCGGCAAACAGCAGTGCAAACGGCGCACGCCCCGGCCTGCTCTGCGCAGAACACCCAGACTCGGGCGCCGCACATGCCTCGGCACATGCAGGATCCTCGCAGTCCGCAAGGCCGTTCGCGTTGTTGTCAACGCCGTCGTCGCAGATCTCGGGCTGGCAGAACGCCGTCACCATGCAGGCCGGCTCCTGGCAGTCCACAAGGCCATTCCCGTTGTCATCCACCGTGTTGTTGCAGATTTCCGGACGGCAGTACAGCGAGTCGAGACACTGCGGATCATCGCAGTCCAGAAGGCCGTTGCCGTTGTTGTCCACATAGTCATTGCAGATTTCAGGCTGGCATGCGCGTTCGTTGATACACTCGGGATCTTTGCAGTCCACAAGGCCGTTCGCATTGTCATCGCGGCCGTTCGTGCAGTCCTCATGCTGGCATTTCGGCTCCGCCGCGCACGCCGGATCATTGCAGTCCGCAAGACCGTTCGCATTGTCGTCCACGCCGTTCGTGCAGTCCTCGGGCTGGCATACAGGCTTGAAAAAACACTGCACATCATCGCAGTCCACAAGGCCGTTCCCGTTGTCATCGATCTTGTTCGTGCAGTCCTCGGGCACGCACGCGATCGCATCGCCGCATTGCGGGTCATCGCAGTCCGTCAGGCCGTTGCCGTTGTCATCCACCTTGTTCGAACAGTCCTCAGGAATGCATGACTTGAGCGAAAAACAATAGGGATCCTCGCAGTCCACGCGGCCGTCGCCGTTGTCGTCCACCTGGTTCGCGCAGTCCTCAGGCTCACTCGCGGCCAAATCCTCCACGATATCCTCAATGAATGAATAATAATCACTCACCAGGGTCACCGCCGTGACACCGTTACAATCACCAAATCCATAGCTCGTCACGCCGGCCACATATTCCACACCGTCACGCGTGATGAACGTCGGGCCGCCTGAATCGCCCTGGCAGGTATTCGTCTTGCTCGAATTGAAATAAATATAGCCGCTCGTACCCGTATAGCTATAACTACTGCTGCTGCAATTCCGGCTCTTCGTGCGCTTGAGCGGGCAATACGCATAAATCGGATACGATGTCTTGTACTTCGTCCCGGATGACCAGTCCGAATACGGATCCGTCTTACCAAAACCGACAGATGTCGCCATCACTCCGCCGCCCGTATCGACCTCTTTCGCCGTCACATCATGAATCGGCGGCATCGGCAGCGTCGGCGCCGTCACAGACAGCGGCACCGGCTTCTTGAGCTTCACAATCGCGATATCGTGCTGAATCTTGTAGTCTGAACACGTAAACTGCGGATGCGGATAAAATGCCTCGATGTCGTAAACCTGGCGAAGACTCGACTCGCTCTGCCCAATCCCCACTTTCATGATCGGGCGATAATCCTCGATATTGTCGTCATCGCCACGGCAATATGAAATGCAATGCCCCGCCGTCAACACATAATTCGGCGAAATCAGCGTGCCCGTGCAGAACGCATCGTAACTGCCGTAATAACTCAGAACGAGCGCGACCGTCGAAAGGTAATCATTCCCCGTGACCTTCGTCCCATTAATAATCGGCAGCTTGCGCGATGTCAGCTCCGGCATATCCTGCGCAATCGGCGACTCACTCGAATTGCACGCCCCAAGCAGCGACGCGCACGCCATCGCAAGCACCATGCTGTATGTTTTAATTGCTCTCATCGATAATACTCCCTCGCTGTCTCTACCGACAGCTTCACAAGACGCAGTCTATTAGCACTCGTTTACATCAGACACAATCTGCAAAAGGATAATTTTTTGCCAAAATTCAACCCTCAGCCGCAGAAATACTCACGATAGCCCTCAGCCATGATGAAATTTCATAAAATTTAATTTCAAAATAAAAAGAACTAAAAAATATTACACAACAAGCAATAAAATAAACGAATTAAATTTCAACACATTGCATACATTTTGGGGGCGCGGCTATGCTGCGCATACGCCGACGCTTACACTCGGGCGCGGCTATGCTGCGCATACGCCGCGCATTCGCACGCCATGCCCCATGCCATTCACATCCCCCACATCGCCCTGGCACCAGAAGGACCGTCACTTCACCCCACATCGCCCTGGCACCAGAAGGACCGTCACTTCACCCCACATCGCCTTTCTTCAGGAAGAACGTCCCCACAAAACGCACAAAGACGACATCAAAAAAGAAGCTGTCAAAAAAAGATACAAGGCAGCAGGCAATAGTAGTTAGGCCGTAGTGCGCGCGATAAGGGCAATAACTTTCATGCGAAGAGACTAGCGATGCTCGATTGCCGATAATGCCTGGCATTTAGGGGCCATATCCACGCTTGCTGAACTGAGCCAAAAAATTCCAAAATACTGCCTTTCTTTAGGAAGGGGGTGTGGGGGAAACCCTTTCTTTTGGCACAAAAGAAAGGGTTTCCCCCACTCAGCCCCCAGACAGCCCCGACTACCGATCCCTGAACAATTTCGAATACTCGGTCGGGAACATCGCCTGAGAAATCTCGGCCTTGAACACAGTCTGCATGAGGTCGGGCACCGGCGCAACATAGTCGTACGCGGCGCCCTTGAAGGAAAAGCTCAGACGCGCGGCGTGAAGCAGATGCCTGTGCGGGGCGTACATCGGCACATCCCCGCCATCGAGATGCGCTTTATAAAAGGCCTCCCCGAACAAATAGAGCTTGTCACCGATGATCGGGGTGCCTTCGAGCGCGAGATGCACTCGAATCTGGTGCTGACGCCCAGAGTGTATCTGCACGCGGAGCCAAGCCAGCTCCCCGCGAATATCCACGCATTCCAAGTGCGTATGCGCCTCCAGATCCCCGACGCCCATCGTGATGCGCGGCAGAACCATCCCCGCGAACCCGAGCGGGATATCGATGTCCGATTGCGCCCCCGGAAAATAACGGCCTCCGGCATTATAGACCACAGCCTCATAGACCTTGTGAACCTCCCGGCTCAAAAACAAAGCGTCCAGCGCCTTTCCGGCTTCCGCGCTCTTGGCCACGATCATCGCACCGGATGTCTCCTTGTCGAGCCTGTGCACGATATATGGCTGACATTTCAGCTCCGTTTCGACATATCGCGTCAGCGTATTGTGATAGATGTTCGCCGTCGGATGCACCGCCATGCCGGATGGCTTGTTGAAAACCCAGAAATCGGGCGTCTCATCGAGCAGGACAACCTCGTCATACATCGGCACATCGCCAGACATCGTCTGCGAAAGCGACACGATATCGCCCGTATGCACTTTCAGCGCCGGCCTCACCTGGCGATACGGCTCGATGCTGACCGCGCCCGCGCGGATGCAACTGTTCGCCCGTGACCGCGAGAAACGCGCGATCTTATAGGCCAGATATTCATCCAGACGCATATTGTCTTCGTTGATCAGAACGACGTACTGACGGATTCGCTTTTCCATAAAGTGCATCCCAAATATAAGGCTAAATATAAAAAAGCCGCCCGAAGGCGGCCGTGATTGTCGAGGGGGTAGCGGCGTATTTGCTTGCAAATAGACGCGAAGGGGGAGGCTTCCCCCTCCCACAAAAATTATTTCAGCTTGAAGACCGTCTCGACGGTGCCGAAGCGAATCAGATCGCCATCGCGCAGGAATTTGCGGTCTGTCTTTTCATTGTTGATCCAGAGGCCGTTTGACGAACCAAAGTCGCGGATCTCATAACGCTTGCCTTCGTCCGTCTTGATCGCCGCGTGCTTCCTCGACACGGACTTGTCCGAAAGATAGATATCATTTTCGGGATAAGACCCGATCGTCGTCATATCCTTCTTGATGAAGAATGTCGTGTCCGCAAGCGGGCCGCGCGTGATCTGAAGCTTGCCTTTGTCGGGCATCTGATAGTACGGGCAGTCGGGCAGGCCGCCGGGCATCAGGCAGAATTCCCCGTTAAACCCGAAAAGCTGCTGAGGAATGACCTTGCCGCAAGTCGCACAGCACACCTCTTTCGGACCCTCATCGATAATCTCTTCGTCATCCACCTGGTTGCGGCGATAGATGATGAACGCCGCCACGCCGACACCGCCGAGAAGCAGGCCGCCGATCAGAAGCCAGAGCCAAAGACGGCTCTTGCGGAGATCGCGAAGCGTGATCTTCGTGCTATTCTTATCCTCCCCGCTCGACGACTTGACGATGAGCTGAAGGTTGTATTTGCCGGGCGCGCGATAATTGTCGCCAGTCATATTCAGCGTGACATCATAGATATAATTCTTGAAGATATAATCATAGACATCGCTCTGAATCACATGCTGGAACGTGGAGGGATTCTCGGCCTGGAAGTACTGGCCGCCGCAGTTCGACGCGATGCGCTTGAGCAGATCGACGTTCGTCATCGCCTCCGCACCGTCCGGGCTGTAGCCCACGATGATCGGCGTGATATTGCTCTTCTTGAGCTGATCCGTAAAGGAACCGATCAGCTGGCCGGCACGGTTTCGGTCACCCACTACCGCGCCTTCGGCATCGCTGATGAGCACGACATACTTTTTGGAAACATTCTGAAGGTTGTTCAGCACGGAAATCGCCGGCTGAAAAGTCTGAAAGAGGTTCGGCTCCACGACTTCCGATGTCTGCATCTCATTGATCTGACGGCTCAGCGTGTTATCTGACGCCTTCGACCAGCCAACGGGCGCACCCACGTTGTCATACGGAATCGCGTTGAGCATATCGATATCGCGGTTGAAAAGCTGCACGAGCGTGTTCAGAGCTGAACGGATACCAAACGTGTCTTCACCGTAATTCTTGGCGATCGGAAAGATGAACAGCACGCCCACCCCCCGGTCGCCTTCCTTAAACTCGCGGATATTGGCACTGACAACCTCGGGCTTGCTGCCATCGATCAGAACGCTGCAGTTTTCCGCATTCACGCCTGTGATCGGCATGCCGCCACCAGACTTCAGCTCAAAATATATCGAAAACTGGGCCTCCGAAGCCGGCGCTCCCTCCTCGGGCGTATCCACATCGGTAATCGTCAGCGAATTCGCAAAGGACATCGCGGGCATCAGAAACACGAAAAGCAAACACAGGACTATCCTGTAAAAACGATTATGCATCCGAAACCTCCACTTTCTCACCTGGCCCTGCATCAATGGACCGATAAAATTATGTTATTATCACATCCATTCAGAACACTCAAATAAACTGAATATGACGTTCATACGATGCGGCCTGCTATGCCTCTGGCATACGCAGGCCTGCCGGCCTATAGCATACGGCCGGCCTCGCCTCTTGGTATTGCTTCATGCACGCGCTGACTGCCTCAGGTCAATGGCCTTTCCTGGTCCTCCACGCGCGTATTCCCAGACAGATCACCGCCAATCCCCCACAGGTCATCAGGGCTGCTGATATCCTCGGGCTTTGATGACAATAAACCGATCGCGCTCAATCCGCTGACATCTGCATCCATGAACAGGCCGAGCAGATCCAAATCACTACTTTTGGCCTTCTCAGGCTTGTCAGCCTCCGTGACATCTTCATCTTCAGACTCGTCATCTTCATCCTCAGACTCGTCATCTTCATCCTCAGACTCGTCATCTTCATCTTCATCTTCGCACGCGTCATCTTCATCTTCATCTTCGCACGCGTCATCTTCCGATTCGAGTGCAGCGGCTTCCGCTTCGGGCGCTTCCGCTTCGGCGACCGCTTCCGCTTCGGGCGCTTCCGCTTCGGCGACCGCTTCCGCTTCGGGCGCTGCAGTTTCGGCGACCGCTTCCGCTTCGGGCGCTTCCGCTTCGGCGACCGCTTCCGCTTCGGGCGCTGCAGTTTCGGCGACAGGATCCGCCGCGCCCACATGAACCTGGCCGGCATCCACGCGATTTTCAGAAATCAGCCTGGCGACCGTAAGAAGCTTTTCGAGCAAAATCTCAGAGCGCGTCACGGTGACAAGAATATTGTCCAGCAAAGCCTCCATGCGCCCCAGATCGTCCGCACCCTCCGCGACAGAAGACGGCTCGACAGCCGGCTTCCAAACAGCATGCTCACAGATCTCAATGCTGTCTTCCTGATCAGAATTGCCCGACATATATGGCTCATCCACGACCGCGCTCGGCGCATTGATATCCATCTTTTCCGCAGCAAATGCGCGAGCCATTTCTTCCGCACGGCGATCCTCTTCATCGAGCAGTTCTTGTTCCTCCGCCTTGCGCGCAACCTCTTTACGCCACAGAACAATCCCGAAACCACATACCCCAAAGCCCGCAAACGCCGCCAACAGCGCCCAGATCAGCCAACTGGGCATACGCTTGAGAGACGGCACATGCACCGACGAATACCCGATCGCCCCCCCTTCTGAAGTGCGCACCTTCATCTGGACTCCGTACTTGTCTGCTTTCAGATAATTGTCCCCGCGCATATCGTAGGTCACATCATAAATATACCCCCCCCAGATCCGCTCAACGACATCGCGCATAAGCACCTGCTGAAACCTGTTCACCGAGTCAGTGATATATAGGCTGCCGATATCCGTGGTGATTCTGCCGAAAGAATGGATATTGGGCATCGCATATAAGCCATCTGGCGAATATCCGACGACAATCGGCGTGATGTTGTTCGCGATCAGGCCTTTCTTAAACGCATCGATCATCCTTAATGAACTCTCACGATCATTAAAGTACGCCCCCTCTGCATCCGTGATGATCACGAGATATTTCTGTGACACCTGATCGAGATTCTTCAGCATCGCAATGGCTGGCTGCATCGTGGAGAACAAATTGGGCTCGATCACATCCGATGTCTCCCCACGCCTCACAGCCAGCGCGACCTTCTTCTCAGATGCCTTGCTCCACCCCACCGGATGTGGAACATTATCGTAACCAATGGCCGCAAACCAATCGACATCGCGCTCTCGATTGCGCAAAAAAGCCGTCAAGTTCGAACGAATCCCAAAGGAATCTTCCGAATAATTCTTAGACATCGGATAGACAACCAGCACGCCCACGCCCTCATCGCCTTCCTCAAATGGCCGAATGCCTCGGCTGATAATCTTCGGATTCTGATGGGCAACGATCAGCTTGCATTGGCTCGCTTTTATGTCGCTGACAAACAGCCCATTCCGAGCAAAGACTTTAAAATAGACGGAAAACTTAGCCTGGGACGCATCCGAACCCTCTTCTGGCCCTACAACGCGCGACACTTTGACAGATTGCGCATACACAAACCCCGGAAAACTCGCTATGGCCATCAAAAAAAGTATCATGCCAGCGTATATTTTTCGCATCAGCCACCTCCGCGCAGAAATACATGAGCCCATTGGCTTTTTTTTTGTATCATACCAGCAACCGCAGATACAAGAAACGAATGCTAAGATAACGTCCACATGAGTTCGCAAAATCGAAAAAGCTAAAAAAGCCATTGGAAATCCAGTATGATGAACTTGCCTTCAACTCTCATCTTACAGGAGGAACCAATGGCGAGAGGTATTGATAGAACAGAATTGCTTGAAT
>JAFUEE010000116.1 GCA_017464085.1 Pseudomonadota bacterium
AATGCGTGAAATTCTGAATTGGATACGTATTAATTTGTTCTCAAACGAAATTCTCGACGATTACCTCATACCTAAGATGACTGAACCTATTGTGAATCCTCAGCTTGCGCTGTTCTGAAAAGTTGTGGGACAGCAGTGCAAGAAATCGTAAAGCGTCTCGTGCAAATGAACGTGCTGCTCATGAGCGTTTGATTTATGTGAGCCGTTCAGAGCTTGACGCATCCATAAGCTTCCTCCTTAAAAAGTATGCTGATACATTTAGGCGGCTTGCAGAATAAAACCATAAAAAGAGATAAAATGAATATTTATAAATTCTATTGCAGGTGTCGGTCATGGTGTCCGGTTCTGATTTCACAAAGTCGAAAGTTAAAGCTGAAAGCGTATCAAAATAATCTGAGGCGAGGGGACGGTGATATGTTGAGTTTGAAAGTCTGTCGCAGAAATCTTCCTTCGCGTATTTTTCGAAATGGTACAAAATGGATGGATATGCATGTATGTGCTGATTTTGGGCCTTATCCAGATGAGAGAAGGATGTATTCCTTAAAAGACAATGAATTTGAAAAGCTGCATGTGCGATATCAGTCTGAGAAGTTGAAAGCGCTTGTACGGGAAGGCATAGAGAAATATCATGGGGATAAATGGAAGCCTGTAACGCCCTTGCCCTACCTCACCGGACGCGCTACAAAGACCGCGCCCCTGCAACAGGCATTTTACACAGGCCCGACCGAATGGCCGGGCTTTTCTGTACCAGGAGAGGCTGGGCGTGATCCCAGGGCATCGAGGCGAAGAGAACCTCGGTGCGCGCTTTATGGCCAAGGCCGATATTGCAGAAATATTTTGTATATTCGGAGACGGCGTGGCCTTTAAATCATGCTCATACCGGAACGAGATAGAGAAATCGCCGAAGCGCAGAAACGGCAGACGTTCGCAGCGTTCGCAGACAGCTTGGGGGAGATTTGTTGAGTTTGCGCAGGGCGGAGGCAGCAGCCAATAGGCCGATAAAGGTTCTGGTGCTTAGAATATGCGCAGTGTGGCTTGATTGCCGAAAACATGTAATTGCCAGCAACACATGAATTTGTTTGACTCGGCTAAATAGCAAGCAGCAGCGCAAGAGGCGCGTATCCCGCAGGGATAGCGCCGACGATGGTCGCCCGTATCGCGAAGCGATAGGGCGACGGATAAAAGATACAATCATAAATGATATATATAGATTTCGTATATTAGATCAAATAGAGTGAGATCGCGTAGCCTGTGATTGCAAGAAGAAGCGCGAGCAGTGCTGGCTTGAGGCACATTTTGGCGTGTTTTTTAGTAAGTTTGAGCTGTCTGACGATATATATAAAATTGATAGAAGTGGAGAGCATGGTGGCGCTGCCGAGGATGGCTGCCATGACGATCGGCCCGTTGAGCTCTTGAAAGATGCTGAAGATTGCGACCGTGAGCGTAACGAGCAGGCAGAGCTTGAGCGTGCTGGTTTTGACGCGGAGCTTTTCGCCGCCGATGGAGATCATGATGCCTTCAAAGATGAAGCCGCAGAAAGCCGGGAGGAAGAGGCAGAAGACGAGTGCGAGCGGAATGACCTGAGCCCATTCGGGTTTGTAGAAGACCGGGATGAGGTGGAGGGCTGGCGCGATGCAGCCGATGAGGAGGCCGTTAGCGAGCAGGAAGCCGCGAATGATTTTGACGAATAGGTCTTGGAGCAATTTTTCGTCATCCTGGACCTTTGAGAAGGATGCGAAGAAGACGTTGTTCGCTGTTCCGGAGAGCGTCTGGACGGGATAGACGGTGAATTGTTGCGCCTGTGAGTAGAAGCCGAGCGCTGTTGGGGAGAGGTAAGCTGCGAGCAGGAGCTTGTCGATCTGGTTGAAGAGCTGTGTGATTGTGATGGAGGCGAATTGATATCGGCTGAATTTGGAGAGCTGTTTCATGTCGTCTCGATGAAAAGCGAGTTTTGGGGCCCACTTGACGGAGATTGAGGCGATGAGCCAGCGGACAATGCGCTGAGCGACGACGGCGATCGCGATGGATGTCGCGCCAAAGCCGCATATCGCGAGCGCGAGTGCGGATACGGAGAACGTGATTTCTGCGATGACATCACGGATGGCCAGGTTCGTGAAGCGGAGTTCGCGCTGAAGGATCGCGTTTGGTACGATGGCGAAGGCGTTAAACGGGAGCGCGAATGCGGCCAGGATTGCGAGGCCGGCAGGCAGTGAGAAGGCGCGTTCGAGCAGGGGGGCTCCGAGGATGATCGCGAGCGCGATGAGCGTCGCGGTGGAGAGGACGAATGTGAATACGGACTGTAACATCGTCTCGGTAGCCTGTTTTTCCTTGATCAGAGCAGTGCCGAAACCGAAATCCGCGAGTGCGATGGGGAGGTTGACGCAGATGAGAATGAGAGCCATGATGCCGATTTCGGTAGGCGTGAGCCAGAGCGGAAGCAGACAGATCGTGATAAATCTGAGTGCCATGGACATGGCTCGCAGGCCCAGACTGGTGACAAGGCCGTGCAGAATGGTTTTGAGTATATTCATTGAAAAGGTCTCTAAATTTGCCGAACGCAAAGATGTGGTAAACTATGCACCCCTTTGGGATGTCACACATGGATGTGTGACAGGGGAGTGGTGAAAGTGTCAAACGAAAAGTGTCGATTATGCCTGAGAGTTAATCCGCCAGGGAGTCGGTTTTGCACGTTTTGTGGCAATGACTTGTCGTTCTCGATGCAGCCTGACGGACTTCTGCCGGCTGGAGCCATCCTTCGAAGATGTTATGTGATCGAAGATGTGATTGGCGATGGCGGGATGGGCGTGGTGTATCGATGCCATCACAATGTATTGGGGACGCAGTATGCGCTGAAGGTTCTGAATGCGAATCTGGCGCGAGTGGAGATATTGCGGCAGCGGTTTTTGACGGAAGCGAAAATCCAGGCGACGGTTCGGCATCCGCATATCGTGCATGTGTATGACGTGATCGATGGTCAGAAAGAGGGCGGCATTCCCGGTGTGTTGGCGATTGTAATGGAATATGTCGAGGGGGAATCGCTTGACCAGCTGCTCGAAAGGGGGCCGCTTTCGGAACGCGATGCGGTGTCGTGCGCGCTTGTGATTCTGGATGCGATTGGCTTTGCGCATCACGCAGGGATCGTACATCGAGATTTGAAGCCTCAGAACATCATGATCAGCCGTCAGGGGGCGCAGGAAGCGCTTTATGGCGGAGTGAAGGTGATGGATTTTGGAATCGCGAAGGTGCTCCAGCAGGATGACCAGCGCACCGCGACTGGGCAGCAGATGGGGACGCCGCGCTATATGGCGCCCGAACAGATCGAGAATGCGCGGAATGTGGATGAACGCACGGATCTGTATGCGATTGGCTTGACGCTTTATGAGCTTTTGTGCGGGCGGACGCCGTTTGAGGAGTTCAAGGAGTTCGAGCTTTGGAAGGCGCAGCTTTCGATGAAGCCGCCGTCGCTGAGGAAGTTCAGGCCTGGCATATCGGAGCGCCTGGAAGCAATCGTGATGAAGGCGCTCGAAAAAGATCGCGCGAACCGGTATCCGAATGCTGAGACGTTCCAGCGCGCGCTGCTCTCGCTGGGGGGATATGACGATATCCCGCTGCAGCTCAATCCGTATGAGGGGACTTCGCTGATCACGACTAACCAGAAGCTGCAGGATAAGATCGAGCGCACGATTGCGCGCAGCGGGCGCAGCGCGGACAAGCTCAAAAAAGTGCCCAGCAAGCTCGATAACGAAAAGCTCTCGCGTTCGGCACAATCCAAAGTCATGCGCGAGAGCGAGGACGATGCTGTTCAGGCGCGCGAGGCGATTCTCGAGAAAAAAATCGCCAGGGAACTGGAGCTTGCTCGAAAAAAAGCAGGACTTGCCCCGGCCGACGTGCCTTCGCCTGTGAAGAATGATGAGCCTTTGAAAAAGGCGAAAGCTGAACCTTTGTCTGCGAAAAAAGAGAAAAATGTCAGCGCGAAGGAGCGCATCAAGTCTGCAGGCCGTCAGGAAAAGGAGAATACCGGGTCTCATTCGGGGACGCACCGGCGTTCGATTTTGAACATATCGAAGGAGAAGCAGTCGCAGCCTGGCGCGAGCAGCACGCGGAGTTTCAGACGCGCGCGGTCGTCCGTGCTGTCGGCCCTGACGGGAAAGGGAAAAAGCACGCCTGGACAGAAAAATCCGGATGATGCGCGCGGCGTGAACAAAAATAAAGCTGCCTCCGAGGCTCCTGATCATGCGCGTGTTGCGGAGACTGTGAAACAGAGAGCCGAGCGCGTGGCTAAAGAAAAGCCTGCGCCTGTAAAAAGTTCTGGTGAAAAGTCGGCTGTCGCCTCTTCTGCAAAGGAAAAGGCAGTGACGCGGCGCAGTGCGGTGGAGGCCAAGGTTTCGGGGCGTGCGCCAGCGGTCAAGCGAGCGCAGAAGAGTGAAGTTGTGCCGGAGAAAGCGGCTGAGCCAGTCGCCAAAACGCCAAAACGCTCGCATTCCGCGCTGAAGATCTTTCTGCTGATCGTGATACTTCTGTCTGCGGGCGGCATGTATTACCGTCATGTGCACAAGATGCCTGTGCAGACGGCAGCGCCTGAAGTTCCGGTTCCGGATGTGCCGGAGGCGATGGAATTTTTTCTCAAAGAAATCGCTTCGGATACCGGCCGGATGACTGTCGTGCCTGCCGGGCAGCACTGGGTGAGTCAGGGCAAGAAAGATGAACTCCACCAGATTGCGTTGAAGGCGTTTGCGATCGATCAGGTAGAAGTCTCATATTATGAATACAGCAAGTGCATTGATGCCGGAAAATGTCCGCCCCTCAAGCGCGCGGTGAAAGACCTGAACTTGCCGGTGACCGGAATTGGCTATGGCAGCGCGGAGGCTTTCTGCGCGTATGCCGGCAAATCCCTGCCGAGCGCAGAGCAGTGGGAAGCTGCGGCCCGATTTGGCGGGGAGACAAATGGCATCACGCATGTGAATGTGACTTGCGGCTCGGTGAACTTTGGAAGTGGCGCGCGTGGGGAATGCAAGTCCAATGCGGGGGCGGAGAGCGTCTTTTATCGCGTTCAGGGCGGCAACCCGGGGCATATCTTGAACATGCTCGGCAATGTCCGCGAGTGGACGACGACAGCGGATCGCAAAGATCCGCAGAAACATCTGACGAAAGGCGGAAGCTACAGGAGCCCTCGCGAGGAAATCAGCATTGGCGCGTCCGTGTCTGTGGGGATCAACAGCGGCGCGGATGATGTCGGTTTCAGGTGCGTTCGGGAAATATGATGTGCGCGGCTTTGCTGCGCATACGCCGCGCTGGTGTGCGCCTATTGCCTGCGGCAATACGTCGCACATCAGTAATTATGGCTATGATGTGAGGTGTGAGCGAGATGCGAAAAGTCATCGGTATCGGGGAGACTGTATTTGATATTATTTTTAAAGGGGATCAGCCAGTACGCGCGATTCCAGGCGGTTCGACATATAACAGTATCATATCGCTTGGAAGAGCAGGGGTGCCTGCGGAGTTTATCAGCGAGACTGGGGAGGACAGAGTGGGGCGGAGGATCGCGTCATTTCTTGAGGAGAATGGTGTATCGGCGCGCAGCGTGTGCGTGCACAAGGGGCAGAAATCTGCGCTTTCTTTGGCATTTCTGAATGATCGGAACGATGCGGAATATGTCTTTTATAAAGATCATGCGCAGGATAAGCTGGATTTTATATATCCCGATGTGGCCCCGGATGATGTCGTGCTGTATGGGTCGTATTATTCGATCAATCCGGTCGTGCGTGGACAGGTGAAAGCTTTTTTTAAATATGCGGCTGAGCGCGGCGCGATTTTATATTATGATGTCAATTTCAGGGAATCTCATAAAGCGGAAGCGGCGCATTTGCTCGGGAATATTCGAGAAAATCTGGCTATGGCGGATGTGGTTCGCGGTTCGGATGAAGATTTTGAGATATTGTTTGAAAAGCGCGGCGTGGATGTCGTGTATGAAACAGAGATTTCCCCTTATGTGAACAATTTTATTTATACGCGCGGCGCAGAGCCCGTGGAGATACGCGCATCATCCGGGGTAAAGGCAAGCTATGCGGCAAAGCGCGTGCATGCAGTGAGTACTGTGGGCGCAGGGGATAGCTTTAATGCTGGGTTTATCTATGGTCTGATACGAAAAGGTGTGACGCGCTCGGCGCTTCGCGCGGGACTTTCGGCCGATCTTTGGGGGGAATTGATCGCGTGCGCGCAAGGCTTTTCTGAAAACGTCTGCCAGAGTAGATAACGTCCACATGAGTTCGCAAAATCGAAAAAGCTAAAAAAGCCATTGGAAATCCAGTATGATGAACTTGCCTTCAACTCTCATCTTACAGGAGGAACCAATGGCGAGAGGTATTGATAGAACAGAATTGCTTGA
>JAFUEE010000117.1 GCA_017464085.1 Pseudomonadota bacterium
AAGAAGACACCTTATAGACGATGAGGTCGATAGGCTGGCTGTGTACGTTTAGTAATAGATTTAGCAGACCAGTACTAATCAGTCGTTCGGCTTAGTCACCTCCCCACCCCTTTGGAGCGGAGAGGAAATCATTCATCTCTTGATGACCAAGGTCAATATCGCTTCTTCAGTCGTGCCGGTGATAATAGCGAAGAGGCCACACCCGATCCCATCCCGAACTCGGAAGTTAAGCTCTTTTGCGTCGATGGTACTGCATGGGTGACTGTGTGGGAGAGTAGAACGTCGCCGGCTTTTTTTTTGCCCGGATGCTGGTGATGGTTTTACCATCTCCTGCATCTGGGCAAAATCCGGGGGTTACGCTTCGCTTACCTCCCATGGGTTACGCTTCGCTTACCCCCGGTTAATATCAAGCGCCCCTACGGGGCGCTGAATGACTGCGCCCCGTAGGGGCGCTTTTTGATTCATGGGGCTTCGCATCTGGATATGTGGCGGCGCGATGCGCCGTATCGGGGACGATGCTTGGGGGGATGGCGGTGCGATGCTATGAAGCGTGCAGGATGGTGTATTAAAGAGATGCTAAATAAATCAAAGCGTGAAAATTGTTGTTCTGGGATACTACTATCTGAATTACTCTTGACTTGCGCTGATGGAAACTGTAACATATTGAAGAGGCATGGGATTACAGTTATTCCCATGTGTAACGTAAATAATGAGGAGATTCTGAGTTATGCTAAGAAGCAATATGAAGAAAATAATTGTAATTTTTATGACAGCTTTAGTTTTAGGTTGTCAGTCAGAAGCAATTTATACGGATGATGATAACAGCGAAGCGATAGATCAAAAACTCTTAGCTTTGTCTGAGGAGGCTGATGGATCATTAGAATTTGCTCTTAATGATGAAGTCGTTTCATTGATTGAAGAGGCACAATCCTTATCCGGTCAAAGAGTTTCGGAAGATACAGTATATCATTTCGGTTTCAACAAAAATAGGGAGGTCATATATTCAGGGCAATACTCTATTGGTTCTGATGGTGTTGAAACAAAACATGCAATACTGAATCCAAAGTTTAATGAACAGATAATCTATAACATGTCACGTTCACCTCAGGAACGGTTATCGGAAAAGCTGAATAAGATGTATTTGAATGGAAATAATATTGAGGATGAGATAGATGTGTATATATCCTTTGTTCAAGCTATTTTATTGCCAAAGTACCCGATTTATCATGAAGAACAAGATAAATATTCAGATGAGAATAATGCTATAAGAATTAAAGTCAACCGATTGACTAGTATTATTTCTGAACTGAGATATAGAGATATTTCACAGCGAGTTAACCGTTTATCAAAAATGGTGGGTTATACTATTCCGACTGATAGTTTAAAGGGAAATTCTTTCCTTGGAAATTATATTAAAACTAAAATCCGGATAAAAGATATTCCTATATTATTAAGAGCAGCAGACGTGTTATCCATTTCTGAGGCTGATGATATTCCTCCAGAAGATCCAACCACAACAAATTATATCAAGGATGGACGTGATACTATTAATACAGATCAATTCTGGGCTCCAAATACACCAACAAATTGGGTTGGAATTTTGGATTCAGGTGTTACAACAAATCATTCTGTCCTAACCTCGGTAGTATATACAAAAAGAGACTGTATTAATGGAGTTAATGGGGATTGTTCCGTTGATATAAATGGTGGTACATCATTGTTGGATCCATCTGATGGCAACCCAAACGATCATGGATCTAGTACTGCATCAATTATTGCTGGAAATAATTCACTCGGTAATCTTCATCGCGGAGTTACACATTTAATTGTTGATAGCTTTAAAATGTCACATAATAACTCTGCAAATTATGTTGCTGCGATACGAGCCTTTGGTGCTGCAATAAATGAGGGGGATAAAGTTACTCTCGCTGAAATGCAGTTTCAATACGGCATAAGTGATCCGCTTGCTATTGCGGCAGATGAAGCATTTGATTCTGGGGTTGCTGTTATTGCTGTTGCAGGAAATTATGGTGAAAACGGTGCTGGGACTGTTGCATGTCCTGCTAATGCGCATAAAGCAATGGCTGTAGGTGCATTTGATGTAAAAACTGGGAATATGCTACCTTTGTCTGGGCAAGGTCCAACTGCTGATGGCAGAACAAAGCCTGACTTTAGTGTACCTAGCGTTACTAAGGCTGCCAAACCGCATCTATGCTATACTTGTATGGATGATTATAAGGGAACGAGTGGGGGAGGTCCCTATGCAGCTGCCGCTGCTGGGATAGTTAGATCACTTATGTATCAGAGTACTAGTCAATATTATGAGCCAGGAGCTGTATATTCTTATTTAATGTCTAGTTTAGATAGAAGTATTAATAGCAATATTATTGGTGGCGGTTATTTAGAATTTTCTGATAGTGATAATACCCATGTTTGGTGGAGTAAGAAAACTGTCGCTCCTAATTCGACAGTTACTATTCCTATTTATGTAAGTAGTAGTATGTCAAGTATTACAGATGTGTGGGCATCAATTTGGTGGCCAGAAGAAATATTACAAAATCATAACAAACTTTCCCTTTATATTCATAGACCTTCTGACAATCATTCATCAGGATGTGCATTTCCAACATCAGTCTGGCAAGCTATTGGTTGGCACACTACTGATAACGGTACTTGGTTAATGAAGGTTCACAATTATGGTGATACTAGCCAAGAGTTCTACTATACATTTAGAGCTGTAAATAATTAGGCATCGTGGGACATTTTCTAGTGTTTACTCATAGGAGGCAATATGAAATGGTTATCTTTTTTGTGTTCGGTATTCCTGATGGCGTCGCTTTGGATGATGTCCGGGTGTCATTCATCTGACAGTTCGACGTCGTCGCAACAGAGTTCGTTGCTCAGCTCGGATGAAGTCTCGGGAGAGTGCCAATTTGATAGCTTCACCAGAGCGCAGGCGGATGCGAAATTTGGCAAATCGTATGTCGAGGCACAGGAAAGCTTGGATCAGGCTTGCAAAGAAAGCGGGCAAAGCTGTCCTTACATTTTTACACTCGCCGATCTTTCCTTTAAAGAGGCATATCCCTACCCCGATTGGAATGACTATGCTCATGCCGGAAATGATGACGGCACGGGAAAAGGCGAGCTGGATGAATATACGGTTGCGGTAAACGCGGTAAAAGAAAAGCGTCTGCAGGCGGTCGAAGCGCAAACAACATGTGCTCGGTTGCACTGTGAGCTGCTTGGCGGTCAATGGATGGGCGTATTTGATATCGGCGCGTTTGGATGTGATTTTCCGTCTTTTGAGGATGCGATGACCATTGCTGGCCGTCCGGAGGTAGCTTCATTTAATGCTTCGTCTGTAACCGAAGATCCTTGATGAGCTGCTGATCTGGTAAGGAAATGAGTGCCCCTTCTTCTTGTCGCAGAAGAAAGGGCTTGTTTTTGAAGAACGAATGCGCCTTTGTGTTGAAAAAAATCAATAACGTCAAGCATGTATGGTTTAGTTTAAAAAACTTGATATACTGCAATGCGATTGGTAGTATGTATGGTACATAGCTGTTCAACAGCGACTTAGGTGAAGTGGCAGGGGATGCCATTGATTTGCAATAACGTGCGTGTGCGTATGCATACCATCAGGGATAAGGAGGACAGATCATGAGACAGAGAGCAGTAATCATTGGCGGCCTGTTGATGTGCATGATTGCCTTGCCGTCATGTGGCGGCGGTGGGCAATGTGAACAGGGCGCAACCTATGCGCCTAGAAATACGCAGGCATTGACCGCAAAAAGTTTTGATAATGATGCCAAAGCGCGTGAGGCTTTTGCGGATATTAAAAATAAATTTGATAGAAATATCGATTTCAGAATGGATGTTTATGAATATGAATCGATATATACTGCTCAAGAATGGATGAATAGAAAATATCTAAATGATATCCGTGAAACGAGCAAGTCTTTTCACGGTATTTTGGATAATTGGGAATATCAGATTGATAAGAATACGGCTTTTGTTTCGGCTGGGCATGTAGATAATATGCATGCGATGGCACCTGTATCTGTAGATTCGCTTTTATCCGATCAGGCATATTTGGAAAAAGCAGAAAATTGGCTCAGTGATATTCCGGAAGCTGAACTGAAGACTTCGCACATGTCTGTCTATCCCTATAAAATTAGAAAATATTATATCGGTGTGGCAGAGGGGGACAATGCGAGCGAACAGGTGTCTCAGGTGGCGGTATCATTCGGGACGACGCTTGACGGCTGGCCGGTGCTTGGTCCTTCTAAAACTGCCGTGCATCTGGCTGTGGATGGCAGCGTGATTGGATATACCAAAACAGCGCGCTTGCCTGTGAAGGCTGCTTTCAGGCTTGCAGCCGCCGATATATTTTCCCCGGATGAAGCGCTTGCGCTTGCGCGAGATGAACGCGGTTTGGGCAATGAGGTGATGCCTGCTCGCTCTGAATTCGGATATGTAGATTTCGGTAAACACTCCGTGCGTGAATTGATCTATCCGTGTTATGTCTTTGTCTTTCCGTCGCCTGTGGGATCGAAAGACCTCGTCAGCGTCATTTCGGCAGTGAAGAATCCGGAATTGTCTGCGCGTATAGATGCCGCCAATGCAAATGAACTTCAGAGAAAATCTGCACTTGAATCAAAGGAGCCCGGCGATGAGAAATAAAATATATATCGTGTTCGCATCTCTTTTCAGTCTGCTTCCGCTGTCTGCATTTGCACAAGATATCACCCCTAATGAACTCGTTAAAATCGGTGAAACTGGCGCAAAATTAGAGGGTTATATGCCTTGTGAAGTGGCTGATCCCGCGTGCGACGCTTCCAAACTCAAAAAAGTCTCGATATCTTCTTTTTCTATTCAAAAATATGAAGTGACATTGGGACAGGTCAAAGCGTGTTTTGATTCCGGTGTCTGCAAGAATGAGAAACTCAAGGCATATATGGATTCTTTGCTGACCAACAAGTCATATTCATTTAATGCGCCGCTCATGATGCAGCGTGAATATGCAGAATCCTATTGTGCTAATAACGGCATGCGTCTGCCAAAACCTGAAGAATGGCTGTATGCGGCCATGGGCAATGAGATAAAAGCCTATCCGTGGGGAAATGAGAAGACTGCTGGCGAGTATGCAGCGCATCCCTATACTTATGGCAGCTATCCTTCTGAAGTTGGCAGCTTTGCGAAAGATTATAGTGCGAGCGGCATTTATGATATGGCTGGCAATGTCAGCGAATGGGTTGCCGGGGAGCGCATGGGCGTGTATGAAGAAGGAACGAAATGCGGAAATCCATATACTTGGCCGGCAATGGGGAATGTCGATGCTGTCAAGATATATGAGCGATTTGGTATCGGTGACGATGTACAGGGCGATCCGGTTGGCGTCCGGTGCGCGAAAGATAATTAGCCATTAACCATTAGCAATTGAGGGGATTGCCATTAGCAATGCTCTCATTGTTAATGGATATTTCAAGCTTTAAGTTGTTTGAGATGGCAATTTAATTTGATGACAATCTTCGAATTATAGAATGTGTAAAGGCGGATTGGTAATGACTGTCTTGCCATATTCACTGCGATATCATATAATAGTGCAGGACTGTCTTGTCTCTTTGGGGAAGGTAAGTTCGTGTTCATTTGCATGTTCGCAAGGCTTTTTTCATGAAATTTTTGTCATCAGATGCATCATTGTTTTATCGCTATTTGCTCATGTTTGGCATGTCTTGGGTGGGCGGTCTTGTTCTGACGCTGTTTCTTTTTTTGAGACCGACACCGTACGGACCGGCTTATGTGATGGATGTCTGGCGATTTCTGCCGCATGCCGTTTTTTTCATGACATTTGGCCTGATGATGATTGTCGCGCCGTTCATGACGGTGTCGCTTTTTGTAAAGGATGCTGAAAAGCATCGGCGCCTGCATTCGGTCGCGCAGGGCGTGTGTGCGGTGCTTCTGGCCATTTCGCTCTTCTATCAGCACCTGGACAACGAGATTTTGCGCTTCTGCACGATGCATATCTCTCCAGATTTTTTGCGCACCTACCTTTTGAGCCAGGATGTACCCGACAGCCTTTGGGATTTGCTGGCAAGTGATGCGGGAGGGGCAAATGTGTCGCTCTATTTGCTCTCAGTGCCGGTTATTTTTCTCGTCTGCTGGTTTGTGTTTGGCAAGCGGATACCGCAGCCAGTGGTGCTGAAAAATAAAAAAGTATTTCTGAGCCTTTTTGGCGTGCTCATGTTTGGCTTTATATTTCTGCCATGCCTGTTCCGCTCAGAATTGTTTGCCTGGAAGACGATACAGGCAAAGGTCGCGCCGCCTGTCGTCTTGATTCGCGACACGATCGTTTCCTGGAACGATACGATTCGGTTTCCCGAAGATATGTCGGAATATATTGCTACGGCTCAAAAGGCGTGGCTTGAACAGGAGAATGATAAGAATTGGCAGATGTTGGATGACAAGCATCCGTTTATGCGGCGATATGTCGGGGAATGTGTTCAGCCGGATAAGAAGTATAATGTGATTATTATATCTTTTGAGTCTTATCGTGCATATAATCTCAATATGTTTAATACTGAATATAAAATAGAGGTCGCGCCTTATCTGAACAAGCTGATTACGGATGGCAATGCGGCATATTACACGCATTATTATACAAACGGTCATCCGACGATCGGTGCGTTTATGGCATTGCATACAGGCATTGCACCACATTCGAGCTATACGGTCGCAAAGGCTTTTGTAAACAACAAGATAGATTCATTTGTGAATGTGCTGCGCAGGCACGGCTATCAGACTGTTTTTGTCGGGGCATCTGATCCGGACTGGGACAGCCAGCGACCCTGGCTGATTCAATGGTATGATGAAGTATTGTTTGACCCGGCAAATGATGAGATGGACCGCCCTGTGATGCAGGATGCTTTGAAGTGGCTCAAAGCACGTGATATGTCTAAACCATTTGTGATGACAGCATTTCTCATGTCCAATCACATGCCATTTTTCCGCTATGAAAAAGAATTTCGCCTGACAGATTCCGATGTTCTTTATGAGAAGATCATCAATACGATGCATTATGATGACGATGTGTTGCGTGAATTTGTGGAATCTATCCGCAATGAGCCGTGGTTTGAAAACACCATTCTCGTGGTGACTGGCGATCATGGCGTCGATTTAGGGGATCGAGGGGAGCAGCCGGATTATAAGAACCTGCGCACAGAGGCTGTTTGGATACCGCTTGTCATGTATGGCAAGCATCCTCGCTTGCCTAAAGGAAAACAGGATATTCTGGCAAGTCATAACGATCTTGGCATGACAATACTTGATCTCCTCGGGGTATGTGATCCCACGACATCTATGGGGCACAGCCTGCTGTCTAAAAATAAAGAAAAATCTGAGGTATATATTTATAAATATGGTCGGTCATCTATTCGCACCAATGATTGGAGTGCGTATGTCGTAGATTCTAAGAATAAGAAAATAATGTTGTATAAAGGGGATGATTATCTTCAAAAGACAGATGTGTCAGGGGACAATCCTGAAATTGCTGAGAAGTTGAAGCGCAGGTTAGACTATATATCTATGGCAATAGATTATGGTTATCATAAAGATATGTATGATATGGAAGCGGCTGATCTTAAGACCACCCCATAAAGGTATGATCATGTTAGCAATCCGTTTGAGCGTGAGTCTGAGCCGGTGTTTTCGCGGATGGGATGTCGCGTCTCGAGAGTGTTTCACAGCCATTTGTGACACCGGATGGATATGTCCTCTGATTGAAGGCGTTTCAAGTCATCAATTTCAATGAATCGTTGACTTGACAGCCTTTGAAGGTTTAAAAAAATGCGTTCCCGAGTCGGAACGTGGATTAACAATCAATTGGGAGTGAGCAATGAGTTTTTTTGATAAGATGGTATCGAAAGTTACAGAAGCGACAGGCATCGAAGCGCCCGAAATCAAGCGCGCGGAGACGGAAGAGGAAGCAGAGGGACTTGATTTTACGCAGTGTTATAATCTTTCTGAGCCAGTCTTGGCGCATGTGACATGCGATGTGCTGAACGTGCGCTCGGATGCTTCGACGAACAACGCGCGCATCGGTCAGCTCAAACGCGGTGATGAGATCAAGGTTGAAGCGGTCTGCGAGGACTGGCTCCGTATTCAGTACAGCGGCCGTCCCGCTTATGTTTTCTGGGCCTATACGGATTATGAAGCGCCTGAACTGACGGTGAACGCGAGCGCGCTGAATGTTCGCAAGGGGCCTGGCACGGATCACGACAAGATCGGTTCGCTGCCCAATGGCACGGTTGTCAAAGTGATTGCCGAAGAGAATGGCTGGGTCAAGATCCTGCACAACAAGCGCGTGGGCTATGTCAGCCGCGATTATCTGAAGTAATTTGCCGTCCTATCGCCGCCTTTGGCGCCGATACGTCCGGCCGGCGCTCCCCTATGCGCCATTCTGCGCATACGGGGAGCGGACGCTGGTCTGAGTATAGTGGCCGCGTATGCCGCAGGCATAGCGGCCTGTTGCCGCGCGTATCGGCAATGCCGATAGCGCGGCGCATAAAAAAGAAGCGGGGAGCAGGTTTCTGCTCCCCGCTCGTGCCGCGTATCGCCCGGAGGGCGAAAGCGGCCGTTTCCATGTGCATTATTGGCGCGAATTGTCCCCAGTGCTGAAAATCTGGTCGAAACGGCTCTGCGCCTGAGTGCTGAGCGCGAACGTGATCAGGTCTCGGAAGGCGACAGTGCGTTTCATCGCGGCTTTGAGCGAGGCAAAGGTTGTCGGCACGCGCAAGCCTTCCTGTTCGGCGACGATGTGTATGCAGTCGCGGAGGCTCTGTGAGAGCAGGAGGGCAGCCTGAATGGCAGTCTGCCTGCTGGCGTAAGCGTACTGTTTGAGCGTGGTGAGCGTTTTGGGACCGATGAATGGCAGTTCGTCTGGGTGGATGGAGGCTTTGCTGAAGATCTGCTGGTAGGTTGTGATTGTTTCGCCGATGAGGGAGACTTTTTCGGCCCGTGCGGAATTGAGCGCGAAAACGGCATTGTTGAGATGTTTGTGAAGCGTGGCGGGGGGGAGTGTGGCCGAGAGGAGCGCTTCGGGGCGTGTGAGGATGATGAGGTATGTCATGTGCGCGATGGCTGTCGTGCGTTTCATGACGGGAAGGGATGCGATGTCGCAGAGTATGGCTGGCGGCATGCTGTTGATCAGGTTGGATTTTGCATCGAGCGGCTTGGATTTGAGTTCTGCGCCGTGTATGTCGAGGAGATCCTGCAGTGATTCAAAGACCTGGTCGATATCTGGGTTAATTTTGGCGATGTCCGGAGAGGATAGGACCGCGTGGTTGTCGATGGCTGGGGAGGTGGGGGCAGTGAGCGCGCGCAGGACCGAGATGAGCTGCGGGTCGAACTGCGCGGGGGATGCGAGCAGGAGCTGGCGCGCATTTTCAGTGAGCTGGCATGGCAGAGGGAGGCTATCGTGCTGCGGGTGTTCGTTCGGGATCAGGTCATAGATATCATCGAGCATGCGGAGTGTGAATGGCGCGTTTGCGGAGGCGATTTCGATTTCTTTGAGATCCTCGAGCGTGAAGGCGGCATTTTCGATGGCGTGCGTGACGGCTGCCGAGGAGAGCGCGGCCGGGATTGGAAACAGATTTTGCGTGATGACCTGCGGCTGAGAGGGCGTGGAGGCCGTGCGCGTTTCGTTTGGTTCGAGTTTTGAGAGCGGAACTTTAGCGAGTTCCGGGTCGGAATCCTGGTTGAACGCGCGCTGTCGCACGGTCGGCACACGTCGTCGCTCGGTCTTTGGCAGTTCCTGGGCGGCGTTTTTTTGCGCGGTGCGCGGAGATTTTTTGGCTTCGTCGATGAGGTTGATGCCGGGATGCATCTGGCGGATGTGTGAGTTGACACGCGAGAGCGCGGATTGGAGGCGCGGCTCGTAGCCGATGAGCTGCGCGAACAGGACGAGCTGCTCGATGATGCCTGGTTTCCGGGAGATATAGAGATTGTCGAGATGTTCAAAAACACCGCTGATTTTCTGCCAGTCTTCGGTGATGAGAAGCAGTTTCGCGAGATAGGTGAGGAATTTGGCGTTTGTCGGATCGAGGCTGAATGCTTCGAGCATCGTGCTCGCGGCATCATTTGTATTCTTGAGATGTTCGCCCTGGATTTGTGCGAGCGTGTAGAGGTATTCGCAGCGCGCGGTGGTGGAATTGACCTGTGCCATCGCGAGGACTTTGGCGGTCATGGCGGCCTTGTCCCAGAGCGCAAGCTGCTGATAGAGGTGGAGCAGACGGATGGGGACATCTTCGACATCGCCGCCAAGCGCGAGCGCGGTTTCGTATTCTTTGGCTGCTGTGTTCAGGTCATTGAGATAGAAATGGTGGATTTCCGCGATGCGTTTATGTATTGCGCCCTGAACCTCGGTGTCTTCGGTGAGCGAGAGCAGAACTTTGAATGCGGGGAGCGCGTCGAGCCAGCGTTCCTGTTCGAGCAGGATGGTCAGTTTGAGATCAGCGGCAGGGCGGAAATCATATCGCAGCCGGAGCGCGAGATTGAGCTGAGCGACAGCCAGGTCGTTGTTCTGTGCCGCGTGAAGGATTTCCCCGTAATGATAGTGCATGAAGAGCGCGTTGTCTTCAGCGAGGTTGTACTCAAATGGGAGGATGCGCTTGACGCGTTCTGCAGCCCGGTCCCAGTTGCCGGAATAATAGTCGAGTTCGAAAAGCTGGTAGTTGGCAAACGCGTCATTTGGATTGATTTCGAGCAGTGCGTTAGACGCTTTCTTGACAATGCTGATTTCGTTGATGTCGACGGCATTGTTGAGCAAGAGCGTGAGGCATGCGCTCAGTTGCGAGCCAGAAAGCGACTGGTTGTTGAGCATGCGCAGGAGGAGCTGTATGGCGGCTTTGTGTTCCGAGATTTCCGAGAGGAGTGTCGCAAGGGTAAAGGACTGCTCGGTGTCGAGATCATCGAATGTGCTGAAATTCTGGTTGATGAGGCTGATGGCAGTTTCGGGATCGTCAAAGTATCGGACGAGGGAGAGCGCCTGCTGGAGAAGGAGTGGCGGCCTGTCTTCTTTGGCGCATGCATCGACGAGATCCTGACAGACGCTGTTGAAAGCGTCTTCGTTTCCATTTGAGGTTGAGAGCGCGATGAGATTTTCTGCGAATGGCGTGATGAGTTCGACGGTCGGGGAGAGCAGGAGCGCTTCGTGGAAGTAACTGACGGCATGATTGAGTTCGCCGAGCTGTGAGAGCAGTCGCGTTGTTTCGAGAAGATATTGTGCTTTTTTGTGCGGCGTGTCAGAGAGGTTTGCCGCGAGTATGAGCGCCTGTGCCGCGCATGTTGTATCATTGCAGAGCGTGAGGAGGGTGGCGATGTCGGCGCAGACATGCGGATCTGAAGGGCCGAACTGGAGAGCGTTTCTGGCGCAGATTGCGGCATTTGCTGGGTCATCTAGGCGTTCGAGATAGAGCTTTGCATTTGACAGCGAGAGCTGAATTTTTTCTGATGCATCATGTGAGAAAGAGATGAGGTTTGACTGGTAAAGGATAATCGATTCCGGGATATCGAGTTTTTGATAGATATCCAGCGCTTTTTTGAGAAATTCGGGATCTTGCGAGCCGCCGATTTTGTAATATTCTTCGAGGGTATTGGATGCGAGCGCGGATTTTTGGATATTTTCTGTATAAATTTTAGCGAGGAAGAGCGTGGCTGTTCTGCGGATAGAGGGAATGCTTGTCTTTTGAAGGATTTCTTCGTATTTTTCGATGAGCGGAGTGAACGCATGGAGTTTTTCGCAGACATCGCAGAAACGCGCGTGGAGCGCGGGGAGCTTTGAGTAATCGAGGTCAAGCGCGCTGAAGAGCGACTGGAGCGCAAGACTGGGCGCGAGCATGTGTTCATTTTGGATGGCTGCGAGCCGCACGAGGCATTGGATGCGATTTTGGGGTGTTGGTTCGGCGTGGATGAGTGCCGAGAGGACATTTTCTGCGGCTTTCCAATTTTCGAGTGATTCGAGGAGATCGAGAAGTCTGTAGCGCGCGTCCAGATATTCCGGACATTCCTCGATGATTGTATGATAGAGCGTGATGGCGTTGTTGAACTGTGAGGATTGCGCGTACAACGTCGCGAGCTGCATTTGTGTTTTGAGCCGTCCGTCCATAGACGTGTCTGTGTATAGCTTGAGCTGATAGTAGAGGATCTGTGAAAGCGGCTTGAGCGTTTCTGGATCAAGTGAGTTGAGGGCATCGACGGCGAACGGATCGTTATGCGAATTTTCGATTATCTCTTTGAGGCAGGACATCTTCATGCGTTCATCATTCAGCGTTTCTGCAATTTTGTACTTCTGAGCGAGCAGAGCGTTCCGTTGTGTCTTGTCGCCCTTGAAAGCAGCGAGAGAGGCATCAAGTTTTGTCAGCATGGCTTTCTGTTGATTTGTGATTTCAGACATGTGGATGACCTGGTTGAAAAGAATGTCCTGTCGTATGCTGATGAGAATGTTGTCAGTGAGCAGCGCGAATGCGCTTGTCATGTCGAGATGATCTGAGCAGATTTTTGAGATGATTTCCGCGAGTTCGTCAGTCTGCGAAGAATCGGGCAAATAGAGGAGGCATTTTTGCGCGATGTCAGTCCAGTCCTGATCAGTGATTGATTGCGATGCTTCGAGCAGTGCCAGGAGATCGTAATTTTGAGGCTGTAAGATGAGCGCCAGAGCGGCTGCGTGGTATGCGGCTTTCGTGTTGATCTCAGGGGAGAGCAATTCGTCCTCAGTGTACGGAACTCTGGGGGGGCGTGCGGACGCGGCATCAATTCTTTCGAAGATGAGGAGAGCTTCGCTGGGGTCAGCACCTGTTTCGAACCAGTCAAAGAAAGCGCGTCTTGCCTGCGCGATGTTTCCCTGTTCGATAAATGTCATGCATGCGGCTAGGATGGGCTCTTCCTTGGGAGGTTCGGTCGAGTCTTCGCTGCATTCGGAGAGGTTTCCGAGTTTTGTGTGTATGCTTGCTTTGAGTGCCACGATTTCATTCGATGTGTCGGGATGCGCGTCGATGGCATCCAGCAGTTCGCTTAAAAACATGCAGTAGAGCGAGTCATTTTTGATGCGTCTGTGAAGCGCATTGGCGCAGCTGAGGAGCTGAGTGTTGAAGGCAATGCAGCCTGGGGTGGCGGAAAATTGAATGGCGCCGCTCATCAGCGCATAGACATCGAATGCTTCAGTTTCGGGCGCTTCCCGGATGATGCTGTTGAGTTTTTTGATGGCTTTTGCGAATTGTTGTGTTCGGATGAGCGTGGCCGTGCGTTCCAGTGCGGCTGTAAATTTGGCACTTGGGTCGCTTGCGAAACGTTCGAAGTATGTGCGGACATTGTCGAGCGTGCTGTAATCTTCGATGAGCTTGAGGCTTTCGTTCAGAGCGATGCGGAAGTCAGGATATTCAGAAGCGTAGGCGCAGATCCAAGCCTGTTCTTGCACTGTTGTCTGGAACTCGTGTGGGTGGTGGAGTGCCGAGAGGTAGAGAAACTGGGCGGCTTTGAGCGGCTGCTTGAGCAGTTTGGCGCACATCCTTGAGAGGGTGATGTAGTGCGATGTGGAGAGCTTGAAGATATTGAAAGAGAGCAGTGTCGAGATGCGGTCGAGCTGTTCAGGTTCATTGCATTTTTCGAGGATGTTCAGTGTATGCGTGAGCGCTGGCGCGTTGTCTGGCATCGCGAGCGCGATGGCGGCTGCGATGCGCGCAAGCCCGTTGGCATCTGGGGATACTGCGAGCGCATCGTCAAGTCTTTTGAGTGCGCTTGACGCGTCCCCCCATTCGACAATGGCGGCCACCGCGAGCTGGAGCAGGATCCTGACGCGCGCATCTGCATCATCCTGTGGGGTTGATTCGAGCTCGGCAGCGAGCTCGTTCTGTGTGGCGGTGTGCAGCGGAAAGGATGTCTGGATGGCTCGAATGCCGGTTTTGGCCTGCTCATACTGTGGGGCGGCACGGTAGAGGCGGCGCAGGGAAAGGATGGCGCAGAGCGACTCATCCCAGCAGTCGAAAGCAGCATCGCGGTATGCCTGTATCGCTTCTGGAATGTCATGGGCGATAAAACGCATGTAGTGCCCGAGCAGAATGAGCGCCGTGTGCATCTGCGGCTCGTCTTGTGCTGTTCTGACTTTTTCTTTCAGCGCTCTGACGACGAGCGCCAGGTTTTTGGACACCTCGGAGGCATTGAGAAAATCTGCCCAGGCGATTGGGGACTGGCAATCTTGGGGGGTGTCCTTGAGTGCCTGATACAGTTGAAAAGCCTGTGCGCCAGGGATGCCGAGCATCGGCGCGCTTAGGTCTGCGATATTGAGTGCTGTGAGTGCGTTGAAAGGAATAACGGGCAATGACATAAACCAACTGAATTCAGAACGTGACTGGTTGAGGCTTTTTGAGCCCAATTGCATCATTATATGCCTAAAGCGCAGAATATACCAGAGCGGATAATGCGTATCGGGGTCGAGATGTCACAGGCTGGGTTCATGGCTGTTTTAGGAGGCTATGCTTAATGTCTGAGGATCGGTCTTTGGGGAACCGCTCTCAGCGGAAGCGCTTTGATGCACCTGGCTGTTCCACTCAGGTAGGACAGATCCTGCCAATGAGGGCATTGAGATGCTTAAAGGCCTGGTTGTTCCACGCAGGTAGAACAGAACCTGTTGTGAGGAGTGGGTAGGCTTCCTGTGCAGGTCGCAGCTTCCTGTGCAGGTCGCAGTCTGTATGCTAAGGGGCTGTGCAGCATTTGTTCTTGCGGTGCGCCTGTCGATGCGAGCGGGGCTGTCCGAAAGACACCTGAAAAGTCAGGGAACTTTTGATCAATGGGCGATATGGGGGATGGGGGAGACAGTGATTTGCAGTGCCATTGTGGTGCCTTAAAATGTTCACATGAAAATTTGACATTATGTTCAGTGGTTGTTAAAAGCGTGTGCGTGTGATGAACAAAAAGTCCGCAAGTCAATCGATATCAATCAGGAGGAAGCAAGTCATGTCATGTCAGATGCAGAATATGGGCAGTCAAGTTCGTTCGGGGCGTTATGGCCGCATGTGCGTGAGGTATTTTTCGCGTCCAGTGAGCGAGCGTCCATCGGGAGCCTTCGGGCAAGTCAGACGTCTTCATGCGACGAGCATGGAGGGATTTGTGCGTTGGTCGTTGACGCGTGAGGTGATGTCAGCGGGTGTTCATGTAAGTTTTTCGGTATTCACAGTGCTGAGCCATGGCATGCATGTATCACTGACCCAGTTTGTGGGGGGAGAGCTTGAGACGCGTCAGTGGTTTTTTGGGGCGGAGATGTGTCTTGAATCGATTTTTTCTGAGATTGCTCAGTATCGTCGTTCGGACACGGAATGGTATGTGTTCACGCCGCGCGCGATTGAGCGGTGCGGGCTCGGATGGGATCATCCGGCTCGAAATCTGGACAGGGCGCATATATTGGCTTTGTCGCCAGAGGCGCGCGTGATTCATATCGATTACCTCGAGCGTTTTGCACGCGGCGTGATGGTGCGCCGGCTTGGTGTGGACGTGCGCCTCTGGGCGGAGAGAGTGTACGGTGAAGGCGTGCCGGATGTCTCTGGTGAAGCAGAGGACTGCCTGACGCTTGCCGTGCGTGCGGACAGCGCGATGATTTTGAAGCTGATGGTGATGCCAGTGTGTGCGCTCTGCGCTTGATTGCGCGTATTGCGGGCGCGGGCGCGGCAGGCGTGCGGTGTGCCTGCGCTTGCTGTGGCATCTCATGTCTGTGCTTGCGCAGCTGGCAGGCGGTTTTAGATGACGCTTATATGGCTGAGATGTATGGAAGTACTGCTTGCGCAGTAGGTGTGCAGCGTTCGATAACGCATGTTGCGGGGGCTTTGCGAAGTGGGGATGCGTCCTGCAGTGCCGAAAAAAGAGCGTATGTTTTGGGGGCGGCAGCGCGCGTGGCGCGATGAAAAATTAAAAAATACAAGTGATGTGAAAAATGATTTGACAGATGTGTGCCTTTTGCTTATAAGGCGCGCCGTCCCGTGCAGCGGAAACGAAGCACAGGATGGTTGAAATGGATAGATGGGACATTAGCTCAGTCGGTAGAGCAGCAGACTTTTAATCTGTTTGTCGACAGTTCGATTCTGTCATGTCTCATAAGTCCTTGTCGTCTAGAGGCCTAGGACATCGGCCTTTCACGCCGACGACACGAGTTCGAATCTCGTCGAGGACGCCACTTTAACCCCATGGCACATGGTATGTGTCCTCGTCGTCTAGAGGCCTAGGACATCGGCCTTTCACGCCGACGACACGAGTTCGAATCTCGTCGAGGACGTTCCATGTGTTGTGGATCGTGAAAGTTCGGGTAAAACCGGATTGACACGTGGGGCATTAGCTCAGTCGGTAGAGCAGCAGACTTTTAATCTGTTTGT
>JAFUEE010000118.1 GCA_017464085.1 Pseudomonadota bacterium
CAACAATCACCACCCCCCCAAAAAAACACCAACAATCCTCCCCAAAAAACACCAACAACCACCAACAATCACCACCCCCCCAAAAAAACACCAACAATCCTCCCCAAAAAACATTGCCTTTCTTTCTGGAGGGGGTGTGGGGGAACCTCTTTATTTTGGCACAAAAGAAAGAGGTTCCCCCACAAAAAACAAAAAACAAAAACCCTAAATAAGAACGAGGTCGTCGCGGTGGACGATGACATCGGACACGTGATAGCCGAGAAGCTGTTCGATTTCGCTGGAATGGTGTCCGGCAATTTTGAGGATATCGCTGTCACCATAGAGCGCGAGGCCTTTGGCGAACACATCGCCTGACATGGAGGCAAGCTCCACGCATTCGCCTTCCAGGAACTTGCCAGTCACGCCTGTGATACCTTTGGGGAGCAGGCTGCGCCCCTGGCCGACAATCGCCTCGCGAGCGCCGTCATCGCAGAGTATACGACCTTTGACGAGCAGGGATTCCAGCCACACTTTGTGCAGTGTCTGCCTATGTTCAGACGCATAGAGGAGCGTGCCGATTTCTTTGCCTTCGAGGACCTGAAGGACATATTTGGGGCGTTTTCCATAAATGACGACTGTCGAAATGCCCATCTTGGCCGCCATGCGCGCCGCAGAGATTTTTGTGATCATGCCACCAGTGCCGACATCGCCCGAACTGTCGCCAGCGTACTCGTCCAGGTGCGGGTCACATGCGTCCATGACATCAATCCTGACCGCATGCTCATCGGTCTTTGGATTGCCCGTATAGACCGCATCGATGTCGCTCATGATGATGAGCAGATCGGCGCGGCTGAGCACCGCCACGCGCGCAGAAAGCGTATCATTATCACCAAAGCGGATCTGATCGCAGGTGACAGCATCATTCTCGTTGATGACGGGAATCACCCCCATTTCCAGAAGCGCCTCGATGGAACGACGTGCATTAGAAAAACGCGTCCGATCCTCAAGATCGGCCCGTGTGAGCAAGATCTGAGCACACCGCAAGTTATAGTGGCGGAGTTCCTGTTCATAGTAATCCATCAGGAGCGACTGACCGATTGCCGCAAGTGCCTGCAAAGTCGGCAAAGATTTCTGCCTGTCCGGACGCTCGCAACCGATCAGGCTCCGACCTAGCGCCACAGCGCCGCTCGTCACGATGACCACATCGCGCTGTTGCGCGCGAAGCTCGGCCACGACTTCCACCAGCCTGCAAAAGACACCTCGATCGAGCGATTTATCCGACGGCCTTGTCAGCACCGCGCTCCCGACTTTTAGAACGACCCGGCGAGATTGCGCGAGCATTTCACGATTAAAACGAATCATATTCAGGTACCTATAAGACAATGAAAAATGAAGAAGAATGTCATGAAATCAACTCAATCGCCCCGAAGGGGCGATTGAAATTAGCCCGGGGTCAGCCCGAAGGGCGCACCCGGGGTATCGGGGAATGCCACCGGGTATCGGAGTTACGCAATCCTGCACCCTGAAAGGGTGCAAAGAGTACAGAGTACAGCCCGGGGTCAGCCCGAAGGGCGCAACCCCGGGAATCGGGGGATGCGCAACCCCGGGAATCACGATCAGGCGCGGCGTATTGCGAACGCAATAGACGCGCCCCCAGCGAGATGTATGATATGCCAAAGGCATATCATAGGCTCGCGATAAAAATTATCCAGGATGATAAGCCGCTCCAGTCTTTGCGGCACGCGGAAAGCGAAGCTTGACATAGTTTTGAACAGCCCTCGGAAAGTCCTCCAGATTCTTTGCTGAAAGCGCCATACGCCCGGACTGCGTCAGCACAACATAACCGTATGGATCTGTCGCGATCAGGTTGGCCTCGCGCAGCACACCAGTCAAGACCTTGATCTCCGCACCATCCATATACTCCAGAAGCCCGAATGTCGAGATTCCAGAAAGCGCTGGCTCTCCAGTCGAGCCTGTCAGCACTGACGCGATCTGAACCGAATTGATGCGTATGCCGGCCACCAGACAGCGCGCGACTGTCGAAAGATACTTCAGAAGCACGAAGTGAACGGGCTCGGGCGGAAAGTCGCCCGGGGCGCCGAGCTCAGGCCGCACGGGCATCGCCGCACACAGGTCGCAGTGATGGCACCTGCTGAAACGGCTCGCTTCACGGCTGCCAAAATAATTCAGGATGAACTTCGTCCGACAGCTCTCCTCGTACACATATCCAAGCAGGCTCTTGAGCTGATTTTTGGCCACTTTCCGCTGAATGCGGCTGTCCTCGTCGAGCGTTTTCAAAATATCGCGCGGCGGCTCCGAGCGCCACACGAGCGTATCGTCCGGCAAGATGTCCAGAAGGTCACAGGCCCGAAGCTTCCGCAGCGCCGTCTCCACGAGACTGGCAGACTTCTTCTCGAACGCATCATACACAGACGTGCGCGAAATCCGCGTCCCAGCGACTGGATCGCGCGTCCCTGACACAGTCGCGAACACATCGAAAATCGTCCGATACACCGGCAGATCGGGAAAACTGTTGTCGATAAAGAACTCCTGTATCTTCACATCCCTTCCCGAATACAGGAGCAGGCATTCTGCCGGATTTCTGTCGCGCCCCGCACGGCCGGACTCCTGCGTATAGGCCTCGACCGAGGAGCTCAGCGAGAGATGAAGCACATATCGGATGTCCGGCTTGTCCACCCCCATGCCGAATGCCGTCGTCGCAATCAGGCAGTGGAACTCATCGTTCATGAACTGCTCCTGAATCCGCGTGCGCATGGCCGGCGAAAGATTTGCGTGATACACCCCGGCGCGGATGCCATGCTCGCGCAGGAACGCGCCGGCCGCCTCCGCCTGCTTGATCGTCGACGCATACAAAATGCCGCATCCCGGATAACGCCGCCTGAATCCGCACCGCTGCTGAATGCGGCTGCGCACGAATTCGAGCGCGAACGCCAGCTTCTGCGTCTCCGTGCGCATCATCTGCACGCCAAATCTCAGGTTCTGGCGGTCGAAGCCGAGGATGTGTATGCCGGGCGACTTCAGCGCGAGCTGCGCCACGATGTCTTCCTGAACCTTTGGAGATGCCGTCGCCGTGAGCGCGATCGTCGGCGGCATGCCGAGCAGCTCGCGCAACATCCCCAGACGACGATAATCCGGCCTGAAATCATGCCCCCACTGGCTGATGCAGTGCGCCTCGTCCACTGCCAGAAGCCCAATCACCGCGCGCTTCAAAAGCCCCTGGAACGCCGCGTTCCGTATCCGCTCCGGCGCCACGAACAAAAACTTGATCTCCCCGGTCAGCACGCGCTCGCAGACTTCCTGCTGCTCCGCATAGCTCATCCCCGAATGAAGATTCGCACAGCTGATGTTCCGCGCACGAAGCGAATCCACCTGGTCTTTCATCAATGCGATCAACGGGCTGATCACAAGCGCCAGCCCCGGAATGACCAGCCCCGGCAGCTGATAGCACAAACTCTTGCCGCTTCCCGTCGGCATCACGGCAAGCGTATCACGGCCGGAAAGCACATCCCGAATGATGCTCTCCTGCCCCTCACGAAAGTTCTGAAGCCTGAACACTTCGCGCAACGCTTTGACGGCCTGCGGCCAATACTTCGGGGAATCGCTCATACTCTCATACAACCTGCGCCGATCCATACCCAATGCGGACCGACACAAAAACTCGCTATGCCGCGCGGCTCTCTATCACGATTTCTCAATTTATTTTAGGAATTTGTTCGCTTCATCTGACATCACAGATGCATGCATCGTACACTCGTGGTCACCTGCCTTCCGCTCAGAAACAGGCCTTTGTCACCCTGCTATCACCTTTCCGCACCGAAGCATCCCCCCTCCGCGTCGCCTCGAAACATTTTTTCAGCCGCAATTAGTCATAGCCGCGCGCTCCCCGCATGGCTATAATCCCCCAAGGTTCCCGACAGGGGATCAGACTTGAAAGCACTCACAATTGCCCTCAGGAGACATACATGCGCGATCTGACAGTTCGGACATCCATCCTGTTGCTCATCGCGGCCCTCTGCGGCTGCCAGCATGCGAGCGATACAGAAACGCCGGCCAAAGCCGCCTCAGAAATGCGCGTCCAGACCGCATCCATCGAAGCAGCCGCACCCGCAGAAAAACAGCCCCAGATCGACCTCTCAACGCTTCCAGACTCCGCCATCACGCCCTACACCATCGGCTCCGAGGACTACGTGCGCACAGACCTCATGCCGCTCTTCTCCGACACGAACGGCTATTCGCAAAAATGGGAATTCATCCTCTTCACACGCCCTTATGGCGGTCGCGTCAAGTTCGAGATCAACAACCTCGCGTTCAGCAAGTTCGAAGGAAAAGTTCGGGGCTATGTCACGCGCTACGATCCCGACGGCACCTCTACCGAATACAGCATCTCCGAAGTCTTCAAAAATGGCACGTACACACTCGATAAAGACCGGCTGGCGCTTCATTTCGGCAAATATTCGCTTGTCCTCTCCGGCACGACCTTCCATCTCCAGGGCGTCTTCGAGCAGGGCGACTTTGAATACGACATCCCGCTCCACCCGTGGAAACCCGGCACCGGCGACGTCTATTTCGGGAACGACCCCAAAAAGGTGTTCAAATACAGCGTCCTGACATACCACCAGCCCGTCACGCGCGGCGTTTTCCGCGTCGGCGGCGAAGCCATCCCCGTCACCGGCCAGGCTTATGGCAACCACTACGCCACCGCGCTCCCCGTCTATGACATGTTCGACGAAGTCGCCGATTTCCGCCACCGCACCGACGACCTCCTCGTCGAATTCCGGTACTACGTCCCCTCGAACAAATTCGACGCCCCCCCGTTCGGCTTCCTGTTCGCCGCATACCAGGGCGAACCCGTCTTCGAATCGACCCTTATCACGCGCACGACGCTCGACACATGGCTCGACGACGCAAACTACAACTACGAGATCGACGCTCGGCAGCGCATCGAAGCCGTCTCCGGCACGAACCGCGCCACGCTCGAAATGCTCACGGCCGCCCCGACCTCCAAAGACTTCTACGACGGCCTGCCCGCATTCCAGAGAAACATCGCCATGCGCTTCGCCAAGCCCATCGAATACAACATCATGATCGACTGGACGCTCGACCTCTCTGTCGACGGCTTTCAGGCGCACATCCCAAGCTCCGGGAAATACTGCCTCACTCGGCTGAGATGACCGTGGGCGCGCCTATGCGCCGATGGCGCATACGGCTTGCCAGCGCGGCTATCTGCGATACGCCGCGCAAGAGATATCCAGGAAGACTCTGTTCCACAAGCGTGGATATGCCCCCTAAATGCAATGATCGCAATCGAGCAACGACAGTCTCTCCGCACAAAATCTATAACCTTTATCATGCACACTACTGCCTACAGACAACTGACAACTGACAACTGCCTACTGACAACTGCCTACTGCCTACAGACAACTGACTACTGACTACTGACTACTGCCTTGTCTTTCATATCCCCAGACGTTGAACACAGCCTAATTATATGACCTGCATGATATAGAACAGCGAAATCATAAACCCGAGAAAGAGTATCACGACATAGAAGAGCTGCAGTGCCGAAGCCTGCTCCGGCACCTGCCCGGCCTCGACCGTATCCGAAGCCATCAGTTCCTCCCACTGCGCGCGCGCCCTGCGCCGCTGGCGCACATACAGCACTGTCGCGCCAATGCCGCCGATCCCGAACCAGAACACGAGCAGATAGTTCGAAATCTTCTTCTGCCTGTTCTTGCGCGACGCAAAAATCTGCTGGTCCCGATCCTCGCTGCGCACGCGCACTTCCACAGATGGCGAATGGCAAGAAGCGAGCTGCGCCATCACATACTCGCGCATGATCCTGACCGTGCCCGCATTCGGCTTTTTCTCGTTGAGCACATCGCGCATCCGAGCGATCTCCGGATGAAATGCCTCGCATGCCCCCATTTCCTTGAGCGCGAACTGAAGCTGCTCAAGCTCAGAAAGCGCCCTCGGAGACGCGATGAGCGGAAACACCTGGGCGTTGTCGCCTGTCGTAAAGGCTGTCGTGCTCACGCGCGCATAGAGCATCCGCGCGCTCTTGCCGATGACGGCCTTCGGCTCCAGCATGATCCTGGAAGCAGCTTCCGGGCGCACAGTCTGCCGGTCAATCCACGCGCCGCCGTCAAAATAATCTATCGTCACGGGCGGCATCGAGCCCACCGGCGTCACGCGGATCTCCGGCTTCTTCTCCGCAAGCACCTGGTAATCGCTGATCCGCGCATTGAGCGGGCGCTCGTTCGGCACGAAGCTCATATAGAATTCATGGTCTCCCGCCGTGACCTTGAAATCTGCCGCAGACTGAAGCGCAATCGACACGCGCGCAAGCCCGTCGCGCATCGCGACAGACTCCGTATGTGCCGCCGGCTGGCCATAAATCTGGCTCACCACGACATTCCCCTCAAAAGCCCTGCCCGCCTCGAACAGCGACAAAATCACGCTGTTCGGCGCATTAAACATAAATGCGGACGGCGCAAGCGCGTGAAACTGGACGGAATTATCCGCATCCTCCGGCGCACCGGATGCCGGAATGAACTGAATCTCCGGCGCCCCCTGAAACGCCGAAGCAGGCAGGAAAGCCGATTTTTTCTCCTCCCCGTTGCGGTCTATGAGCGTGATTTCAAGCGCCGCCACGCCTTCTTCCGGCACTGCCTGCATCGGGAATACCGCCTCCCCGGTGTACCCGACATGCGTCGAGGTCGCGCCCGCATGATCCAAAGGCGACAGATCCTCACGCACCCATCGCGAACGCATCCGGTACCCCTCAAAAATCGACCCATTGTCGAGATTCCTCGCCCAGACCGCGACCATGTTCTGCTGGCCAGGCGCAAGCGCATCCGCCGACGCCACATGAAGCCTCAGCGCATTCGACGGTATCGCAAACACCAGATACGACCCGAGAATGCCAAACAAAATGACGAAATAAGCGATCTGAACTGCACGCATGGCGGCCCCCTCACTTTCAGGACGGCGCGACGGTCACGCAGACTTGCGCGACACACACCGCCCGATAACGCATCGCCAAAATAACAGGTATGTGCATGAAATCAGTTTTTTTCTGCACAAAATTGTAGATAATAGAACGACTGCCTATTGTTTGGGTTCTTTGCATAAGGGTGATAACAGTCATGAAACATGCACTAGGTTTTCTGGCATTTGCTTTAATTCTGACACTTTCGAGCGCCTGCACGTCGCAAGTCATCATGCCAAAATCGACGGCGTCCAGCCAATCGTCACTGGCATCCAAGTTCGCGACCGTCAACAGCGGTTATGCCGGACCATATAAAATGGTCGCTGACGTCTATGCCAAGCGCGACTATCAGGAATGCGTCAATCTGACGACCCAGATTATGGATTCCGAAGGCGCGACTGTCGAAGGCCTGACATTCCGCGGTATTTCTTATGCAAAGCTCAACCAGCCATGGTATGCATTTTCCGACCTGCTGATGGCCACTCAGATCGATTACAACGTGGTCACGCTCTCGAACCTGGGCAACGCGCTCCGCATGTTCGGCTATTGCGTCCGCGCGGCTGACGCCTTTGAACAGGCGCTTGTCCTCAAGCCGAACGATCCCTCGCTGCTGCTCAATCTCGCATCATCCTATGCGTGTTACGGCGACCTCAACAGCGCAAACGAGAACTTCACCAAGGCCATCCCCAATTTCCCGCAGGATGCCGTCGCATTCACAATCGCCGCAACACTCAAAAGCCAGCAGAACGATTCCGCATCTGCGGTCAAAGCCGCCAAGAAAGCCATCGAGCTCGACCCCAATTACCTGCCCGCCTACAAAGTGCTGACCGTAGCCTGCAGAGGCATCAACGACAAAGCATGCGCCGATCAGGCTGAACTCTACTACAAACAGCATCTCGGCCAGTTCACCAAAAGCAGAAGAACCGCAACGCATCAAAAGGTGAACCGCTGAACTTGCGCATCTGTCAGGCAGGAGATGATCTGCCAGAGCAGGAACTCGCGTTCCTCGCACGCACTCCCCCCTGCCTGAAACAATGACTTTCCCAAAAACGCCATGCGTCCCACAGTCCGAACCGTCATATTCTGGCTCATCGTCCTTCTCCTCATCGCCATTCAGGGCGCGGCATTTCTCCACTTTATCTGGATGCCCGGCATCGAGACGCTCGAATTCACGAACGTCGATGTCATCACGCGCCTGAACGCGCTGCCCTTCGTATCGATGGATGTGCCTGCCAGCGAGCCGGTCCAATATTGCGCATTCCATCTCTATTGGCTCGGGCTGTTTGCTTTCTGGCCGCTGCTACTGCTGCCCGCGCGTCATTCGCTCTGCGATTTTCCGCTCTGGCAACGCATCCTGAGCGTGATCTGCCGCGTGGCCATACTCGCGCTGCTCGTGCTTGCGCTGACCGATATAGAAAAGACTTCCGAGACGAGCCTGGTCTCGGTTGTCTATGTCGTCGATGTGAGCAGTTCCGTGCCTGATGACATGCTCGAAGCCGCGCATCAAGAAATCGAGACCGCTCTGAGCCAGAAAACACCAGAAACAGACATTCAAGTCGTCACATTCGCCTCCGAGCCCAAAGCCGTCCAGATCGGGGAAAACAACGCGCTTCCCGCATTCGAACGCCAGGAAGCCGGCGCAGGCCAAACAGACATCGAATCCGCGCTGCGCTTCAGTTACGCGCTCTTCCCCGAAAATCATGTGCGCCGCATCGTCCTGCTCGGCGACGGCAACCAGACAAAGGGCGACGCGCTCTCTGAAGCCGCGCGCGCCAAAGCCCAGGGCATCCGCATAGACGTCGTCCACCTCAAGGCCGAGCCCGTCCGCGAGATCATGGTCAAGTCCCTCGAAGTCCGTGACCGCGACAATCTCCGCGTCGGCAAACCTTTCGAGGCCGTCCTGGAAATCAGCAGCACACATGAGGCTTCCGTACATCTGGATGTCGCCAAGAACGGCATCGCGGATGACAAGCTCTCGCAGGATGTCGCGCTCGTACCCGGAGAAAATTTTGTCACGATCACGACCGCCGGGGAAGCCCCGGGCGCGCTGGAACTGAAATTCGCGCTCTCCGGCATTCCAGAAGCGGAAGACAGGTTCGCGGAAAATAACGCGCTGATCGACAAGCTCGACATCCAGGGCAAGCCAAAGGTGCTCTATATCGAGCAGAACGCCTCGAACGCGAGCTATCTCCAGCGCGCGCTCGCTGGCTACGGCGCATCCTCCGGGCAGGATTTTGACGTGGAAGTCCGCTCGGCATCCGGCATGCCGACTTCGATGAAAGAAATCATGAAGTATTCCGCCGTCATCCTGGGCGACGTGCCCAGGGAGACGAACACAGGCCGCACGAACGTCACGACAGAAAGCATGAATCTCCTTCAGGAGTATGTGAAACGCCAGGGCGGCGGATTTATCGCGCTCGGCGGAGAAGAAGCCCTGGGCCCCGGCGGTTACGAGAACACCCCCGTGGAAAAGATCCTTCCGGTCAGCTTTAAAAATGAGACACCCAGACAGACGCAGTCTGCCGCGATCGCGCTCGTGATCGACAAATCCGGGTCGATGCGCGAAAACCGCAATCTGGAAATCGCCAAGGAAGCAGCAAAAGCGAGCGTCTCCGCGCTCAAGGCGCAGGACCGCGTCACCGTCGTGGGCTTCGATGACGCGCCCTACGTCTTCGTGCCGATGACGCGCGCAGTAAACCGATACAGCATCAATGACAAGATTTCGCGCATGCAGCCGAACGGCGGCACGAACATCCGCGATGCGCTCGAGATGACATATCTCGAACTGGCGATGGTATCCGCAAAGACAAAACACGTGATCCTCCTGACCGACGGGCGCAGCCCGTACTCGGGGATTGACGCGCTCGTGCGCGAGATGGCGCGCGCAAAGATCACGGTCTCGACCGTCGCGCTGGCCAACGCAGACACGACGCTGCTCAGCCGCATCGCCAATCTGGGAAAAGGACGCGCTTATGTGGCGAAAGATGCCTCAAGCGTGCCGAGGATTTTCGTGGAAGAGACTAACCGGGTGGCCAATCAGGCAGTCGTCGAGACGCCGTTTGTCCCGCAGGTCGCACGCCAGCACGACATGATCAAGGGCGTGACCATGCAGACACTGCTCGGCTATGTGGGCACGAAGGCGAAGAGCGGCAGCCAGACGATCCTGACCGCGCCGGGCGGCGCGCCTGTCCTCGCGCACTGGTCGCTGGGAAGCGGCAAAACGACCGTATTCACGAGCGATGCGAAGAACCGCTGGGCATCCGCATGGATCAAGCAGTCCGCAAGTTTCTCCAAGTTCTGGGCGCAGGTCGTGCGAAGCACGATGAAGGCCGACGAAGAGACGCGATACGAGATGCGCGCGGAGCGCGAAAATGACACCATCCGCCTGATCGTGGATGCCATATCGGACCAGGACAGCTTCATGAACGGCCTGGACATCACAGCCGATGTCACACGGCCAGACGGGGAGCATTTCGAGCTGAAGCTGGCGCAGACCGCCCCGGGATTTTACGAGAACACGTTCGTGATGCCGGTCTATGGGACGTATCAGGCGCAGGCGGAACTCAAGCAGCAGGGCGAATCCCTGGGCTATGCGCGCAAGACGTTCTCATACCCGTATGCGCAGGAATTCGCGGACACGGCGGCAAACGCGCCGCTCCTCGACGCAGTGGCAGGCACCACAGGCGGCAGGATTGACGCGCCGTTCGCTGAATCTGCAGACCCGGAAGGCGAGAAGATACGGAGCTTTACGCCGATTTTCTATTATTTCCTGTTCATCGCGCTGGCCTGCCTCGTGGCAGATGTGTTCTTCAAGCGCGTGAGGCTCGCGAGAAGCGGAAGGCGGCGCGTACCGGCCTAGCCGATAGCGGCGCCATGCGGCGGACGTATCGCGCGATGCGCGATAGGCCGCCAAAGCCCAAAATCCGTTGACATTGCAAAATCAAAAGTTCAATATATCGTTGCTTTTCTTGGTGAAAAGTATTTTCTGGAGGATCGGGTTGAAAGAAAAGCTGTTCAGGATGGCGATAATCCTTGTCCTGTGCGCATCAGGCTGCTCGCAGGCAAAGGCACCGTCAGGAGAGACACAGCAAACGGTCGCGATTGAAGATGACTATATCCGGCTTCTGAAAGACCTGACCGCGATCATGTCGGCAGATTATGAGTCCCCATCGGACAATCTGTCAGCGTTGAGGAAATATGTCGTGTCCTCTCGCGAGGCGGCATCCGGAACAGTGCTCGAGCTCAATCGCGCCATTCTCGGTCTCGACGAAGCAGAACGCGATGTCTGGCGTCAGAAAGCGGCCATCCGGCTCAATGAAGCGCTTGACAGCTACGCGCAGGCCCAGATGAAACTCCAGAAGAAAATGAATGAAGCAGAAAAGTGGGAGCTTGGAGAGATATTGTCGCTCCTGCGGAAAGACAGCTGACAGGAAGGGCCTGTCAGCGAATTTTATACAAGTCCTGGCAACAGGCAAAGGTTTGTGCTGCAACAAGCAGACGTAAAAAATGGAGCGTTTTGAAGACTTATGATGGCCGATGAAAATCAGAATCCCGTCTCCGAAGATCAGGTAACCGCCGCAGCTGAAACGGCAGAAGAAGAGGACTTTTCGAAGCTTTTCGAAGCAAGCGAGCAGTCCATGGAGCAGAAGTCGTTCGAAAAAGGCATGATCGTCGAAGGCATTATCGTTCAGATCGGTAGCGAGTTTGCCTATGTGAATATCGGCGCAAAGGCCGAAGCCTCGATCGCAGTGTCTGAACTTCTGAATCCGGAAGACGGAAAGCTGACGCAAGTCGTCGGCGACACGATCAAAGCCAAGATTATCGGCTTTGAAAATGGCGCGATTCGTCTCTCTCGCTCGCTGAAAGCCGGCAATATCGCCCTTGAGGAAGCCTATCAGTCGGGCTGTGCCGTCAAAGCGCTCGTCAAGGCGACCAACAAAGGCGGGTTTGAACTCGAAGTCATGGGCCAGCGCGCTTTCTGCCCGCTCTCGCAGATCCAGAAAGGCAAAGTCGAAGATCCCAATGTGTTCGTCGGACAGAGCTTTGATTTCAAAGTCATCAAGTATGCGAAACGCGGACACGATATCGTGCTCAGCCGCACCGCTCTGATCGAAGACGAGCTCCGCATGAAACGCGAAGAAGCGATGTCGAAGATCGAAGTTGGCGCAGTCCTCGACGGCCAGGTCGTTTCCATCCAGAAATACGGCGCTTTCGTCGATGTCGGCGGCGTCGAAGGCCTCGTCCATGTCTCCGAAATTTCCTATCAGCACGTCGATCATCCCAAAGAGCTTCTGTCAGTCGGCCAGGCTGTCAAGGTCTATGTGCTCTCACTCACCGACAAAGACGGCAAGCCCAAGCTTTCGCTCTCGATGAAACGCCTTGAGACAGATCCGTTTGACGCCGTCACCGCCAACCTCGAAATCGGCTCGCGCATCACGGGCACTGTCATCCGCAACGTGGACAAGATCGGCTCTTTCGTCGATCTGGGCGGCGTGGAAGGCCTCATCCATATCTCGGAACTGACATGGGATCGCCATGTCACCAATCCCGACGATATCGTCAAGGTCGGACAGCAGGTCGAAGTCACCGTGCTTGGCATCAATGCCGAGAAACACCGCGTCTCCCTGTCGTACAAAGGCCATCAGGCCGATCCCTGGAAGACCGTCGAAGCCGATTATGCAATCGGTCAGGATGTGACCGGCACAATCGATTCCGTGACCAATTTCGGTATTTTCGTCAAAATCGCCCCGAGACTGACCGCCCTCCTCCCGATGAGCGAAGTGAGCGAAGCGACGCGCGGACTCACCGAAGCCGCCCCGGGCACCGAAGTCACCGCAAAGGTCATCGCGATCGACACGGCCAAGAAGCGCATGACGCTCTCCACGCGTGACGGCTCTCAGCCCGCCGCGCGCAAGCCCCGCGCGCCGCGACGAGACGACAACGCCGAAGATACCGCGCCGCGCGAAAGAGCACCTCGCGGTGCCAAGCGCGATGAAGCCCTGAGCTACAAAGACAACGCCAACTTCGGTTCGCTCGGCGATGTCCTCGCGGGCCTCAAGAAAAAATAATCGCTTCCACGTCATTTTCTAAAAGAGCCTGCTTCTGCAGGCTCTTTTTTTAAGGCTTTTGCTGATACTCATGCCTGACCTCAACCTCAGATCCGCTTACGAATTCGACCTCCCTGAATCACAAATTGCCACGCATCCGCACGAACCTCGCGACGAAGCCCGCCTGCTCTCCGTCCGGGGCATGCATCGCGAACACCACATCTTTAAAGATATCCTTGACATGCTCGTTCCGGGCGACTGCATCGTCGTCAACGACGTGACCGTGCGGAAAGCGAGATTTTTCGCAAAACGACATACCGGCGGAATCGTCGAAGTCATGATCACGGATGATATCACAGCCCCGAGGCGGCGCTTTTCATGCCTCTATCGCGCCAGCCATCTCGCCCCGGGGGAAATCCTCTGCGCAGTCAACGACGAAAAGGTGCAAATCACCCTCAGCCGCGAAGGCTCTGACCGAACGGCATTGTGCAATGTCGAATTTCTCGGAGACGAGCCCGTTGTCGAGATTCTTGACAGAATCGGCCAGCTTCCCCTGCCGCCCTATATCGTCAAGAAACGCAAGCGCCAGGGGGAAGCGGAATATGAGAGCGAAGACACGGAGCAGTACCAGACCGTCTATGCCCGTTCGGGCAGCGCAGTTGCCGCCCCGACCGCAGGACTCCATTTTACAGACGAGCTCATCGAAAAAATCCGTCAGAAAGGCGTGCGCTTTGAACGGCTCACGCTCGATGTCGGCGCTGGAACATTCCGCCCCGTGCAGACCGAAAATCTCAACGATCACATCATGCACACCGAGCATTACCGCGTCTCACAGTCACTCGCGGAAGCCATTGAAACGGCGCATGCGGAAAACAAGCGAGTCATTGCCGTCGGCACGACTGTCGTCAGAAGCCTCGAAGACCAGTACGACCGTTTCGGCAAAGTCGTGCCTGGTGAATACGATACAAATATCTTTCTCAAACCCGGGCGAAAATTCGGCATCGTCGATGCGATGATCACGAATTTCCACCTGCCCGGTTCGACGCTCATGGTCCTCGTGAGCGCCTTTGCCGGATATGACAACATCATGGCCGCCTATCGTGACGCCATCGCAAACGGCTATATGTTTTATAGCTATGGCGATGCGATGTTTCTTGAAGCGGAGCCCGGCACGCGCTAGAACCATACAGGGGGAATGTCGCGCATCACAGCGTTTTAATATCAAGACGGGGGCATTTTCGGGGAGCTTTCTCGACTGGAGATAATTTGGAAACACCACTCATCACGGACACGCCATGGGTACTGCCCCTGTGCATACTCATCCTTGCCCTTCCGATCATGATACTGAGCACGACAAGCTCACGAGCCGTTTCCGCACTTGGCCTTGCACGTGCGCGTTACCTCGTCGATGAAGGCCAGAAAAAGTTCGAGCCCTTTGTGCGCGCGCCCAACGAATACTGGATGACCATCCACATTCTGGATGTGATCGGCGTCGTCGGCATGTTCTGGTCTGGCTATACGCTCTTAGGTTTGCTGAGCATCAACATCGCGCCGTGGGCGACCTGGCTGATTCTCGCGGCCATATATTTTTCGTTCCATTCGGTGCTCGGCGTACAGCTGGCGCGCGGTGACGAGCGCGAAATCGCAGGACGAATGCTCTCGATTCTCAAGCCTTTTCACCTATGCCTGCGTCCGCTGACCTGGCTGCTCTCACTGGCGCTCAAGCCCGTCTCACGCTCGGCTGCAGACAAGTTCGCGGATGCCGAACGCATCGAGGAAGAACTCGAAGTCATGCTCGATGAATCGACGCGCCAAGGCGGTCTTGAAGACATCAAAGGCCGCATCATGAAATCCGCCATCGACTACAGCGAGACAACAGTCCGCGAAGTCATGATCCCGCGCACTGAACTGACCGCATGCCCGATAGACCAGACGCTCGATGAGGCGCTTGAACTCTTCGTCAAAGAAGGGTACAGCCGCCTGCCTGTCTATGAGGGCAATCTCGACACGATCGTCGGCGTGCTCTACTTCAAAGATATCGTCCAGAAATTCTTTGAACTCAGAAACAACGACGAAGTACGACAAAAACTGACAATCAAATCGCTCGTGCGCGAAGCTTTCTTTGTGCCCGAAACGAACCATATCGATGCCATTTTCGAGGACTTCAAACGCGAACACATCCATATCGCAATCGTCGTCGACGAATTTGGCGGCACTGCCGGCATCGTGACACTTGAAGACATCGTCGAGGAGTTCTTCGGGGAAATTCAGGACGAATACGATTCAGAAGAAAACACCATCGTCCCGCTCGACCAGGAAGAGCAGGTCGTGCTCGTAGATGCGCGCACGAACATCTCCGAAATCGCGGAACATTTTGACGTGGACCTCGAAGAGACTCCAGACTACGAGTCGGTCGGCGGCCTCGTCACAAGCCGCCTCGGACATGTCGGCACAGTCGGGGAAGAGGTGAACGAAGCCGGTCTTCACTTTGTCGTCCGCGAAGCAAACGAGCGCTGCATCCTTCAGATAGAAATCTCTCGCTTGCCCGAGCCAAAAGCCGAACAAGAGTGATAACCAGCAGCTCAGCGCTCAAAAGCCCCTTCACAGCCCGGCCAGCCGGGCTGTGAAGGCACATTTTCCCGCATACATCATTGCTTTACCAAGGGCTTGCAGCCGCCCCCTGACCGAACGCAACAGGCAGTGGATGAACCTCAAACCAGAAACCATATTCGGACATCTCGTCGACCATGTGACAGCCCATCCCGGCCGTTATCTGCTCACGGCGCTCCTTCTGACAATCCTGTCAGTCGTCACCATCGTCCTTCGCTTTGACATCAAGAGCGACCTGAAAGACCTGCTGCCGTCTGACGCGCAAGTCGTCAAAGACATAGATGCAATCGCCGACCGCATGGGAAGCGTGCAGACGCTCACTGTATTCCTCAAAATACCAGAGCTCCAGCCGCTCTCCGAGCAGGCCAGGCAAGGCTCGGAATACCAGGAATGCCTTCAGACGCTTGGCGATAACGAGCACATCTTCCGAGATCCCCCCATCGTCGGGGAAAACTGGTGCGACAACCCGCTGATGCTTTTCGCAAGGCGCTATGTCTCGCTGCTGGAAACCTTGGATTCCATCGGCAATATCTCCTTCGTCAACGACAAGTCTTTCTTTGAAAAAAACGCGCTGCTCTACGCCTCAAATGAAGAGCTTCAGAAAATCTATACGGAAATCGACGAAGCCCTGACAGAAGCGCGCCGCCAGTCCGGGGAATACAAGACCTGCCTGATCGTTGCGGACGATCCCTCGGAATGCGAAGACCTGCGCCCAGGACTCTCCAAAACATCGGCAGCACAGTCCGTCCAGTCCGAAGGCAACACCCTTGACCGATACCGACAACAGCTCGTCGAACGCTATGAATCTTCCGAGCTCTCGAGCATCCACGAATTTCCGTTCTACCCCATGCCGAACAACGCCTGGATGATCGCAATCGAGATCCGCTTCAAGAAGTCAACGACCGGCCTCAAATCCGTGCAGAACCAGGTCAAACTCATTGAAGAAAAGCTCAAATCTGTCGATATGGCGCAATACGATCCGCGCATCGAGATCGAGTACGGCGGCGGCCTCAGCGAGATGAAGACCGAATACAACGCGATCGTCGTGGACATCGTGCGTTCGATCTCAAGCACGATCCTCTGCATCTTTCTGCTGATATCCCTCTTTTTCCGTTCGCCGCGCGCGGCGTTCCGGATATTCACGCCGCTGATCATGGGCACGCTCTGCGCGCTCGGCATCACATTCCTGACGATCGGCTATCTCAATCTGATCACGGCCTTCATCTTTGCGATCCTCGTCGGCCTCGGCATCGACTTCGGCATCCATCTGTACGCGCGCTATATCAACGAGCGCCGCAAAGGGCGGACACTTGAGGAAGCCATCCGGATATCCATCGTCGAGACAGGCTCCCCGCTATTTTTCGGCGCCATGACGACAGCCGTCGCATTTTACGCGCTGATGTTCGGGAGCTTCCCGGGGTTCAGCCAATTCGGCTTTGTCGCCGGCACAGGCGTCCTGCTCTCTTTCCTGACGATGTGCACGGTCATGCCTGCCTTGATTCTCCTGCTCGAACGCCGCTGGCCGAGCAAAATCCGCCCCGCCGTCAAACGCGTCGAACTCGCGGCGGAAACCAAGCGCAAGCTCTCGACGCCGCTCATCGCCGCCAGCCTTCTCGGCCTCATATTCGCCGGCTGGTGTGCCAGCCAGATTCCGGATCTTCAGTTCGAAGGCAACTTCTACAACCTCAAGTTTAAAAATCCGCCCTCCGCGCAGACGACCGTCAAGACAGAGACTTTCGTCAAATCCAAATACCCGGCTTCCCCAACCGTTGCGATCCTCGATAATCTCGATCAGGTCGAATACCTTGAGCTCCTGCTCAAACGCGACCGCGAATACGTCAATTATCACCTGCTCCGACGCAGCATGATGCGCATGCCCCACACGACGCAATACCTCAACGACGTGTTTGCCGAAGTGATGCCGCATCTGGGGATCCATCGCTCCTTGCCGATGTTCAGCGCGCTCGCGCGGACGTTCCCTGACCTCAGCGCGGTCCATTCCAATTTCCCGATCTTTACGACCTATGGCCGCGAAAAGTCACGCGCGCTGAGGCTTTACCGCGATTTCGCGATGAAACTTCCGAACACGGCAGCCGCAATCTCCGACATCATTCCGGAAGCGCTCGCTGCGAACACGGTCGCGAACGCCCTGCCCGTCGTCTCAGGCATGACGCAGACCCTGCCGAAATGGCTGTGGCCCTCGATCCCGACACAGCGCTCCAGCCAGCAGTACAACGTGATCACCGAGTACGCATCCATCTTCAGCTATCTGCCGGGCACGCAACAGCAGCAGCTCGAACGCCTCCAGACGATCGCACGCATCCGCGAGCGCACGGAAGACCGCCAGATCCGCTTCCTGCCCGACGAAGAGAAGGAGAAAATCCGCCAGCTGCGCAGCTATCTCGTGGACAAGCCCCTGACCATCGACGACCTCCCGGAATGGGCCAAGCTCCAGTTCAAGGAAAGTGGCGAGCATCCGCTGCCCCCGAGACCTGAATCCGGAGTGGATTATGCGTTTGGCAACATTCTCCTGATGTACCAGCGCACCTCGACGTATGTCGCATTTCAGGCGGATTACCTGGTCCATGACGTGCGCAGCCTCCGAGTGGATGGCAAACGCCTGACAGCCGCCACAGGCGCGTTCGTCTATTCGGACATGATCCATCTGGTCAAGACAGACGGCGTCCGCATCGCGATCGTCGCCCTGAGCATCATCCTTTTGCTCGCGATGCTTCAGCAGCGCAACATCGGCGCGGCGCTCGTCGTGACGCTCCCCGTGCTGTCCGGCCTTGCGGTGACGCTCGAAATCATGATCCAGGCCAATGCGGCGCTCGGCCTGTTCAACATCGTCATGCTTCCCGTGACGCTCGGAATCGGCATAGACGGCGCGATCTACCTGTATGACCGATACCGCATGCTCGGGAGAGGCTCGACGTTTGCGGCCGTCCGCGCAGTCATCGGCTCGGTGTTCATGAGCTCCTCGACGACGCTTGTAGGCTTCGGCGGCATGATCCTGAGCCAGCATCGCGGCCTCAATTCTATGGGCGTCCTTGCGGTCATCGGCATCAGCACCTGTTTCGTCACGACATTCCTGCTGCTTCCGGGCCTGATCCTGCTCGCGGAGCGCCTGAACATTCGCGGCATCGTCCCGGATCACGACTATGTGCCGGAAGGCGAAGCTGCCGTGACAAACAGCGAAGCTGCCGCCTGATATCGCTGAGATGCATCGCGCCCGGCCATGCGCTTCGCGCATAGACCGGACCTGAGCCGTTCCGCAGGAACGGCTTTGTTTTATCGCAGCTATCGGCTTTGCCGATACGCTGCGCATTGCGCCCGGCTATGCGCTCCGCGCATACGCCGGGCATGAGCCGTTCCGCCGGAACGGCTCTTTTTTGGGGGCGGCGCGTATCGGCTCTGCCGATAGCGCCGCCGCGCGTGCCGTATGCCCGAAGCGCCGCACGCGGCGCCCGGGCACAGGCCGCGCCACAAAAAAGACAATCAGCCAGCGCCACTGTGCCGTTGCAGAAACACAGCGCCCCAAATATGTTACCTTTTTCAGACGCCATCCCTCAATTGATAAAAACAAAATCAATCGTTATACTAATTTTTTCGGATGAAGCTATAATCAAAATGTTCGGCTGTATTTAAACAGCTTTCTTTTCAGACAACCATCACAAGGAGAAAAAGGATGAAAGCCAGATATCAGTTATCTGTCGCGTTCATTTTGTCCTCACTGGCACTCGCGTCCTGCGGGGGCGAAGATGCTGGTGAAACATCAATCAAATCGTGCACGCCGGCATGTGACGAAACAACTGAAGTATGCGTCGAAGGCGAGTGCGTCAAGCTTTGCGGCAATGGCGAACTTAACGCAGATGAGGCATGCGACATCGTCGACGGGGAAGTTCAGTTTGCCGACAAGAAGACATGCAGCGACCTCGACATGGAAGGCGGCGACCTGAAATGCGACGCAAACTGCAAACTCGACTCGAGCGAATGCACAGACAAGCCCCCGGTCGCCACCGAATGCAATAGTGGCGAAAAGAAGTGCGACGGCAACGTGTTCAAGGAATGCGCCGATGGCAAATGGAACGAAGGCACGTCATGCGATGTCATCTGCGACAATGACTTAGGCTGCATCGAATGCACCGAAGGCGGTAAATGCGAAAGCGAGGAAGTCGATGACGGCGAAGGCGGCACGACAACAAGATATAAGTATTTCAAGTGCAATAACAACGTCTGGGAAGAAGCCATGACATGCGAATCCACCTGTGACGATGCCAAGGGCTGTCTCGGGTGTACAGAAGGGTCCAGATGCGAAGCGGCTGCGATCGATGACGGCAACGGCGGCACATACGACGGCTTCAAATTCTTCCAATGCGTCAATAACCAGTGGGACGAAGGCACGGACTGCTCAGAATCTTGCGACAATACCAAGGGATGTGTTTGCTCTGAAAATGCGACGAAATGCGACAACAACGTCTTCCGCACCTGCGTAAACGGAGAGTGGGAAGCGGGCACGCCATGCGAACAGAGCTGCGACAACCTCAAGGGGTGTGTGGAATGCATTAATGGCGAAGCCAAATGCGGAACGCGCAAAAAGATCGATCCCGAAACGCAGGAAGAGACCGAAGAAGATGAAAACTACATGGTGAAGTGTGTCAGCAATGCCTGGCAGGAAGAAACCATCGTATGCGAGAATGAATGCATCGAAGGCCGAGGCTGCAAGCAGTGCGAAGGCGATGCTGTGATCTGCGAGAACGGCGCGATCTATCGGTGCGAAAACGGATTCTGGAGCGAGCCGGAATTATGCGGCGAAGGCATCGAGTGCAAAGACGAGACCACCTGTGCGGAATGCGCCACAAGCGCGCGCAAATGCGAAGGCAACATGGAATCAATCTGCACAGATGGCGTGTGGAGCGAACCCGCGCCCTGCCCGAATGACGCAAGCTGCAATGCCGAAGGCACCTCCTGCCTTGCCTGCAACGACGGCGACAAGAAATGCGAAATCGACAAGCAATACAACTGCGTCAATTCGGAATGGAAAGCCGGAGAGTATTGCCCGTTGGGCTACAGCTGCCGCGATGACGGATTGAGCTGCGGCATGTGCATGAACGACTCGAAGAAATGCGAAGACGGCAAGCTCTTCACCTGCAAGATGGGCGTATGGGCGGATGGCGAGGAATGCGCTGGCGGCCTTGGCTGCGTGGACAGCACACGCTGCCGCGAATGTTCTTCGAATCAGTCGGAATGCGTACAGGATACGAACAACGAATACCGGTCATGCTTTAACGGCATGTGGGACCGCAACGAGAAATGCCAGGCCGGCTATCAGTGCAAACAAACCGATGAAAAGACTGCCGAATGCGTCCCCGGAGAGAATTTCTGCACGCCGTCGAAAGACAAGTTCCGCTGCGCTGGTGCCAACAACGCCACGCTCGAAAAATGCGAAAGCAACTACAAGTGGTCAACCGTCCAGACATGCCCAGCCAAGACCGTATGTCACGAAGCGAGCGGCGCGTGCCTCGATGCCTTCGTCGCATGGAATATGGACAATGTCTATTGGCACTCCACGGATGATACCGAATCGATCACGCCCAAAAAAGGCATCAATGTTTACAGGACCACAGGCACCGTTCTGGAAATCTATCCCAGCGCAAAGTCAGCCACGCTCAACGAAAACAACGGCTTTGAATTTACCTATCGCAAGCCTGCCAACGCCACCAATCCTGTTTTGAACTTCACGTTCAACAAGTATAGGGATGACGGCTGCAGCAAAGCGCAGGTACGCCTGAACGGCAAGAACCTTGGCAATCCGCTCGACATGTCCATCGGCAGCAAGGCCTTCAACGTTGCCCTCGATACAGCTAAGGACGGCGACAAGATCGACCTGCTGTTCTATGGCAACACGAGCACGTATTGCGGCCGCTTTGGCAATATCAACATCAATGCGACCTATATCAGTAAAACACGCGCCATGACGCAGTGGCAGTACCTGACCCCCGTTGTCAGCTCCAAAGCGTCTTATGGCATCGGCGAATGGACAACAGTCTCCCTGCCGGTTTATGTGGCCGGCCTGAACAGCGGCGGCACAGGCTATGTCCAGATGACCTCGCGCAACACGACCGAAGCCAACCCCGACAAATATCTGCGTTTCGACACAACGTCGGCGGGTTACAACGGTGTCAAGCTTTATCTCGAAACCTACCGCAACGATACTGGTCCGTCCAGAGTCCAGATTGATATCTATGCGAACAATTCCCCCGAAGTCGCGTTCACGACAACACTGACGCTCGACAAACAAAGTGCCTGGCAAACCCATGTCATCGACCTCGGTGACAAAATTGATGACAAGAATGTCGTTCAGATTCAGATTAATCCTTACAAAGCGAGCAGCGGCAACGGCTATGTCAACTTCAGAAAGATCAGCCTTCTCGGCAAAAAAGTGACCTGCAACAAGAAAGACGCTGTGCGCTGCGTTGGCGATGGATCTCGCCAAATCCAAGTCTGCGACGGCAAGGTTTACAATCTCAAATCAGAATGTGCCGCAGACGAAATCTGCAACACCGGTAACGGCGGCGTCTGCAAGAAGAGATTCTTGAACCTCACGTTCGATGAAATCTGGTATGATGCCAACACCCAGAACAACGCAGCAGGCAACCCGCATGTCAACACCCTCAAAGCTAAGGGATTCGGTGTCTCCATGAACAGCAACGGCCTGTATCTTAGCAGAGGTTACGGCCAGACCTATATGGAAAGCGCCAGCAAACAGGTCACGTTCTATCTGTCCACGGCAAACTATGGCAACTCCATCATCTTCAAATTCAAGGTGCAGCGCATCAATGCCGAATCCGCAAAGACCCTGCGCTTCCTGCTCGACGGTGCAGAACAGCATGTGATTCAGCTCAGCACCATCGAGAGCGGTTTCCAGACCTTCGAGCTCCCGCTGAGCAATGCGACTGACCGCCTCAAATTCGAACTTGTCATGCGTGTCTATGGGGAGAGCTCGACAGATGCAAACTTCAGAGGCGCACTCCGCTTCGACGACATCCAGCTCATTTCGCGTAAAAACACGACCGATACGGTCATCGCGAACTGGGATTTCAACTCGAACAAGCTCGAATATCGCCCGCAGTTTGGCGAAGGCTCTTTCGCACGTATTCCAGCCAGCACCACCCAGATGGGCTACTGGAACTCGAGTTACATTTCGTTCTCCGATGCTGCAGCCAATGTGGCAACGCCTAACAAGGATCGCTACTCGCAGTTCAAAATTAAGAAAGACAGCAACAAAAAAGCAATATTCAAACTCAACCAGAGTTCAAATCCGCAGTCTTACGCAAAAGTGGATGTCGTCGTGAACGACGGTGCGCCTCAGACGATTGAAGTCCCCCGTTCGGGAAGCAAGGAAGTTCAGGTCAAACTTCCGGCCGGCAAGGCTGAAGATGACGTGAAACTCTATTATTACGATTCGTTACAAAGCCCGAACAAACAGTTCTACACGCTCAGTGTCATCGAAGAATAATCTCTTCGATTGTTTCTTAGCCCCGATGCCCACAGCTTCGGGGCTTTTTTTTTTCGCAAAGCAGATGCCCACGAGCCCAAGGAGTCGATCGTTCTTCTCTCAAACCGCGCGCTCGGAGATACGCCACGAGCCCCAAGCAGTTGATCGTTCTTCTTCTCTCAAACCGCGCTCGGAGATACGCCACGAGCTCCAAGCAATCGATGTGAATGTAAAGCCGTACGATTATTACAAATTCTGAGACACGCGCAGAAAGATAGTTCTATTATCTCGATGTTTTTGAACAATAATCAGGTTTTTGCTAAATAGCGCTCTCAGATAACGGCCCGGGGGCTTTTTTGACGCTTAAACCAGTTTATGCTTAACGCGATAGGACAATAAATATGAAATCAAAACTCATTCTCAGCTTTCAATGTTGCCTGTTTGCAGCATTTACCGCATCCTGCGGCGGCGACGATTCCAAGCCGTCAGAACCGACACTGTCATGCACGAACGAGAATGAAATGATGTGCGGCGATGAGTGCATCGACATTACATCAGACGACAGATATTGCGGCAGCTGCGACACCAGCTGCAAAGCAAACGAGCACTGCGAAGCCGGATCATGCAAGCCTCAGCCGGAAACGCCCCCCTGCGACGCAGCCAAAGGGGAGCAAAAATGCGGGGACGCCTGCATCGATGTCACAGCAAACCACGACCACTGCGGCGCCTGCGGTCATAAATGCGAAACAGACGAGACATGCATTGATAATGCCTGCCGAAAGCAGTCTCAGGAACCGACATGCGATACGACAGAAGGCAAGGCGCTCTGTAACGGCTCATGCATCGATATCGCGAGCGACACCGACAACTGCGGCGCGTGCGGCTTCGTCTGCGGTCAGAACATGGCCTGCGAGAACAAGGCCTGCACATGCAAAGAGGGATTTGAGCCGATCGGCGATGACGTTTCACGGGGCTGCAGCGTGCTTCTCGGCAATGACTGCAGCGGCAATGAAACGCGTGAATGCTGGAGCTATGACTTCGAGCCAGCAGCGGGCAGCCCATGCCAAAAAGGCGTCCAGCACTGCGTGAGCGGCATCTGGGATGAAACCTGCGATGGCGAAATCGGCCCAAGGCCATACGATCCCGCATCGCCGGAAGCAGATCTCAACTGCAACGGCACCCCCGACCAAGATGAAGACCTCGACGGCGACGGCTTTACAAAAGCAGATGGAGACTGCTGCGACGACCTGGCCACATGCTCAGCCACCAAGGACGGCGTCATTCAGGAACAAGACCTGCCAAGCATCAACCCAGGCGCATCAGAACTGCCCGGGGACAAAGTCGATAATAATTGCAACGGCCAAGTAGACGAAACGCCTGAGACATCATGCGATCACGCCATCGACGAGAATTTCCCGAAAGGCATTGGCGAAGACGCAGCACTCGCACTCGCGCGTGCCATGGATATCTGCGATGAAGTCGTCACCAGAGACAGCCGCAAGCCCGGCCTGATCAGCGCCTCGCTTCTCGACGGCATGAAGGAAGTCTCGCTGCATGCCAATGCATTTTTCACCAATGCGGAAAAGACTTACAAACTGCGGCCAGTGAACAGCAGCAAGAGCTTTGCAGTCCTCTCGACGGGCAAGGCCATTGATGCCGCACATTTTGATGACACCTCGATCAACAGCAAAGACCGTGAAGTCGCGACGAGCGGCATGGGCACGATTCCCAAGCTCTATTCGCAGTCGGATCCCAATTTCAGGCTGCAGTCCAATGCGCTCTGCGGTTCTGAAGACAAGATTTACGATGTCGCTGCGCTCACGACCGAGATGCGCGTCCCCAGCAATGCCAAGGGCTTCAGCATCAAATTCCGCTTCTTCACGTCCGAATACAGCGAATATGTCTGCAAGCCGTTCAACGATTTCTTCGTGATCCTTCTCGAATCCCAGCACAAGGACACGCCAGCAGACCACAATATCGCCTTCGACCTGAATCACAACCCGATCAGCGTCAACAACGCATTCTTTACGTCTTGCGTGCCGCTCGATTGCGAGAAGAACCAATGCCCCGCGATCATGCCCATCTGCGAGGCCAATGCCGAGGGCAAAAAAGTTTGCAAGTCGAAGAATGCGAAAGGCGAAACCGTCGATCCATGCAGCGACGGGGAAGAAGGCAGGCTCGCGGCTTCGACCTTCAACACCTATGCGGTGGGGCGCGGCGCGACATCGTGGCTAGAGACCTCCGCATCCGTCGTGAGCGGAGAAGTCATCCGTCTCCATTTCTATATCTGGGACACCAAAGATTCGAGCCATGATTCGCTCGTCATTCTGGACGACTTCCAGTGGATATATGAAGATGTCGAGCTTGGCACGCTGCCAGTCGTCATCAATTAGATATCGTTCCAGACATCATTTCAGGAGGCCCCGGCCATGCGCTTCGCGCATAGACCGGACCTGAGCCGTTCCGCAGGAACGGCTTTTTTTTGTCGCAGCTATCGGCTTTGCCGATACGCTGCGCATTGCGCCCGGCTATGCGCTTCGCGCATACGCCGGGCATGAGCTCTTTTTTTGGGGGCGGCGCGTATCGGCTCTGCCGATAGCGCCGCCGCGCGTGCCGTATGCCCGAAGCGCCGCGCGCGGCGCCCGGGCACAGGCCGCGCGCATGCGCAAAATTATTGACAAAAAAAGCGTTTTATATTAAGGGAGCGCGCCTGGCGCGATGGGCGCGCCGTCAACCCGCAGTCAGTTGGGATGTCCATGACATCTGTTGGGGCTGCATCATCTAGGATAAAAAAATGGAAAAAATCGAAGTCAAAGGTATTGTTCGCAAGGGCGGTAAAAAAGGCGTGAGCCGCAAGCTCCGCGCTGCCGGCAATCTCCCCGTCGTGTGCTACGGCCGTGGCATTGATACGCTCGCCGCGACGATCAATCCGAATGACCTCCTCAAGGCGCTGTCGACAGAGTACGGCCCGAACATCGTCTTCACGCTCGTGCTCGATGACAATGGCACCGAGATCCGCCGTGATGTCATGGTGAAATGCGTTCAGCGCGACCCGCTTTCGCGCCGCATCCTCCACGCCGACTTCTACACGATCGATGCTGACCGCAAAGTCACGGTCCGCGTTCCCCTCCGTCTCGACGGCAAAGCCGTGGGCGTCGGCCTCGGCGGCAAGCTCCGCAGCGCGGCTCGCGACGTCGTTGTTTCGTGCCTGCCCAAAGACATCCCGACGGAAGTCGTGTTCGATGTCACGCCGATGAACCTCAAGGATCGCGCGCAGATCAGCGCCGTGCCTCGTCCGAATGGCTGCGAATTCATCTACTCGAGCGACTTCCTCGTTGCCGAGATCATTCCGCCTCGCGCCAACTAACAGGCATCCGTCAACGGATTCCAAAGCCCAGACCTGCATCCGGTCCGGGCTTTTTTTTTCCTTTCAGAGCACCATCTGGAAGTTCACAGCCATCCATTTTTGGTGTAAAAGAAAATTAGTTTTTGTTTGTGTGAGTGATTTATGAGTGATGAAGCAGTACTGATCGTGGGGCTCGGAAATCCGGGTCAGGAGTATGTCTCGACACGGCATAATGCGGGTTTCATGCTGCTTGACCGTTTCTGCGAGAGCATCGGCGCGAGCATGACCCAGGCCAAGTTCAAGGGGATATTCGGCACTGCCAGACACGGCGGCCACAGCCTCTATCTGCTCAAGCCGCAGACCTTTATGAACCTGAGCGGAGAAAGCGTCGTCGCCTGCATGTCCTTCTACCATCTTGACATCAGTCAGGTGATCGTGCTCCATGACGAGCTCGACCTGCCGCTCGGCGATGTCCGCGTCAAGACTGGCGGCGGCACAGGCGGCCACAACGGCCTGAAATCCATCGTCTCCCTCACGGGAAAAGACGGATTCAGCAGGATCCGCATCGGAATCGGACGCCCCGTCCACAACGATGTGGTCAACTATGTCCTCGGGCGCATCCCGTCAGAAGATGAAGACAATTTCAATAGTTCTTTGAATATCGGAACAGAAGCGCTGAAGCGTTTCATCACGAACGGCGCGGAAGCTTCGATGCGTTATTGCAACGGTCTTTTCAAGGCCAAAAAGAAGGAGGCATCCAATGGAGAGTCTTAGTCCAGTGATTCGCAATCTGGTCTACATCGGCGTTCCTCTGTGTGCCGTCGCGGCTCTGATCTATTCCATCGTGAAATCGAAATGGATCGGCAGGCAGGACGCAGGCACCGACAGAATGAAGGAGATTTCCGGCTACATTCATGAAGGCGCGATGGCCTTTTTGAAGGCGGAATACAAAGTTCTTATCGTATTCGTGATCATCGTGGCGGCGCTTCTCGCGGTGATCAACCTTGCCAATCCATCGAGCAGCCCGCTCGTAGCCCTCTCCTTCGTTGTCGGCGCTTTCTGCAGCGCCGCGGCCGGCAATTTCGGCATGCGCGTCGCGACAAAGGCGAACGTCCGCACGTCGAATGCCGCGCGCAAAGGCCTTAAGGACGCGCTCGCGATCGCCTTCGGCGGCGGCGCCGTCATGGGCATGACCGTCGTCGGTCTCGGCCTCCTGGGCATTGTGGGTCTGTTCCTGATCTATCTACAGATTCCTGCGCTTTCATCCGATATGAGCCGCCTTCTCGAAGTCCTGACGGGCTTCAGCTTCGGCGCATCCTCGATCGCCCTCTTCGCCCGCGTCGGCGGCGGCATCTATACCAAGGCCGCTGATGTCGGCGCCGATCTCGTCGGCAAAGTCGAGGCAGGCATTCCCGAAGATGACCCGCGCAACCCCGCAGTCATCGCAGACAACGTCGGCGACAATGTCGGCGATGTCGCCGGCATGGGCGCAGACCTCTTCGAATCCTATGTCGGTTCCATCATCGGTTCCGCAGTTCTGGGCGCAGCCATCTGGAAAGGCACCGACAATCAGATGAGCGCCATCGTGCTCCCGATGCTCATCGCCGGTATCGGCATCCTCATCAGCGTCGCCTGCACGTTCATCGTCCGTAGCAATGACGAAAACGCCAACCCGCAGAAAGCACTCGATGCCGGCACGGTCAGCGCGGCCGTCATCACCGCCTTCGCGACCTATGGCGTCGCCTATCTTGTCCTCGGCAAGGACGGCATCATCATCCCCGGCACAGAGAACATGGTCACCCCGCTGAGCATCTTCCTGACGGTCACGGGCGGCCTCATCGCCGGCTCATGCATCGGCAAGATCACCGAGTACTACACGTCTGACGCCTACAAATCGGTCAAGGCCATCGCGCACGCTTCCGACAACGGCGGCGCAGCCACGAACATCATCCAGGGTCTCGCGGTCGGCATGATCTCGACAGTCATCCCCATCGTCCTGATCGCCATCGCAATCCTCATCGCCTATATGTGCTGCGACATGTACGGAATCGCCCTCGCGGCGCTCGGCATGCTCGCGACGACAGGCATCCAGCTCGCAGTCGACGCCTATGGCCCGATCGCTGACAACGCCGGCGGTATCTCCGAGATGTCCGGCCTTGATGAAGAAGTCCGCAACCGCACAGACAAGCTCGACAGCGTCGGCAACACGACCGCCGCCATCGGCAAAGGCTTTGCCATCGGTTCTGCGGCCCTCACGGCTCTTTCGCTTTTCGTCGCCTATTCGCAGGTCATGGGTCTTGAGGCCATTGACGCGATGAACCCGCTCGTTGTGATCGGCCTCTTCATCGGCGGCGTTCTCCCGTTCTGGTTCAGCGCCCTCGCGATGCTCGCGGTCGGCCGTTCCGCCCAGGATATGGTGCAGGAAGTCCGCCGCCAGTTCAAAGAGATTCCCGGCCTTCTCGAAGGCAAGGAAGGCGTGAAGGCCGAATACAGCAAATGCGTTGAGATCTCCACGCATGCGGCCATCCGCCAGATGATCCTTCCGGGCGTGATCGCGATTGTCGCGCCGGTGCTCGCTGGCATCCTCGATATCATACTCGGCACCAAGGGCGCCATTCTCGGCGGCATGCTCGTCGGCGTCATGATCACCGGTGTCGTGCTCGCGATTTTCATGGCGAACGCAGGCGGCGCATGGGATAACGCCAAGAAGTACATCGAAGGCGGCAACTATGGCGGCAAGGGCTCCAGCGCCCACAAAGCTGCTGTCGTCGGCGACACAGTCGGCGATCCGTTCAAGGATACGGCCGGCCCCTCCATCAACATCCTCATCAAGCTCATGAGCGTTATCGCGCTCGTTCTGGCCCCCACGCTCGCGAGCTTCCAAAAAGCCGATACGACCGCGCAGATCCAGGAAGGCACGCCAGTCATGATGGCAGCCGAAATCGCCCCTGCACAGGCGCCTCAGATCGCCAAAGACACGCAGGAACATCCCCCCGTCATGGGTGCCCGCGATTTGAAACGCAACCGCATCGACACGGATCGCCTGCCTCTCAAGCGCGCCATCCGCAATGCAAAAACCCAGGATGCGATTGCCCAGTAATCCGGCTCATCCAGCCTGACCATCCAGCCGCCCAGAAAGGGCGGCTTTTTTTATGCCCGCGCCTGGACGAATATCCCTGATGCACAAATCTGCTTGCATAAATGCACCATGTCGTTCATTTTAAGGCGTTCATTCATCCGCTCCTTGCATGATGAGATCACCAGAGGACAACAGGCATGGCAAAGAATGATCCGAGAATCAGCCAGGTTCATGAATTTATGGTCGTCGGACCGGATCAGTCCGGTCTGCCCAGCGAGCTCGCGGAAAACCCAGAGATCACGTTTCCCGGAGCCTCCGCGCCAGAAACAGAAGAGAAGCCGGAAACCTTAAACGCGCCAGATCCCTATGCCGGCCCGCGAGAATGGGTCGTCAAATGGTTCGGCCCCTTCTTTTCCGCAACGCTTCCCGCCAATCGCACGTCCGGCCTCTATCTGGTCTATGTCGGCAATTATCCGCTCTTCGTGAGTTCAAGCGCCAACATTCTGATCGCGCTGACACGCCATCTGATGTTCACCGGCCATCAGATCATTCCTATCGACCTGCTCGGCAGGGAAATCCTGCATTATGCCAGCCTCTACCGGCAGCCGATCAGCATCAAGACAGGCCTTCTCTTTGAGAACAACAAGCTGATTCCGCCCAAAGATTTCACCTATTGCTACCGTCGTGCCGCCGCCGCGCTCGCATTCTGCCATGCCATTCCATGCAACAAATACGCGCGCCTTTCGTACGAGTTTGAACCGCTGACGCTTCTCAATCTCGGAAAAAGCTTCCCGCTCAAGGAAAAGCTGCACGCCGAACCCTCTGCGACGCCGCGCTGACAGGCATCCAGCAAGCCCGGACCGGGGCGCCCGGGCACATGAAATAGAGGGATACAGCCATCCGGAACACCAAAATTCATAATCTTGAGGCGTCGTCTTTGACACATGGCATCTTTTATTGTTTAATGTCTCTGGTGTTTTGGATCGATGAACTTCTTTCAGAGAATGGTCATACTATGAAAAAAACAGCACTGATACTTGCTTCGCTTCTGACGCTTTCAGCGGCAGGCTGTACGACAGAATTCGATCACGACGGATTTCGCTCTGGCGCGATCAAGCTCGACCTCGACACCGTGACGAACGATGAGATTTATCCGTCAGCCGGTGACGAGATTGACTGGAAAATGATTTTCGTCCCCAGTCCGGGCGATATCATCGTCAATACGTTCTGGGATCAGCCCCTGGAAGTGTTCAAAGTCGAAGTGGGCATCTATGACCGTTTCGGAATTCCCATCAAGACCCAGATGCGAGACACGGGCGGCGCCACAGGCGAGGTCCGCGCTTTCACGCCTGAGCCAGGCCTGCACTACATCAAGGTAAGTGCTGAATCCGGGCGCTCGATTTATTCGATCAACGTCAAGTTTGAAGCCAACTATGACGGCTTTATCGCGCCGACCTCGGCACCGTCGTTCGAGGAATATGACAACTTTGATGAAGCCTTCGATGAGAGTCAGGGCAAGAGTTCCGGCGACAAGAAAGGCGGCAAGAGCGGCAAGAGCGGCGGAAGCAGCTCGGGCGGTGGCGGCGGAAGCAGCTCGGGCGGTGGCGGCGGAAGCAGTTCCGGCGGTGGCGGCGGTGGCGGAAGCAGCTCCGG
>JAFUEE010000015.1 GCA_017464085.1 Pseudomonadota bacterium
TCTAATTTTAGCCTTCATTCGATTTATATCCAAAACCGTTCATTCAATGCGTGAAATTTTGAATTGGATACGTATTAATTTGTTTTCAACCGAAATTCTCAATGATTATCTCGTACCTAAGATGACGGAACCCATTGTGAAGCCTCAGCTTGCGCTGTTCTGAAAAGTTGCGGGACAGCAGTGGTTTAAAACAAATTTGTATGATTCATCAAATGGACGTGATAATTTGATGGATTTCTACAATTTTATTCATTTCTTTGAAACCAATGGGGTGGCAAGTCACTTTAAAATTGATAAGGAAGATAAGAAATTTTCAATATACTGAGCTTCAACTGAATGGTCAGTCTCAAGAAGAGGATATACTTGAGAATGAATTTAATGATGGTAGATGTAAATTTAAAATTATTAAAACTGAGAAAGGTTGTAGATATTATAAATGTGGCAAATATTATTATAAAACTCGTTTGGAATATTACCGTAAAGAAGAATTTATTGAGAGAATAAAAAATAATGAGCTGGTGAGTATGGGTATGAATTTAATTGTAGATAAACCAGATGGTGGATATTCGTGGAATGGTAGTATTCGTTCATATAGGGAAGGGAATCTCAAAGCTCTGTATTGGGTGATAGAGTCTTAGGTGTTTTGATCTGCACGCCATAAGCGTGCAGTTTAATCGTCTGGGGCTTTAATCGTCTGGGGGGAAGTGTGGGGACGAGACGCATTTTTCTGTCTGACAATGTGAGCAGATGCTGATTTGCATGAAGCCTAAGAATAGGTTGTTTTTCAGCGCAGTGGCGCTTTGCGCCATTGCGCCTGCGGTGCGTGCTGGCTGGTGCTCGCTAAGCCGCGCACTCATCGTGTAAGCAAGTCTCTCTGTTTCGGCTGAAAGCGCGTATCATTTGATGAAAGCGAGACATGAATAAAAAACAGTTGTCTCCAGATTATTCGTGAATATAAGATGACATGGTGCGTTAATGCTTTGGCGTGATAAGGCGCCGAAGTTTTTTGATGAGAGGTCTGAGATGTCAGAGAAAAAACAACAGATCAATCCGTTGATGATGCAGTCTTATTTTGACGGAGAGCTGAAATCGGACGAGCTGGAAGCGATATCGCATGACGCGCTTGTACACAGCCAGGAATATGAGGCGATGGATGAGCTGCGCCGTGTGGTGCGCACTGAATCGCAGCTTGCGCTTGACGATTTTTACGGCTATGCGCTTTTGGATGCGATCAACAGCCGTCTGGATGCGGAATGCGGTCATAAGGCACCGGCGCCTGTTGTGGATACGGTTTCGTTGCCGAAGCGTCGGACATCTGCGCAATTTTTCCGCCGGTGGGCGCCTGCGCTGATTGGCGCCGCTCTGTTTCTGCTGAGTATTCCCGGGCTTGCGCATTGGATTGTTGTCGGCGTGTCAGGCGGCGGCTCGAATGATTCGCAGAAAGTATCGGCAGTTGTCGTGATCGACGGCAATTCGGCGCATTCGCAGGAGATGGTCGGTTATAAGCCGGTTGAGAGCGCGCGGTATGATGTCGTGCCGCAGCAGAAGCCGCTTGGCGGTGTGCTGAAGCCCGAGGCGCAGAAGAATCAGCTGACGGTCGAGGAAATGGATGTTGCGCTTCGCTATCTGATACAGCGCATTGAAACGCTTGAGGAAGCCAATCGCAACAGTGTGGAAACGGGTAAGCGCGCGGTATTTCCGACGCCAGAGGGTACAAACAACCTCTGAGATTTGTGGGGGGTGAGAATGGCAAACGAAGGTGCGGGCGTTTATACGAGCAGTTTTACGGACGGCCAGAAACAATTTGAGATTTCTTATGCTCGTGGCAAACTGAACGGCCCCTATCGGAGATGGGCGCAGAACGGGCAGCTCATTCTTGACTGTTTTTATGTCGAGGATGTGAAGGAAGGACGATGCAAGCGGTACCATGAGAACGGCATTCTCGCGGAGGATGCCTTTTATATCGATGACAAGCTGGAAGGGGAGTACTCGCAGTACGACAAGAAGGGGAACCTCACGATGCGTGCAAAGTTCAAAGGGGGGGAGCTCGTGGAGGATTCGCTCGCAAACAAGTAGTTTTGAACAGATTATGCGCGCGTATTTTCCGATAGAGGATACGCGCGTTGTTGCTTTGTGAGGTTTTTCGGTCAGTGTGAGGTGCCTGTTTTGAGGCGTTTGACGAAGTATCTGGCAAGGAAAAAAACGATGATGGCTGCGCTGACTTCTGCGAGCAGGCGTCCGTAGAAGAGCCAGTTGACATCGTCGAAGGCTAGCGAAAGCATCATAAGCGGGATGAGGAATGCGCCAATCTTGACGATATTGCAGAGCGCGCCGAAGGCAGGCCTGTTGCATCCATTGAATACGAAACTGCCGAAGCGGTGGACTTCCTGTGCCCAGAAGCCCCAGCAGACGATACTCATGCCGAATGTCGCGAGCTCGATAACCTCAGGGTCGTCTGTAAAGATGGAGACCATTGGTTTTGCGAGCAGTGTGAAGATGGCCGCGCAAACAAGCAGAAAGATGCCGGCGAAACGCATGGAGAGCCTGCGGATGTCATCTATGCGTTGGAACTGTTTTGCGCCGTAGTTTTGTGCGAACATCGGCATGAGCGCCATGCCGATGGACATCGGGACGACGAAAGCCATAGTTTCCAGGCGCGAGATGCATGCCATGGCGGCGACGACTTTGTCGTTGAAATGGGCTGCCAGGGTGGTCGCGACAAAACCCGCGAGCGGCATGATAATCATGCCCAGGATAGTCGGAATCGAGAATTTTATGATGCGCCAGACATTGCCGTGGTAGGACGACATATCCAGAGCATCACGGGAAAAGATGTGCAGGCGTTTATGAATGATAAAGAGGCATCCGACAGGCGTGATGCTCTGCGCAATGACTGTGGCGATTGCTGCGCCGTACATTTCCAGGCGCGGTATAGGGCCGAGGCCGAAGATAAAGATTGGCTCGAGGATGGCGTTGAGCAAGAGTGCGGCAATCATCCACAGAGCAGATGCACGCGGATAGCCGAGCGCGAGCACGAGTTTGTTCGTACACATCCCGAGAGAGATCGTAAAGTTCCCGAGGAGCCAGATGACCATGAATTGGCAGACGTAGTCGAGGATTTCTGGGGTGGTGACCCAAAGTGCGCAGATTGGGCGGAATAGCAGGGCGCCGGTGATGCCGATCACGATTGCGCAAAGGAGCATGAAAATGGTGCCATGTAGGACAATCTGTGAAGCATCTTTTTCGTCTTTGCGGCCGATGGCATGACTGAGCAGCGTCATGATGGCGGTGGAAATGCTGTGGTAGATGCAGCTGACGATGCTGACGATTGGGAAGCAAAAACCCATTGCGGCCAAGGCAGCGACGCCGAGCCTTCCTACAAAGTAGGTGTCTACGATGTTGAATAGTGACATTGCCAGTGTTGCTGGAATCATTGCGATTCCGGTGGCAAGCATCGTCTTGATGATCGGGCCGTTAAGATAATTGTTTGCCTCGGTGTGTTCAGCCATGGGAGTACTCCTGTCGTCCCGAAATGAGATGACATGCCTACATAAAACTACATGCCGGCAAAGTCAATGTCACTAATATTTCAGATATGGCTGGAGCATTTATTCACCTTTGCATGCACGGACGGGATCGATGTGTGCGGCTTTCCAGGCTGGTCTGGCACATCCGAGCAGGCAGAATAGTATGCCGCATGCGATGGCGCCCAGGATGAGCTGTGGGGTGAGTTCGAAAAAGGATGTGTTCTGTATCGTCATGTCCGGAAGGTGGTGCCTGATGCCCATGTTGGCGATCTGTATAGCGATGACGGCGAACAGTATGCCACATACAGCGCCTATGAGGCCTACGCATGTGCCCTCGAGGAGGATCATTTGCGCGATGTGTATGCGAGTTGCGCCAAGTGCGCGGAAGATGCCAAGTTCTTGACGTCTTTCGGCGATCATCATGAAGAATGTCTGTGCGATGTTAATCGCTGAGATAGAGACGATGAGGAGACTGATCAATGAAAAGAGCAGCGTGAGTACTGTGATCATGAGCCCGATTCTGTCGACTTGTGCATGAGATTCATCAAGTTCGAAGCCGAGGGAGCGAACATGTTCTGCGATTTTGGAGACGGCACTGTTGGCGTGTGCTTCGAGCACTATGGAGTGGTATGTCCGGCCTTGTTTTTCGCCGCTGAAATAGGTGTTAAAACGCCGTACGTATGAGATCGGCATGGTAAAGCCGACAGGAATTGCTTTGGTGGACAGGCCGACACATTGCATTTTTCTCTGTATGGGGGCATTCTGAGCGGCTTCGCCAAGATAAGAGTTTCCGAGCTCTACATCGAAGATAAAGCCAGTCAGCGCGTCAGCTGTGAGCTTGGGAAGTTTGACGCCAGTTCCGCTGGAGAGAGCTGTCGTGAGTCCGGAATTGTAAACATTGAGCAGCGAGGGGTTGACGATGACTGGTATTGGCATATCGCAAGTGTGCGTGTCGCGAGTGCAGTAAGTCGGCTCAGGGCATTCGATTTGTGCGGAATCGGGATCGCAGCTGATCTTTTGACAGAAATTCCCGATGCATTGCTGTGCTGGCGGACATGTGTGCTGAATGTCATGAGGATTGCATGATATCTCGCTGTCCCAGTCTCGAAAGCGCTCAGGCTGTTTGAGGTCGTCCGCGAGATGTGGCGCAATGCCGTCTGCGATGACTTCTGCTCGGAAGTTTTTTCCTAGAACATCTTTGCCGCCAGTCGCCCACGCGGGAAATGTCCATTTCATTTTGGGGTAGATATCGTCGACATCTGGGATGCTGGAGAGCTTGTCGATGGCGCGTTCGTCGAGCTTTATGATCGAGAACTTGGTAAACCCGAAGTCGTAGGTTCGCGGAACAACTTCAATCTGGCGAATGGCGAACATATCTTCGAGCACGACGCGTTTGACACCGTTGCCAAGTGCGAGGAAGAAGACGAGCGAAGCGATGCCGATGATGAGTCCGAGCGAGGAGATGAGGAGCGTTTTTTTATTCCGAATGATATTTTGCCTGACGAGATGAAGTATGGCCATTGTATGCGGTGGTTGATTTTGGTGAGCGCGTATATTGCGGATTTGGCCGGACGTATCGCGCGTAGCGCGATAGGGCGGCCGCGCGGCCGTATTGCAGATAGGTCGCGCAACGTATGATGGAAACATGGCATAAAGACGCATGATGCGTCCACAGGAATGCTTATGTATATGATGGTATTTTTAAAGACCGATGACGCTGACCATGCGCAACAGCGTGATTCAGGAAGAGAACGACTATCTGGCCTATCTGCGGTCTGTCGGCGCGATTATCGGGGAAGCGGAATGCCGCTTTTTGGCGGAAGACAATCCGGCGGACAACATCGCGCTCGGACAGTTCGTGTGGTCGATTGCGGCCACAGTCACGCCGCCTATGAAA
>JAFUEE010000119.1 GCA_017464085.1 Pseudomonadota bacterium
CCTACATTATCGAGTATACTGACAATTGGCAAAACACGGGGAGGGCATACATTGATGCAAGTTCTCTCCAAAATTATGTTAGGTGATGTTCGCCGAGACTGGATTTCTGGTTTTTGCGAACTTTTATGGACACTACCCTGAAATTGCTACAGCACACTGAAAAACAACAGAAAGCAATCACTAAAGCCATTAAGGAAAGCGAAAAAGCTGAATCTAGATTTTCTAAGATTCTGAAAAAAGCAAACAACGCGATCCAAACAACTTACAACGTGACAGGCATGTTGGGAGGTGTCGGGCGTACGTTCAATGCAGGCGGAGCTGCCATTGCTGGTATCACACGCGATGCGATGACAGCCGCGGATGATGAGACACAAAAAGAAAAAGAAGCTCGGCGAATTAAAGGCTTTGAAAATGAAGACGCCATGAATATTCTGAATGAGCTATATTTTCAGACGGGATCGGATTATTCCGTTATCGTGGATGCCATCAATCGCGTTCAGAGTGTACTTAAGACGACTAACCAAAATGAGCTGATCGAAAGCGCAAAGATCGAACTAAGCAATCCTGGAATGATCTTGGCTTTTGCATCCAGTAAAACCGATCCTTCGCTACAAATGTTTAATGCCTATGACCGAATGATGGCCGCGATACAGAAAACAACTGGGGCGAGTGCCGAACAAGTCCAGGCATCTGCTCAAAAAATGGCAAATTACGATCTAGGGGGACTTGCAAACACATCTATGACTGAATTGCAAGCTATCTATCTCGGTTTGCAAAACAGTGGAGCATTTGAATCGCAAGACGAGTTGGATAAGGCATTTGATAAATTCGTGTATAGCCGGAAGAACTCGCAAAACTTGGCCTGGGAAGATGCCAAAAGTTATGATTGGATTAAGTATATCAGTAATGAACGTAATTATGCGCAAGCAAAGAATACGCTCAAAAACATGGATTGGGAACGTATAGGAGATGCGACTGCAGTTATTGATACTTCACCAAAACAACCAACAGCAATGGAATCAACGGCCGAACAAATGCGTCGCATTGAGTATCAAAAAAATCAAATTTTAGTAAAGTTGCTTCCTGCAATTGCGCCACTGCTTGAAGGGGTGGCAAAACTATTGAACTCGGAAGAGGGCAAAAGGGTGATATCGGGAATCCTCGAATTTCTTAAAGTTGTTGTTCCTAAGCTAGTTGATATTTTCATTGCCATAGCAAATAAGTTTGGAATTGTGATTAAAAAAAGCATAGAAGCTCAAACAGAAATGTCTAATCGCAGAATCGAAATGCATGGTGCGCCACCATTCATGGCCAACGGCGGCATTGCACTTGGTCCATCCCTTGTCGGTGAGCGCGGGCCAGAAGCGATCATACCCTTGGATTATTCGCGGGCACAGCGGGCGGGGAATATCGCGTATTCGGTGCAAAATAACTTCAGCATGAGCGGCAACGAGACGACGGCATTGAGTTTGGCACAGGCGGTTTCGAGCCGTGATTTCGCACGGGCAATGGGCAAGGCGGCGTTTAAGGCCGGAAGATTGGGGGCGTTCTGATGCAAACTTATATCGCAGTGAAAGGTGACACATGGGACAGCATCGCGTTCAAGGTGTATGGCGATGAGTTTTTCAGCGACAGGCTGTGCGAGGCGAACAGCCGAAAGCATGAGGGCGTCGTCGTGTTTGAGGGTGGCGAGCAAGTCGAGGTGCCTGAGCTCAATTTGTTTGATGTCGTGGATGATTTCAGCGCGCTCGCGGGGCAGACTGGGGATTTGTATTGGAATGAGGCGCGCGAGGGGAAGTTCTGTGTGCGCGGCGTGTCGTTTTCGTTCGCGATTGATGCCATCGACAAAGTACAGATGGTGAATGCGTCTGCCGGCGTGCCTATTCAGGATGTGCCTTATTTCTGCACATCCGAAAGGCCAGACTGATATTTTGGTATCTGGAAAGGCAAAGTCACGCTTGTTTATGGCAAGACAAAAAGTGATCTGTCATTGCCTGTGTATGCGAAAGACAGCTATGCCGACTGGGGCATGCGGAAGCATGTGGATGGAGAGTGACAGGACTGTCATCGAGGCCAGGCGAGATGTGCATGTTACGATTTGATGAGCTTGTTGAGCAGTCACAGGTTTTTTGGGGGGGAATGTCTGCCTGCGGTTCATTCATTTGGAATTGTACCGACTGGTAATAATTCATATATCTTTGCATGCAGAGATATTTTTGTGCCAGCTGAATTAATTCTGTTACTCGCCAATACGGCAACGTGCGGAAATGCGCTATAGTGCGCAAATTCGCATGAAATAAAGACGTGCGCGCAACATAAAGCAGCTTGTTTAGCGAGCACGGTCTTGCGATACGTCCGTAAATCCGCATGAAATAAGGGGGTGTCTGGACTTTACAGCTTATGAACAACTCTGATAATAATGTTAGAGGCACTGGGAATGCGAAGTCTTGCGGTGCATGAGGATTGGATACAATCAGCAGTAGAGGTGGCTGATTAAGGAGAGAGGATATGAAGACACGTTACTGGCTGAGTTTGGCATGTTTGCTGAGTGCGTGGGGCTTTTATGGCTGTGAGGGGGAAGTTCAAATCACGCCGGGAGAAAAACCGCCAGCCGAGGCTGTATGTGGCGATGGGAAGCTCGACGAGGGGGAGACTTGCGACGATGGAAATGCGTTTGACGGAGATGGCTGTTCTTCCGATTGTGAGGTCGAGCATGGCTATGTCTGCGAAGAGGCATGTAAGCCAGCTGAGCCGCCTGAGACATGTGGAAATGGCAGTCTGGATGCTGGTGAAGCGTGTGATGACGGCAATCGCGAGAGCGGTGACGGATGTTTTGAAAACTGCCTGATCGTGGAAAAGGGGTGGGAGTGCAAGACGCCAGGCGAAAAATGCACGAAAGTAGACGCGCCGGATCCAGAGGACAAAGGGAAGTGCGGCGATGGCAAGCTGAGCGGTGTCGAGATGTGCGATGACGGCAACGAACTTTCCGGAGATGGATGCCGTGCGGACTGCGTGATGATTGAGGATGGATATGAATGTCCGGAACCTGGGGAGCCTTGTGTCAGCACTTATGTGAATCCGTGCGGCAATGGCGTCCTTGACGAAGGGGAGAAGTGCGATGACGGCAATCTCGTGAAGGGGGATGGCTGTTCGAACGAGTGCAAGGTAGAGAAAGGATTTTATTGCGACGAGAACGGTAAGAATTGCCATACAGTATGCGGCGACTGGTTTGTTGCCGGCGACGAGGTGTGTGACGACAGCAATATCGATGACGGGGATGGCTGTTCGGGAGATTGCATGCATCTGGAAGATGGCTGGGACTGTGAGAATATCAACAATTCAACGTTTTGCATGCGTCTTGAATGCGGCGATGGTCTTGTTCAGGAGGATCTGAACGAGGTCTGCGACTATGGGGACGAATCGCGCGACACGTCCTCGATGAGTTATGGCTGGAATGCGGATCGTTCAGAGCCTTATTGTTACAGCTGTAAGTTTACGCCGTTCTGCGGCGATGGCATTGTGACTGGTGATGAGCAGTGCGACGATGGCGGCTATGATGAGAATGGGGGGCTGATATTCGTGGATGAGAAAGGGGTTCCCTATGGCGGCACAGGGGAGTATGGCAAGTGCAATGCGGATTGCACGCTTGCCTCTCGCTGTGGCGATGGCGTGAAAGAGGGTGTGGAGATCTGCGACAAGGGCGAAGAGAATGGCACGCTCGAGTATGCCGGCTGTACGAAGGAGTGCAAGTTCACGTCGATCTGTGGTGATGGCGTAGTGGATACGGCGCATGGGGAGATCTGCGATGAAGGCGCGCTTGATGGCGAAGGCAAGCCGCTTCTGGTCAATGCGCATAACGACCCGATCGGCGGCTATGGCAATTATGGCGGCTGTTCCGCGACATGTCAGCTTGCGGCGTATTGCGGCGATGGCATCAAGGAAGCGTTTGAGGTTTGCGACAAAGGTGCGGCAAATGGGACGGTCGATTACAATGGCTGCACGAAGGCATGCAAATATTCGTCGATCTGTGGTGACGGCATCGTGGACAAGGCGAATGGGGAGTCATGCGATGACGGTATTTTGGATTCAAATGGCCGTGCGTTGCTGATTGACAGCAATGGCGTGCCGATGGGCGGCTATGGCAATTATGGCGGCTGCAATTCCGACTGTTCGTTGGCAGCGTATTGTGGCGATGGCAAGCTCAATGGCAAGGAAAAATGTGATGTCGGCATGCCTGGCGGCGACAAGGGGTGCGCATCAAACTGCGCGTCGATCAACAAGGGCTGGGAATGCGATGGCAGCGGTTGCACGGAGATTCCCTGCGGCAACGGAAAGCTGGATGCAGGGGAGATCTGCGACGACAACATGGCGCAGAGCAAAGGCGGCTGTCTGAACTGCAAGCCGAAGTCTAGGTATATGTGCCTTGGCGGTTCTCCAGCCTGTCCGAAATGTGCAGGTGGGGATAAGTCGGCGTGCTGCACGGAGGAAGTGAGATGCCGTCCGGTTTCAGACTTGTATGGTGACGGCGTTGTCAGCGGAGGCTTTGAGCAGTGCGATGACGGCAATAAGATTGATGGCGACGGCTGCACTCAGGGCAAGGTCGATCCCGGGTATCTGTGTCCGACTGCGGGGCAGCGCTGTGTCTCGAAGGCCTGTGGTGACGGCTATAAGGCCTATGGTGAAGAGTGCGATGACGGCAATGTGTTCGATGGCGATGGCTGTTCGGCACGTTGCAAGCGCGAAGTCGGATTTTATTGCGGGACGCCGGGAACGCCCTGCACCTCGGGCACTTGCGGTGATGGCAAGGTGCAGCATGGTGAAGAGTGCGATGACGGCAACAAGACGGCCGGTGACGGATGCTCTGCTGCCTGCGTGATTGAAAAAGGCTATGAATGCCCGACAGCCAATGGCAAAGGCGGCAAATGCAAAGCGGTGACCTGCGGGGATGGCAAGATCACGCCGACAGCAGGCTATACTTCGTATGAGCAGTGCGACCTCGGTTCCGGCAAGAATGTCGGCAATGGCTGCAATGAGGATTGTCGCATCACGACTGGGTATCACTGTGATGCCAATGGCAAGAACTGCGTCAAGGGCAAATGCCGCAATGGCATCCTGGATGCGGGGGAAGAATGTGATGACGGCAACAAGTTGCCCAATGACGGCTGTTCGCCAAGCTGCAAGCGCGAAGTCATGTTCGATGAATATATTGATGACGAAGGAAATGTATCTTATTCGCCAAAATGCGGTGATGGGATCACGCTTTGGATGATCAAGGATGCGAAGGGCAAGCCCGTTGAGGAATGCGACGATGGCAATCTGGTATCAGGCGATGGGTGTTCCGCGCAGTGCAAGATCGAGCCGGGCTTTACATGCACGGATTTTTCGGCGCTTTCGAACGCGAAGACGATCGATATGGATATCAGTTATTACGATTTCCGAGCGCGTCCCTCGACGACGTCGTCGGCAGCGCCGGCTTCGTTCAATGCATCGAACGAGGCGACGCTTGGCGGCTGGATGACGGCGGATTGGATCAGCAAGATCAAGGCTCAGGACAGCACGTGCAGCAGCAGGTCACAGCTGACGGGCGCTGTCAGCGGTTCAAAGCGATATGGCTTCCCGGATTTCGGCTGCACGTTTGGCGGTTCCGGGTGCGGCGGCATGGTTGAAGCGCATCTGGATGCCGATGGCAAGCCTGTTCTTGTAAATAACTGGAACTCGAAGAAGTGTACGATTCGCAATACGGGGACAGCGATCAGCACGCATGTGACCTGCAAGGGTACGCATTATTATTGGTACAGATATACCCCCGGGCTGAATCTGAAGATTGATGACAAGCTCAGGCTCACGCAGGATGCGAATGACAAGGATAAGTACAGCATCAACGTCAGCGGATGGTATCCGCTCAAGGGCAAAGGGTATGCCGCGACAGAGACAGCCAATGGCACGACATACCGATATGGCAACTTCACATCCGAACTTCATACTTATTTCCAGTATAAGGGTGGGGAGACTTTGACCTTTAAGGGTGACGATGATGTCTGGGCGTTCATCAACCGCACGCTTTTTGTCGATCTTGGCGGCATGCAGTCTGGAACCGAGAGCTCCGGGACGCTTTCGAATGCGTCCTGCACGCTGGATGGCGAAAATCTTGGCATCAAGTGCGACACGCGTTATGACATTTATGAGAACGGCATCTATGAGCTTCATTTCTTCCAGGCGGAGCGCTGCGATTCGGGTTCGACGTATCAGCTGACTCTTGACGGCTTCCTGAACACGGGCAAGTCGACTTGCGCATCGATCTGCGGCGACGGCATCGTGACCGGTACCGAGGAATGCGACAACAAGGGCATCGTGAGCGGCGCGACGGCTGAGATGATGGGATGTGTGAACTGCAAGCTTGTTCCCAAATGCGGCAATGGCAAGGTTGAGGCCGGGGAGGTCTGCGACTATGGTCATCTCTGCGAGAACAGTGCTGTGAACGGCTGCACATATCACGCGGATGTCAAGTCGCATGGCTGTGACACGAGCTGTCAGAACAACACATGCCATAACGGGACGCTCAACACGTGGGAAGATTGCGACTGCGCGGACAAGGCCAATCTGAAGAGCTGCAAGTTCTCGGCAGCGGCTCAGAAGCTTGGCGACAAGTGTCTCTCGACGTGCAAGGTTTCCTATTGCGGGGACGGTGTTGTGGACCCGAAGAATGGAGAGGACTGCGATCTCGGCAAAGACAACAAGGACAATGGCGCTTGCATGCCGAACTGCAAGAAGCCTGCGTGCGGAGACGGCTATGTGACGGAAAGCCTCGGAGAAATCTGTGACCTTGGCAAAGATAATGGAAAATACGGCGCGGACGGCAAGCCTGGATGCAGTCTGGACTGCACCTATGAGCTTCCTTACTGCGGTGATGGCAAGATCCAGAGCGAGGAAGGGGAGGTCTGTGATGACGGTGACTTGAACAATGACAGCGCGTACAACGGATGCACGACGAAATGCAAGAAAGGCCCGAGCTGTGGCGATGGTGTCGTGAATGGCTATGAAGACTGCGACCTCGGTGCGGCGAAGAATACAGGCGAATACGGCGGCTGCAATGCGGACTGTACGCTTGCGCCGTACTGTGGTGATGGGCACCAGAATGGCACGGAAGCGTGCGACAACGGCGTGGCGAACATGGACGGCCTCTATGGCGGCTGCTCGACATCTTGCGCTTTGAACAGCTATTGTGGCGATGGGGTGAAGGACAACGCCGAAGAATGCGACGATGGCACGGCAGGCAATACAGGTCATTATGGCGGCTGCAATGCGGACTGCTCGAAAGCGCCCTATTGCGGTGATGGCATCAAGAATGGGGATGAGTCGTGCGACAATGGCGCGGTCAATATGGACGATGTCTATGGCGGCTGTTCGAAATCGTGCAAGCTGAACAGCTATTGCGGCGATGGCGTCAAGGATTCCATTGAGGAATGTGATGCTGGTGAAAAGAATGGCACGAGCGAGTCTGGCTGCACGAAGAAGTGCATGATAATGGTCAATTAGTTTGAGATGCGTGTTTGGCGCCTTTGCCTGACGGCATACGGCGCCTGTTCCGGCCGGCCTATTGCTTGCGCAATACTGCCGGCCATTTTTTTGCCTGCAAACGGGCGTAGGGAGGGCGGATGTAAAAATTTTTGACTAGGAAATATGTTTTGGACTAACATATTCGACTCGATAATGCGCCTTTAACGATAAGGCGCTATTTTTTTGAAAATTCGACAGGGTGATCAGCCGATATGGGTAAGAAAAAACATCAGGACAGCGACAATTACATTGATTTTCAGCAGGACAGCGAACCCTCCATGCCTGAGGAAGAGCAGCTCGATGAGGAAGAAGAGAGCGATGAGAACGAGTCCGAGGATGTATTTGCAGAAGACGAGAGCGATATAGCGATGATGCGCAAGCTCGAGGAAGACGATGCGCAGAAGGCGCTCTCCGCCGTCGTCCTCGAGGAGGAAGTTGGATTCAAGCCGACATTTGACTGGTCGACCATTCCTGAAGCGGAGCGGAATCGATTTTCAGCGCTGAAAGAGGCAGACAAGTCTGAGATTGAGAATTATTCGTGGAAAAGCCTTTCGGCGATGAAGCGCTGGATGGTCGCGCTTGCATGCATCCGTCTCGGCCTGCATGATATGTTCCGTGAGATAGCCAGCAGCATCATCAAGCTTCGCAAGGCGCCGCCCGAACTCTGTATGGAAGATATCTATCTCGAGCTGGTCCGCGATTATGTAGAGACAAAGGAATACGAGCAGGCGTTCAAGATGCTCGACAAGTTCGAGAAGACCTATCCATCGGAGACAGTTGCCGCTGTGCGCGTGCGAGGTCTTATCTTTTACGATATGGGGGAGCCGGAAAAAGGCAAGGAGATGATCGACAAGGTCATCAGATGGCGTTTTAATCAGGATATCGAGGCCTATAAAGACGATCGAGCCAATTATTCGTCCGAGCTTCGCGATGGCGTGATACAGTATGAAGTCGGCTATGCGCTCCTCAATATGAAGCATTATGGAGAGGCGAAAGATTATTTTGAACGCGCTCAGAGTCTTGCTAAGATGAATGACAACTATGATCTGATGATGGCGATCGATGACGCGATGGCAATCACGCTCCGCTATCTCAACGGGGAAGAGCAGGTGTTTTGAGTTTTAGGAACATCGGGGGCCTCGTTTGAGGCCTTTTTGATTCCGGGGAACGCATGACGGAAGATAGACAGATGGAACGCCGGCTTTCTTCGGTATTGAAATTCGGCTCAGAGGACGGTCTGTCCGATGCAAGGCAGCATACATCCTTGAAGTTTATCACGGGTGTTCGTTGCCTTTATGGCGTGCTCGTTCTGATATACAGCCTGTTGTGGTATTATCTTGGTCAGACCGGGGGATTTGAGCCGACGCTCGAGCTTCTGCTCATCAGCACGACTGAAATTTTCATCTTTACAGCCATCTGTTGTGTTGCGCTGATCAGGAAACAGCTGATTCGGACTGTCACATATATTGGTATGGCGCACGATGCGCTGCTGGCCGCATTTATTGTGATATTCACGGGGTATCAGTCCAGTCCGTTTTCATATCTGTTCCTGATTATTCCCTTATATGGAGGGATCACGCTCCAGCGCAAAGGCGGGCTCATCGGTGCCACTGTCGTCTCTGCTGTTTTGGCTGGCGTGTATTTTACCATATCTATATGGATTTATCGATTGCCGGCAGATATGGTCAATATTTTCTTCGCATCTTCCGGTATCGCTGGCGCTGGAATGTCACGCTTTGCAGCGGTGGGGGTGGCGGCTTACTGTGTTGGTCTGCTCACAGGACAGCTGGCGTATCTGTATGCAAATGCGCAAGCAGTCATCTGGGACAATGCCCGTGCGTTCAGGCATCTTCGCGGCATTTATGAGCATATTTTGAACACATTGCCCGTCGGTGTGATCATTCATAACCCGGAGACGCATCGCATCTTGTATGCGAATCCTATGGTTGAGAAAATTTTGGGCGATATCGAGACTGCTGAAGATTGGTTTTCGGCTTTGAGTCGGCCTGGGAATATCCCTGCGTTCTCCGAGCATGACCGTAGCGAATCTGTCGCAACTGTGGATTCTGATACATGGATATGTGAGCGCGAGGGCGGCTATTATCGCATCACGGAATTCAATCTTCCTCTGGAAATCGGCAAAAGCGAAAGCGAAGTTCTTCTTGGGTATCAGATTGCAGATATGACATCCGAGATGCGCGCGCAGCTCGAAAAGAACAGGCAGCAGCGGTTGGCGCTTTTGGGGGAATTTTCTGCCAAGATTGCGCATGAGATACGGAATCCCTTGACATGTATCAGTGGCTGTAACGAGATGCTTCAGAGCGAGGTTCAGGATGAGGAGCAGTTGCAGATCATGGAGATGATGGGATGCGAGATCGAGCGGTTGAACAGGCTTCTGAATGATATTTTGGTTTTTGCCAGACGCCCGAAGCTGACATTAGAGCCTGTCTGTGTCCGTGATATTCTGAATGGTCAGTGGCAGGTCTTTGCGAGTGACGCGTGCAACAGGGAGATGGTGCTTGAGTGCACGGTGCCTGACGACATGGTCGTGGAATATGATGGCAACTCACTGCGCCAGATTATGATGACGTTGTGGCGTAATTCGAGTGAGGCGCTCTCAGGGAAGGGGGCAGTTCGAGTTCGCGGGACGAAGACGCCGGCAGTGCTGTATGTGTCAGATTCAGGCGATGGTCTGTCAGAGGCTCAGGCAGCGCAGGCATTTGAACCATTTTTTACGACAAAAAAATCCGGAACTGGGCTTGGTCTGTCCATTGCGCGTCAGCTTGCGATAGATAACAAGTCTGAATTGACATGGTGCGCAGAGCTCAAAGAATTTTCTCTGAAATTTGGTGAATAACCGTGGACTGAATGCGTTTCAGGGCGGGTTTTGGTCAGTGATGGCCGCACACGAAAATGAAGTTCGGAGAAGATATGTCTTTGGGAATGAAACGATATTTATTGCTCGGTTCTGCGATTGCCATGGCCGCATGCATGACCACTGGTTGCTACGATGAGGCCGAGTATGGGGATTCGAGTACATATAACATTACAGCAAATGCTCAGTCTGCATCACAGAATACCTCTGCGCCAGTCAACACGCAGCCCAATCATTCGTCAACGCAGGATAATGAAGGCAGTGTGAACGCGCCTGTCGGTGGAAATGCGAAGCCAGGCTTCCTCTCGACGTGTCGTTCCACGAATAAGGAGACGAACTGGACAAAATCGGATAAGCGCGAGATCACGAACTATCTGGCAGGGCTTTGCAAGATTGGTGAATCATTTCTGGATGATTCATTTATAGAGCAGCCGGTTGAAGAGCAGACGATCGGCAATTCGTGTTTCTGCTATGGCAAGCAGTGCAATTATGCTGGCTATGAGCGTCCGGAATTTCAGCCTGGCTATGTGAAAGATAGCAATGGCAAAGATACCGCGAATGTGGCGGGCATGATTATTGGGTGCGACAATGTGCCCGAGTCCTATAACGGTGCAGTGCGTTCCTGTTTCCGAAGCTCGAATGTCGCGAATATCAAACCGGCAATCTATTTCCCACAGGGAACATGCGCCTTATCCATGAGCAAATGCACGCCCAGCGATGAATGCACCAGCTTTGACAAAGAAGGGTGTACGCCTGAAAGCGCCATGGAGGCAAATAACAAAACGATCTGCGGCTTTGCTCAATTTGGTGAATATCAGCCCGAAAAATTTACGGAATGCCCGGTGATTGATGGCGTACAGAGCGTCCTCACTGATTTTCTCATGAATATATCTATTGCGACTTTGGGGCGTAAGGCTAAGCTCGATATTCGAGTATGTCTGCCTGGATGCAAGACTGATTCCGATTGCCATGGCTATGATGTGTTTGATCCGCTTGTTCAGGAACAATCACAAACTCGATGCGTCAGAACGGCTGCTCGCAAAGAAGATGGCATGACCGCAGGCGTATGTTTTGATATGAGATCAATCGAGGAAGCTGATCCACCGGTTCTGACGCTTGTTCATCCGGGAGATTGGGCACTGGATTGATTGAATCAAAAATGTTATGCTTCTAGATGCGGAACAGTCTGCCCGATAGTATTTTGAGGCGGATTGTTCTGCGATGTATGTGGGTTTTCGTCGGTGAGGAGCAGTCGAAGGCTGTGAGGGAAGCATGAAAAAAAATATCGCGATTTGTTCAGCACTGTTTGGTTTTATCGCACTGCCATCTTTGTCTTTTGCTGAACTTCCATGTAAAAGTTTTACACACAGCAATGCCTATGAACTTTCCTCACCAATACTTGACGAAATCAGCGGTCTTGCCGTCAGCAGATCGAATGGCCGCTTTTTATGGGCGCATACGGATTCAGGCAATTCATCCGAGCTCTATGTGATCGATCACAGCGGTGCTGTTTTTAAGACTTATACAGTCAAGGGTGTCCAGAATATTGACTGGGAAGATATTGCGCTTGGACCGTGTGCTGCATCTGATGCGCGCGTGTGCATTTACATCTCAGATATGGGGGATAATCTCTTTAAGCGCGCAGACAAACAGATTCTGATCATTGAAGAGCCTGATCTGAGCGGTCTTGAAACTCCGACTGACGAAGTTGGGGAACTCTCTGTGATTGAACGCATATCCGTGAAATTTCCAGAGTCTCAGGCACCTGAACAAAAATTTGCAAATCCAGATTGTGAGAGTGTGATGGTGCAGCCCGGAACTGCGGAGATATATTTTGTCTCCAAACAGTCATCAGGTGGTGAGCAGTCGCTTTATCACATCAAGAAATCGGAAGCAGTGGACGGCATGCGCACTGGAACACCTGAGAAGCTTGCTTCTTATGAGTTTACCAGCGCGCTTGGCAGCTTGAAGCCGTTGTTCAATGCTGTGACGGCGGCAGACTTTGCGCCAGATGGAAAGCGTTTTGCTGTAAGGTCTTATGCTGAGGTTTATGAGTATGATGTTGAATCGTATGGTTCAATGGCGGAAGCGTTTGCGCATCCTACAAAAGTTTTTGCGAGCGCGGAGCTTCAAGGAGAGTCCTTGGCGTATGATAAAGACGGTAGATCATTGGTAACTGCTTGTGAAAAGTACATGTTAGCGGTTGCAACGATCAATCTGTTTTCATGTGATTTAAAAAATCCTTCCCCTGGCAGCGGTGAAGACCCCGAGCCCGGCAGTGGTGAAGACCCCGAGCCCGGCGGCGGTGAAGACCCCGAGCCCGGCAGTGGTGAAGACCCCGAGCCCGGCAGTGGTGAAGACCCCGAGCCCGGCGGCGGTGAAGACCCCGAGCCCGGCAGCGGCGAAGACCCCGAGCCCGGCGGCGGTGAAGACCCCGAGCCCGGCAGTGGTGAAGACCCCGAGCCCGGCGGCGGTGAAGACCCCGAGCCCGGCAGAGGCGAAGACCCTGAGCCCGGCGGCGGCGAAGACCCTGAGCCCGGCGGCGGTGAAGACCCCGAGCCCGGCAGTGGCGAAGACCCTGAGCCCGGCGGCGGTGAAGACCCCGAGCCCGGCGGCGGTGAAGACCCCGAGCCCGGCAGCGGCGAAGAATTTGATTCGGATTTAGATTATCACAACGGCAGCGCGTGCAGCATTGGGAGATATGGCAATCCGTTTTCACTGTTGTGGCTTGGACTTGTCGTTTTGATGGGAGGGGCCGTGCGTATGATGCGTAAGCGATCATAGCACGGCGCGCAGGCGTGTGAAACAGCCTGCGCCAACATAGATCGCGCAGGCGTGTGAAACAGTCTGCGCTTCAGACAAAAGGGCATTGCGTAGGCAATGCCCTTTTTTGTCATTTGAAATGCTTTGCTAGGTCACGAGCGTCCAGAGACGCTTTCTCATTTGAAAGAAGCCTGTTCTGCGTCACTACGTGTTTAGCTGCGATTTGGACGGGCTGTGTTGAGAGGGCAAGTGCGGCAGGAAAGGGGTATGACGAAAATGTCGTTATTTTTTATCCAAATCATTGACAAATGAAAAAACATACCTAAATTACGCCGTCTTCTAGAGCGCGCTTGTGCGCTCAAGATTGGGCTGGAGAGACGCTGAACGGATGCGAATGATAGAAGAATCTGTGATCAAAGCAGTCATAGAGCAGACTGACATTGTTCGTCTTGTGAGTGAGTATGTTCAGCTGAAGAAGCGGGGCGGTCGTCTGCTTGGTCTGTGCCCGTTTCATCGAGAAAAGACGCCGAGCTTTTCGGTTAATCCTGAGCGCGGTGCCTATTATTGTTTTGGGTGCCATGAGGGCGGAAGCGCGGTTCAATTTTTGATGAAGATGGAAAACCTGACGTTTCCGGAGGCGATAGAGCGGCTCGGAGAGCGTCTTGGAATCGAGATTGTTCGGACTGAGGGGGCTCAGTGGAGGAAGAGGCAGGCGGAAAAAAGCCGTGAGAAGCAGCTCATCGAGGTCATGTCCTGTGCGCAGGCATATTTTCTGAAGAGTCTTCAGGGGCCTGGGGGGGAGCGTTGCATGCAGTATGCCCTTGGGCGTGGCATATCCAAGGAGATGCAGCAGTCATTCGGGCTTGGGTTTTCGCCGGACAGCTGGGATGGCCTTGTCAATGATTTGAGGCATGAGCATCAGTCTCTTGAAGATGCGCGTGCGCTTGGGCTTGTGGCCAGCAGGGATTCGGGCGGTTATTATGCGCGATTCCGCAACCGTCTGATGTTCCCGGTGCATAACGTCCGGGGCGATATTATCGCGTTTGGCGGGCGCATTTTGGATAAGTCCGAGACCGCGAAGTATATCAACAGCCCGGAGACTGAGATTTATACGAAGGGGGATCATTTGTATGGCCTGTATCAGGCCAAGATGCATATCACGCGAGAACACTGCGCCATTCTTGTGGAAGGCAATGTCGATGTCGTGATGATGCACGGCTATGGTTTTTGCCATACAGTGGCATCCATGGGCACAGCGTTGACGCCGAAACAGGCGAATCTGCTCTTCCGTCATACCAAAAAGGTCTATCTGATGTATGACGGCGATCATGCAGGGCGCAAGGCGATGTATCGCGCGCTCGGCATCTTGCTCGGGGAAGATTTTGAAGGCCTTTACGCTGTCGAATTGCCGAAGGATGATGATCCTGACAGCTATTTGAGGACTTATGGGCAGGCGGGGATGAGCGACCTGATCGCGCACGCCAAACCGCTCGGAATGTGGTGCGTTCAGAAGAAGTGTGCCGATATCATGCAGAATCCGCCTGAATTGCGCAAGGCGGCTTTCGGGGAGCTTTCTGAGCTGCTTCATGCATTTCCAGACAGGCTTGCGCAGCATCACTACTTGATCGAGGCTGCGCGTTTTCTGGGACAGGATGAACGCCGGCTTGCCGTGGAACTGGGGATGAATGTGGAAAGCGTGCCCAGGGAAACGCTGGAGTCGCAGCGCGTCAGTGCAGAGAAGAGCCAGTTTGATGCAATCGAGTGGTGCGTTGTGCAGATGGTTCTTCTGTCACCTGAAAGGTATGAATATTTTATGAATCAGCACGGGATTGAGCTGCTTCAGGAACCGGCGCTTCGCGTGTTGCTTCAGGAGTATTCTGCGCTTGAAAATTTTGACAATACTCACGAAATCATACAGGGACTGAGCGAAAATTCGCGCAAGCTCTATGAAAAGATCATCTGTTCTGAACCTGATGTGGATGAAGAGAATATGGAACACTGGTTCAATGGCGCGGTAGCCGGGCTGCTCAAGAGCTGGGCTTCGCGCGAGCAGATGAGAATCAACTATGAGCTTGCTGATGCCGTAAAACGTGAAGATAAGGCGGTAATCAATGCATTGTTGCAGCGAAATCAGGCGCTTGTAGAACTGATGAAGAGTACACAACAGGAACGAAAATACTTTTGGCATCACGAGACAGCGTGAGGTCAGGGAAAAATTTTGGCTGATATGCAAGAGATAAGGGAGTGATAAATGGCTGAGCATTTGGATTTAGAAGCAATGAAAGGACTTCTCAAGCAAGCCAGGGAACGTGGGTATATTACCTATGAGTCGATGAATGAGCTCGTTCCGGCAGATGTTTTGTCCGGCGATCAGGTCGATGCCATATACGATTTTTTGGACGAATATGGCATTGAGGTCATTTCGGACAAGGAGGCTGCTGCAAGAGAGGGCAGGACGGAGGCATCCGCTGTAGACGTTCAGAAACTTGAAGACAGTGTTACAGGTGCTGAAACAAGTGCGGCTGCCGTGATTGAGGATGCGAATATCGAAGCGGAGAAGCCTGCAAAAGCTGAAGCAAAGGCTGACACAAAAGCTGAAGCCAAAACAGCCAAGAAATCTGATAAAAAGGCTGAGACTAAAACAGTGAAAAAGGCTGATGCCAAGGTCAGCAAAAAAAACGCGGATCAGAATGATGGTTCGGCTGATGATAGCGGTCATGCTGCTCAAGATTCAACTGGAGAAAGCTTGGCGCCGGCGGCGAATTCAGGAAAGGCAGCGGCTAAATCTGCGAAGCCGAAATCAAAAAAAGCCAAGCCGGAGGCTGCTGTTTCGGACGCTGCGGAAAATCAGGATCCGGGGAGTCAGGATGTCTCTGAAGATGGCGAAAGTGTCGTAAAAGCGTCGTCGAAAAGCGCAAAAAAATCCGAACCTAAAAAGAAATCGGATAGCAAGGCGAAAAAATCGGTCAAGGCTGACAAAAAAGTTGAGGCTGCAAAGGCTGATGACGCAGAGGACGAGAACACGGGGGATGCTGTTTCGGAGCATGGTGGGGAAGCCGCGCCGGTTACCGAGAACGCGCCTGTGAAAGCGGCAGAGCCGGATGCTGAGGAGAGCGTTGCGGCTGTTCAGGATGAAAAAAGTGCGCAAAAGGTCGAAAAGAAGGCCAAAAAGTCGAGCAAATCGGCCAAGAAATCTGAAGATTCTGAGGCCGCCAAGACAGTGAAAGCTGAGAAAAAAGCGCCTAAATCCGCTAAAAAAGATAAAGCCTCGGAGGGCAGTGCGGATGAAAATGCTGTCTCGGCCGAAGCTGTCAAAAAGCCTAAGAAAGCTAAGGCTGAGAAATCAGACGGGCTCAAGCAGGACGCTGCCGCGACGGCTTCGAAAAAGAAAGCCAAGGCGGCAGTCGAGGCGAAAGCTGAGAAGCCCAAAGCTTCTGCAAAGAAGAACAAAAAATCTTCGGAAGTATCGGATCTGGAGACAGAGGATGCTTCTGTGATGGAGATGAAGTCTTCTGATTCCAAGAAGAGCAAGAAAAAAGCTGAACAAGAGGAAGCGATTAAGCCAGTAGAGGCACCTAAAGCAGCAAAAACAGTGGAGAGTGCTGCAGAGAATGCTTCCATGGCTGCAAGCTTGGCTGGGCTGGAAGAGGATGCAGGGGAGAACGCAGCGGCAGACAAGATGAATCCTGCCGATGAGTTCGATCCTGAGCTTGATGATATCGCTGTGATCGATGATGATTTCGATGTGGACAACGACGATGCTGGAATCGGCGGGGTTCAGGGATTTGATGATGAGTTTGAGCAGGGGGCCGAGGATGATGGAACCCGCGATCTCTTCGACAATGCCGAAGACCTCGACGAGGACGGCGAAGTCGTTGAAAACGAGGAGAACATGGAGGAGGATATCGCGGTTGACGATGCTGCGGCGATATCTTCTGAAATTGACGAGGATGCCTCGAAGGAGCGCGACAAGAATGCGGATCCTGTGCGCATGTATCTGCGTCGCATGGGAAGCGTGCAGCTTCTGGATCGCAATGGGGAGGTGGATATTGCGAAGAATATCGAGAAGGGGGAGGAAAATGTGCTGAAAGTCCTTCTCCAGAGTCCCTTTGGCGTGCGTGAGATTATAGCGATTTCTGAACGCGTGCGCCGTGGCAAGTATAAGATGCGCGATGTTCTCCGGGATTTTGAAACAGATTACAGTGATCGTTCCGAAGAGGATATCACCGTCGAATTTTTGGAGCATGTGGATGAGATTCGCGTTTTGAACCGCAATATCACGCGTCTGACGGATCGCCTGAAGCATTCGAGCGGCTGTTCGGAGCTCTATCTGGAGCGGACGCGCGCGAGTCTTGCGCGCAATCGCCGTGCGATTTATGGGCTGATGCTTCAGATTCGTCTGTCCAAGAAGCTCAGCGAGCGCCTGGTGAGCAAGCTCAAGGGCATGATCGAGCGCCTGGATACGGCCAATCGGGAGATTCGCAAGTGTGAGCGAGAAGCGGGCACGAGCGCAGCTGAAATCATGCGCATCAGTCGGGAGATCAAGGCGAATCCCCAGAAGACTCATGAGATTCTGGAAGGGCATCGCTTCAACGAGAACAAGGCGTTTTCGCTGTATGATACGATCAGCAAGTATCGCCGTGATGTCGACATGATCGAACGCGACACGCGCATTTCTGTGGATGCATTGCGCCTGACCTATCAGCGCGTGCAGCAGGGGCAGCGCATTGCCGAACGCGCAAAGAGCGAGCTCATTGAAGCCAATCTTCGCCTCGTCGTGTCGATTGCTAAAAAATATACGAACAGAGGTCTGCAGTTCCTCGATCTCATTCAGGAAGGCAATATCGGCCTGATGAAGGCCGTGGACAAGTTCGAATACAAGCGCGGCTATAAGTTCTCGACATATGCGACGTGGTGGATCCGTCAGGCGATCACGCGCGCGATTGCGGATCAGGCGCGCACGATTCGTATTCCGGTCCACATGATCGAGACGATCAACAAGCTGATCCGCACGAGCCGTTGCCTGGTGCAGGAATTTGGGCGTGAGCCGACGCCTGAAGAAATCGCTGAAAAGATGGAACTTCCGGTCGAAAAGGTGCGCAAAGTCCTCAAAATCGGCAAAGAGCCGATCAGTCTTGAAACCCCCGTGGGTGAGGAAGAAGACAGCCATCTCGGAGATTTCATCGAGGACAAGACGGTCGTTTCGCCGGCAGACGCGGTCATCTCTCGCAATCTTGCGGAGCAGACGCGCAAAGTCCTCAGCAGCCTCACGCAGAGAGAGGAAAATGTGCTTCGTATGCGCTTCGGCATTGGTGAAAACAGCGATCATACGCTTGAGGAAGTCGGGCATGAATTTGATGTCACGCGCGAGCGTATCCGTCAAATCGAGGCCAAGGCGTTGAAGAAGCTCCGTCATCCGACGCGCGCCAAGCTGCTCAAGCCGTTCGTCGAGAACTGATCGCCGATGTCCAGAAATGGGCATCTGGTCTTATGGCGCCCTGATGTTTCAGGGCGTTTTTTATTTGAAGGCTCGGCTATCGGCCTGCGGCCGATACGCCTCGCGGGAAATCCGCTATCTGCTTTGCAGATACGCGGATTTGGCTTATATGTTTAAGCCGCCATTTACAGAAAAAATCTTGAAATTGTCTTACTCAAAGAGGGACTTATCGAAGATTTAGAGCTGAACTTGCTTTCTTGAGGAAAGGTGGGGGAATCCCTTTCTTTGGGCACCAAAGAAAGGAAATCCCCACAAAAAATCAGACGTCGAACATCACGTTGTTGAAATTCTTGTCGCGAAGGTCTTTGCGGGAGATGAAGAAGTGCGCCACATCCTCGTTTGCCCACCGGAGCTGCCATCTGTCGATGGACGGGATCTGAAGCAGCAGGACGGCCGGCGTGCGTATGCCGGGGAAACGCGGGTCTTCATTGCGCGGATCTGGGTGCTTGAACGTGGGATGACCGCCGATCTGAATGAATTCGTCTTTCATGCGGCCGGGCTTGCATTCCGGTTCGAGCGCGGCCTTGACCATATCCCTTGCGGCTCTGAGCAGGCCGACTTGTTCGGGCGTTGGATTTTGCGGCATCAGGTCGGCACAGTGACGGCTCAGCATGGCCTTGAACGGGAAATCCTCCCATGCTGTGAGATGGGGCATGTCGTGCGCGGCGAGCGATAGCACGCTTCCGGGGGTGAACGGAAGCGTCGTCACCGATGTCATTGTATTGACTGCGGGCATATATCCGTTCAGGAACGGGATTTCGGAGTGGCTTGGGGAATGCGGGATGAATCTCACTCTCCATGAAATCTGTTGTGTCGGATGGAAGCTGTTCCTGAATGCGACGGGATCCGGATCGACAAAGAACTGGAGCAGGCCGTCTTCTGGGAAGTCCTTCATTTTGGGAAGCTGGGCAAAGTTGAGCTGCGCGAGGAGGGAAAGTTCTGCGCCGGTCTGTTTGTTTCTTGGGGGCTGTTTGTCTGCCGGAATATAAAACGCGCCGCCCAGCTTGTTTTCGAGGATGTCAATGCCGTGCTGATAGGGTTCGAACTGAATGGAGTTTTCAAAGCGCAGCGGGCGCAGGCGCTGAAGGATCGTGTCGACGAGCGGCTGCAGGTTGTTATATGTGAGCGGTACCTGAGGCTGTGCGAATTGCGGCGCCTGAGGCTGTGCGAATTGCGGCGCCTGAGGCTGTGCGAATTGCGGCGCCTGAGGCTGTGCGAATTGCGGCGCCTGAGGCTGGTTCACGGGCTGGTTGAACAGCGGGGCGATGACAGGCTGTTCGGGCATATCGCCGGGAAGGGGCGCAGGTGCTTGTGTGTCTGTGTTTGAGGCAGTCTGATCGGCTGTGGCAGCCTGGGCTTGTTCAACGAAGGCTGGCGCCTGCGGGAGAACGGGATTCATCATTGCGATGGTTGCGTAGGGATCGGCTTCCTCGGGCTGGGCATTGTCCAGGTCTCTGGCTGCTTCATGCTTGGCGGCAGCGCGGTCGAGTTTTTCATCGAGCGGGACGAGCTTGAACGGGATGGCATTATCTTCGTTGCGGTCCGGATAGGCCTGGCAGAGATCCTGTATATAGCTGAGCGCATCGAAGGGGATGAGCGCGTCAGGATCTGATTCGCCGGAAAGCGCTTCATAAACGGGATTAGCGAGTATTTTGCCCGATTCGAGGGCGTAAGCGGAAGTCTTGCGTGCGCTGAAGAAATAATCGCCTAGCCCGAGCGCGTAGAGGGCGCGCAGGAGCGCGTTCTGGCTTGCATCTGGCAGCCTGTCGTAATTGTCGAAGCCCGAAAGGTCTAGGGATTGTCCTAACCATTCAGAGAGATCCTGCGGGCGTGAGAGGCGCGTGCAGGTCATGTCATGGATTGAGTAGATGTAGAGGCCTGGGGCTTGAGTGTCGGTTGGTTCTTTCTGATAGATGAGCAGGTCGCCGAGCGCCGTGATGGCAAAGACGGCATTGTCGAGGATCGAGATGCCGAATTCATAGAGCACCGTGAAATAATCTGCGGAGTTCACGATCTGGATGAGCTTTCGTTCGCAGAACCCGAACCCCAGAGATCGGTAGATCGAGGTGATTTCCTGGGGGAAGATTTCAGAATAGTTGTTGAAAAAGTCATCGTCTGGCTTTTCGAAGGAGCCGGACTGATTGCGCTGGATGAAGTCAAAAAAAGTCTTTGGCATGAGTGGATCCTTTTGTATGAGGTAAAGAGAAGCCTGTATCGGCAGATGTGAACAATGAGGTGCGCAAAAAAAAGGCCGCGTATCGCGCAGCGAAAGCGGCCCGGGGGAGGCGCGTATTTCGCGTCGCGAAATAGCGCCGCGGGGGCATTGCCCCCGATCATAAGTCGGTATGAATGGGGATTTTCCGTAGAGCGGAGATGACTTCGTTGCAGGACGAGAACCTGTCATCGGGAGATTTTTGCATCATTTTGAGAATAATGTCTTCAATGGTCGGGTCTATGTCGGGCGCGATCGAGCTTGGGAGCGGCGGGGCTTCGTGAACGTGCTTGTACGGCAGGTCGCCTTTTGTGAAGGGCAGGGAGCCTGTCGCGAGCTCGAAGAGCGTGACGCCGAGCGAATAGATGTCGGAACGGCAGTCGATCTCGTTGCCCAGTACCTGTTCGGGGCTCATGTAGTAGGGTGTGCCGATGGCCTGTGTGGAGTTGCGGTCCTGCTCGGTGACAACTTTTGCGAGCCCGAGGTCGAGAATTTTGAGCGTCTTGTCGCGTTTAGCGAGCATCATGTTGGACGATTTGACATCGCGGTGGATGATGCCGTTGTCGTGGGCGTACTGCAGGCCTTTGCATGCGTGTATGGCGATCTGCACGAGGAAAGCGGTCGGGAAGGGGCCGGTTTTGGCGACGATCTGCTTGAGCGTCTTCCCTTCGACGAATTCCATGGCCATATAGACGGAGCCGTCTGCGAGGCATCCGATATCATAGACGGTGACGATATTGATGTGCTGGAGTGCGGCCGAGGCGCGCGCTTCGCGCATGAAGTACTCGATGGCGACCTGGTTGTCCTTGAGCTTTTGCGACAGGACCTTGAGTGCGACAGTGCGCATGAGGATCGTGTCGGTGGCTTTATAGACGACGCCCATGCCGCCATGCGCGACTTCCTCGATGATTTTGTACCTGTCGACGCTGACGGGGATGACCGTGTTGCCGATATTGAGCTGCCTGACCTGTGGTTCTGGCTGTGGCGGCGCGGATGGTTCGGGTGGATTATCGAGCTGTTTTTTCTTTTCGGCGATCAGTCCGAGCGTCGAGCGGATGTCGTGAAAGTTTGGATTGATCTCGTAAACGCTTTGATAGCGCCTGAAAGCGTTCGAATAGTCCTTGAGAGATTCGTAACAGTAGCCGGTTTTATAGGAGATACGGCAGATGCGTTCGGGCGGGAGCTCGTTCCAGAGCAGCGAGTCATAGCAGAGGGCGGCATCAGAGAAGTTTTTGAGCTTGCAGTAGATGTCGCCCTGGAGTTCGAGCGCGTTGAGATAGTCTTCGTGGTCAGAGTCGATCAGTTTGAGCTGTTCGACGGCTTCGTCATACCGCTTGATTGCGGCGTATTTCTGCGCGAGCCTGTAGGTCTCGTGCATGCGTTTGAGTGTGTCGATTTCGAGCTGGTCGTCTTTCGAGCGCTTGAGCGCGCTGAACACGGCAGAATCGTGTTCGGCCTCGAGGTATGCTTCGACGGCTTCAGGATATTTCCCGGCGGCTTCATAGCAGCATCCGGCGAGATCGTACCTGTCGTTTTGCATGTATTCGCGCGCGGCATCTTCGAGCGCGAAGGCTTTGTGGAGGGCTTCGAGCGCGCGCAGCCTGTGTTCCGGATATTCGATGAGCGTCTTTGCGGCAAAGATGGCCATGCTTCTGCTGACAGCGACAGTCTGGATGTCGCCGTTTGCGAGCTCGAGCTCGGCCTCGAATGCGCGTATCTGCATCTCGCACTGCATGGCTGTGTTTCCGGAACGGAGATAGCACATCGCGGCATTCGAGAACTGCGAGAGCGCCTCATAGATTTCGGCGGCATGTTCCAGGTCCCCCTTCTGCATGAGGACTTCCGCCAGTTTTGGAATGTTTTTTGTTTTCCTGCACAGGATCTCAGCCTCGTCGAAAAAACGGTTCGACATGGCGATGCCGATGGCGGTATTGCAGGCATTTTTCGCCTTGCAGAATTCAATAGCCTCCATTGGAAATCCGGCATCCGCGAGAATTTTTGCGGCATTGTCGATCTGATTTCTGGCGACGGCCGTTTCCCAGCGTTTCTGATCGCTTGGTGACAGTTTGAGGCTTAAAGAATTGATGTTCATGCGAGTATCGGCATCAAAAGGATCAGGCGCGGAATTGGAGCGCGTCCGATAAAAATAACCATTTTTATCATACAATTTATGGGCGCAGGAAGTCAATCAAAGACGATCAGGTCAGTTCATGGCAGGCTTCAGGTGCAGTATTTCAGCATTGGCACTCAAAGCCTCCGCGATGTCTGGCGTAATCCGCTCTATGTTTTCGGCATACGGCAGCTTTTGCAGCGTCTGTCCGTGTTTGTGAAGCGTGATCAGGCGTGCAAGCGTGTGCTTTGGGAAGCGGAAGCCTGTTCTGTTTCGGCCTATGCCTTCGGCATACGGCCGCATGCGGCCTCGCTATCGCGTTGCGATACGCTCGGCCATGATTTTGCGTCGCGACTGTTGGGGCGAGCGGTAAGCCGGGTTTTGTCGTGCACTCTTTGGGAGCGCAGTGCAGTCATTCATCTAGGACGACAGTTGCCTGCTGCCTCAAGCGATCATTACCCAAAGGACTCAGGCGAGGAGCCTTGCCGTGAAGCGCCTTTTGCTTGATCTTGCTCCGGATGGGGTTTGCCATGCGAGTCATGTCACCATGACCCCGGTGAGCGCTTAACTCCCCGTTTCACCCTTACCCCAGGCGGCCTTGTGAGCCATGCCCGAGGCGGTTTGTGATCTGTGGCACTTTCCCGAGGGTTTCCCCTGGTCGCCGTTAACGATCATCCTCCCTCTGTGGAGCCCGGACTTTCCTCTCCGCGGCCGATTCCAGCCGCGCAGCGACTGCATGCTCGCCCGCAATCGCGGTCGGATAGTATGCAGCTTTTTTGGGGAGGGTGTCAAGGGGATTTGCGGTTTAAGGATTTTTTTGTGAGGGCAGTCTGACCGCTCAAATCCTTTCAAACACTTGGAGAAACTCATCCGAACAGCGACATGAATTTGAGAGACGTCTGAATTTGGCTTGAAATGCGCGCGGCGATTGCATTAGTAACAGCAACACATCTGGTCTTGGCATCATCGGTTGGGTGCCGCTTTTAACTCAGTAAGGAGCGAAAAATGACCAAGTTGCTGTATAAAATTCATACCCCCCCCTGATTTATGATATAAATTCACGAAATACCGAATGTGGCGGAATTTTAAGCGCTTTTAGCGGTGCATGGATAATGCCAGTACCCGTTTGTACTGGCAAGACATTCCGGGCGGCTTCGCTGCGTCGCTCGGATAAGTTTCTGGCGGCGAGGCGTGCCAGAACAAACATAGCGTTGCGAAGGCGCTTTCAGAACATTTCAGGCTGTTCTGAAGCGTCGAATCTAATACATATCGGTCTTTTAAGCGGGCCAGCATTTTAACTGAAGCGTCACATGTCATTGGGCATGGTCTGCGCGCTTTGGGATGAATTTTATTCGATGTCTTGCGGAAAATGCCGAAAGACATGTTGCGCTTCCACGAAATAAGGGAAGTGAGACATGGCGGAGATTTATGACAATATTGAAAACAAATTTCTGGACGGCCTCAAGGGGGTGATGCATGGCCAGAGCGTGAAGCGCGTCGATTTCTGTGTGGGTTATTTCAACTTGCGCGGCTGGCGGCACATCGCGGACGAAGTCGATGCCTTGCCCGGCTGCGAAGTCCGCGAGCCCGATGAAAATGGCAGGCAGGTCACTCACCAGCGCACCTGCCGCCTGCTCATCGGCATGTACAAGAGCCCGAAAGATCTTATCAGGGAAGAATTCACTTCCGAAAAGACGAGAGTGGACAACGCATACGCCAGTGAATGCAAATATAAAATTGCCAAAGACTTTTGCAAACAATTGTGCATTGGCGCGCCGACGAATGAGACCGAAGGCGCGCTTAGGAAATTGCTGGCGCAGCTCAAGGCCGGCAAAGTCGTCGTAAAACTCTATCTCCGCAACCAGCTGCACGCCAAGCTCTACATTGCGCATCGCGAAAATGATGCGATTGCGATGCAGGCCATTATGGGCAGCAGTAATCTCACGCAGGGCGGCTTTGATTCCAATGGCGAACTCAATGCGCGGTTTGATGACAGCGATCATGTGAAGAAGCTGGACAAATGGTTTAACGACCGATGGAATGATCCATGGTGTCTCGATATCACGCAGGAGATTATTGACGCTATTGAGAACAGCTGGGCATCGCCTGATCCGATTCCGCCTTATTATATCTATCTCAAAACCGCATATCATCTTTCGGAAGATGCACGCGCAGGATTTAATGAATTTGATGTTCCAAAAGAATTTGAAAATAAGCTGTTTGATTTTCAGATTACAGCAGCCAAGCTCGCTGCAAGAAATCTCGATAAGCGCGGTGGCGCAATGATCGGCGATGTGGTTGGATTGGGCAAGACAATTACAGCGTGTGCGGTCGCCAAGATGTATGAAAATAGTATTGGTTGCTGTACGCTTATTATATGTCCGGCAAATCTTCAGGAAATGTGGCAGGGATATATCAAGAAATATGATCTTAAAGCGGATGTGTTGTCGATTGACAAAAAGTTTGCTCCTGATCAAATGCGCTATTATCGTCTTTGTATAATTGATGAAAGTCATAATCTGCGTAACAGAGAGAGTGTGCGCTATAAAAGAATCCGTGAACTTCTGAAGAAACAGGGATCACGTGTACTTTTGCTCACTGCGACGGCTTATAACAAGTCTTTTTTGGATATCAGTAGTCAGCTGAGATTATTCATTTCGAATGATACAGAGCTTGGCATTCGTCCCGAAAAATACATAGAAGTCCTTGGTGGTGATAATGCATTTGCAAGCAAACACAGCCAGATCAGCAGCCAGACCATTCAGGCTTTTGAACTGAGCGATTATCCCGACGACTGGTCGAGTTTGATGAAGCATTTTCTCGTCCGAAGGACGCGGACGTTTATTAAAAATAATTATGCTAAAACAGATGATCAGAATGGACGACTGTATTTGCAATTTTCTGATGGCAAAAAATCGTATTTCCCAGATCGCATACCACATACGGTAAAATTTAATGTTTCGGAAAACAGCCAATATGCCAAGCTGTATTCGGATGAGATGCTTGCTAAGATTGACAGGCTCAAATTGCCGCGTTATGGACTCAGCCAGTATATCGATGATAAGAAGACTGCAGTTGTTGCTACATATATAAAGAAGACGCTCGATCATTTGTCGAAAGCGGGCAAACGCTTGATGGGCTTTTGTTTGAGCACGTTTGGCAAGCGCATGGACAGTTGTGGCTATGCCTATTTGCTTACGCTTAAACGGCATCTGTTGCGAAATCTCGTCTATCTCTATGCCATCGAGAACAAACAACCGCTTCCGATTGGCGATACAAATGATATCGGCAAGTTCTATGACGAAACGATGGATGATGAGGATGGGGAAAATAATGAACAGAACCCTTCGCTCGATTCGGCGTGTACACTTGAGGACTTTAAAAAGATTGCCGAGACATATTATAATAATCTGTTCAGTTCAAATCCTGGCAATATCGATTGGTTGGATTCTGCGTATTTTAAGCGATCACTTAAAAAACATCTCACAGAGGATTGTGATATTCTACTTGAAATGTTGCAGTTATGTGGTGAGTGGGATTCATCGAAAGATCCCAAACTCGATGAATTGCATCGTCTGCTTACACAAAACCACCCGAATGACCGAGTTCTTGTCTTTACACAGTATGCAGATACTGCAGAATATCTCTGTCGTGAACTACAAAAACGTGGTGTGACTGATGTCGCCAGTGTAACCGGAAACTGCGATCATATTTCAGAACTCGTCTGTCGATTTTCACCTAAGAGCAATGAAGATCTTGTCAAAGGTATGCAGATTACGCCGATTCGGGTTTTGATTGCGACCGATGTCTTGAGTGAAGGTCAGAACTTACAGGATGCGCATGTCATTCTCAATTTCGATATGCCCTGGGCAATTATCAGGCTTATTCAGCGCGCCGGCCGTGTGGATCGTATCGGGCAGGCGTCTGAAACCATTGATTGTTATTCATTTTTCCCAGCGGATGGCATCGAAAAGGTTATCAGGTTGCGCGAGCGTCTCAAGGAACGCATTCGACAAAATGCCAATGTTCTGGGCAGTGATGAGGAGTTTTTTGAGGGGAATGCGACTAATTTGGATGATTTATACAATGAAAAAGCGGGTATTCTCGACAGTGCTGAAGATGATGGAGATGTCGATACTGCGTCGATGGCTTATCAGATTTGGAAGAATGCTATCGAGGCAAAACCAGAGCTGAAAGATATCATTCGGCACATGGGGAATGTGAGCTATTCGACGAAAGCCGCTAAAGATGGCAAGACTGGGGTTATCACTTATGCGCGCACTTATAATAATTTTGATGTATTGACATGGCTGAGCAATCATAAAGATGAAGACGGCAAATATCAGATTATTTCGCAGTCGCAGAATGTCATCCTCAATGCACTTGCGTGCCCAATTGATGAACCTGCATGTGAGCCTTTGGCAGAGCATCACGAGATGGTTGGTCAGGCGGTTGCGCATGTTCGAAAACAGAGCATGGGGTTCACATTTGCTGGGGCACTTGGCAGTGCAAACAGCACGCGCAAGAAAATTCATGATATTCTGTACGAGGCATCCCAGAAGACGCCTGATCTATGGTTTAGTCGAGAAAAATTGGAACTTGTCAAAAAGGCGTTGCAGGAGGTTTATGAGACGCCTTTACTTGAGAATACTCAGGAACTATTAAAGGTGATGTTGCGCGATGGTGAAACTACGGATGCAATCATAAATACTGTCATAGCGCGATATCTCAAGCATGAACTTTGTCTAGGTTCTGAAGACAGAATGGAGTCGAAAGACCCGATGATTCTCTGTTCGATGGGACTTTGTGAATAAAGGGAGGGCTTGGATATGGATATGAAGTCTTACATTGCGCAGTCAGATTTTGAAGGACTATTTACACAAGAATTGCTGTGGAATTTACCACAACTCGAGGAAGCCATATCAGTTTCTCTGAAGGATCAAGATGGGCAAGAAACGCGTTATCGGTTCAGCCCGGTCGCAGATTGTAGCGGCTTTAAGGTCTTTACTTGTGAGGTGACGGCAATCCCGACGCTGACGACTTGCCGGAAGCTCGATAGGCAGCTTCAAAAAAATGCGTTTGACTATATCGCGATCTATTATATTAGAAATTCGCAGCACCATGCCTGGATCGTACCGGTCAGGCGTGTGGAAAAACGCGATCTCGTCTTGATTGAGTATGCGTCGGCGAATCAAACGACGTTTCTCATTGAAAAACTGAAAAATATTAGGTTTAATATTGGTGCGAAGCCATTCATTGCCGATGTGCGCGCCAAAGTGCAGGCGGCATTTCTCGTCAATTCTGAAAGTGTCACCAAATCATTTTATGCGGGATTTAGAAAACAACATGATGCGTTTTCTGAATTTATACAGAATTTGCCCGATGAGAAAGACCGTAAGTGGTACACATCGGTCATGCTCAATCGCCTGATGTTCTGTTATTTCATCCAGAAAAAAGGCTTTTTGGCTAACAACAGAAACTATTTGCGCGAAAAACTCGATGAAATAAAGCAAGATCAAGGCAATGGGCAATATTATAGCTTTTATCGTGCATTTTTGCGGAAGCTGTTCAGTGATGGCCTGAATAAACCAGAGAAAAATCGTGATAACAATTTTGAAAATGTTTTTGGCCAGATACCCTATCTGAATGGTGGCATGTTTGCCGAACACCAGATTGAGCATGACAATCCTGAGCTCGATATCAAAGATGAGGCGTTTGAAAAGCTCTTTGAGTTCTTCGACACGTATCAATGGCATCTCGATACGCGCATTACTGCGAGTGGCAAGGACATCAATCCCGATGTGCTGGGCTATATCTTCGAGCAGTACATTAATGTTCGCGCCGCGATGGGGGCGTATTACACCAAAGAGGATATCACCGAATATATCGGAAAGAACTGCATTGTTCCCTTCATATTGGACAAGCTTTCGCGTTCGACCAGTGAGGTCTGCCGCGGTTTTGAAGCCAGTGGCTATGTATGGCAAAAAATGAAGGGAAGCGGTGACGCGTATATCTATGATGCTGTCAAAAAGGGATATACCAGCGATTGGAAAACTCGCATTCCAAAAGAGATCGCGGATGGCTTGGATGCGACGCAACCGAAGCTGCTCGAACGACGCGCGAAATGGAACGACAAGACGCCCGAAGAATTTGCACTGCCCACGGAGATTTGGCGCGAGACGATTGCGCGCTTGCAGCGCTGTGATGACCTCATGCAAAAGATTGCTGCTGGCGAGATTTGCCATGCGAATGATCTGATCACGTATAATCTGGATATGCGACAGTTTGCTTACGATTTGATTGATCAATCAGCGTCGTCTGGTTTTGTATTTGAATTTTTTGAGGCATTGAAAAAAGTCACGATTCTGGACCCGACGTGTGGCAGTGGTGCATTCTTGTTTGCGGCGCTCAATATCTTGGAACCGCTCTATGAGATTTGCATTGAGCGAATGCAGGACTTTGCGAAAGAAAAATCATCGAAAGACCACTACTTGCCGCTTATTCAAAAAGAGCTTGCTGCGATAAGTGACAAATATCGCAGCAATATTCAATATTACATCTATAAGACGATTATTCTGAATAATCTCTATGGCGTCGATATCATGCACGAGGCCGTTGAGATTGCCAAGCTGCGCTTGTTCCTCAAACTTGTGGCCGTTGTCGATGTCGATGTGAACGCCGACAATTTGGGGCTCGATCCTTTGCCTGATGTCGATTTTAACATCCGGTGCGGTAATACGCTGGTCGGCTATGCGACTGAGGCGGAGCTGCTGAAGTCGCTTAAGTGCACAGATGGGACGTTTTATCGATTAGAAGCCTGTAAAAAGTTGCAAAAGGTCATTGAAGATTGCCTTAAAAAGGTTGCGAATGCCTACGCAAAATTTAAACTCGTTCAGAGCGAACATGCTGAGGACATGGTTGCGTTAAATAAGGCTAAAACAGCGCTCAGCGAAGCGCTTGAGGCACTCAATGATAAGCTTAATCATTATTATCACGAAGCAACGCAGCCAAAAAACGATTATGATTGCTGGCTTGCATCGCATCAGCCGTTCCATTGGATCGGTGAATTTTATGATATCATCAAAGGAAATGGCGGCTTCGATGTGATTATTGGGAATCCGCCGTATGTGGTATATAATGAAAATAATTATTTGTATAAAGTGGGTGGAGAATATGTCACATATTCATGTAAAAACTTGTATGCCTATATACTTGAAAGAGGAATTGAAATTTCTCATATGGGTACAAGAAATGGTTATATCGTTCCAATATCCAGTATTTCGAATAATAAATTTAAACCATTGGTTGAGTTATATGGATGTAAACAAATTTCATGGCACTCTAGCTATTCGAATCGTCCTGGTAAATTGTTTGATAATGTTGAACAAAGACTAACAATATCAATTGCTGTGATGACAAATGAACCTGGTAAATACTATTCCTCAGATTATCAGCATTGGTATCAAGTGGAACGTGTAAATTTGTTTAGAATGATTAGCTATTATCCTAATTTGTCGTGGAATAAGTCATTGGTATTATACAAGATTGGATCTTCCTTGCAATTTGATATAAGTAAGAAAGTTCACGGTAGTGTCCATAAAAGTTCGCAAAAACCAGAAATCCAGTCTCGGCGAACATCACCTAACATAATTTTGGAGAGAACTTGCATCAATGTATGCCCTCCCCGTGTTTTGCCAATTGTCAGTATACTCGATAATGTAGGC
>JAFUEE010000120.1 GCA_017464085.1 Pseudomonadota bacterium
TATGAGTAAGAGAAAACATTACGACAACGAGTACAAGGTTCAGGCAGTCAAGCTGGCGCTTGAGATTGTCCAAAGCAAAGCCTGCAATGAGCTGAAACTTCCGGAAAACACAATTTATGGCTGGATGCACGCATATCGCCAAGGACGACTTGATCTTGGCCCAGGTACGCAGCCCCCGGCACGGGCATTGACGATGAATGAGGAACTGGTTGAGCTGCGTAAACAGGTTAAAGAGCTGACGAAAGAAAACAGGCGGCTCAAGGAAGAGAATGAATTTCTTGAGGAAGCAAGCGCTTTTTTCGCTGCGAGCCGTCGGAAGTCAGCAAAGACGTGAGAATGCGATTCATTGCACTCAAAACTTGCGACGGCACGTTGAAGGGGAAACTGGCATTTTACTGTCGAATGCTTGATGTTAGTCGAGAGGGGGTCTATGACTATCTTGAAACAAGCAAACAGCCTTGGAAATATCAGGGAATTGCAGATGCAATGAAAGCAATCAGAGCCGAAGACGTGTGTAACGATACGTATGGGCGAGTTCGCATGCGTCAGGCATTGAAGCGGCGTCAGCCCGAGTGGGCGTCAATCCCATGTGAAAACACACTTCAAAAGATAATGAATGCGATAGGGATTGGGCATACCAAAAAACATAAGCCCAATGGACTCACAAAGGCGGATCGAAATGCGCGTAAATCAGATGACCTGCTTAAACGCGATTTTTCAGCCGATACCCCGGCGCTGAAGTGCGTCACGGATATCACAGAGCTCAAGGCAAAGGATGGAAAGTTATATGTTTCTGCCATATTCGATTGCTTTGATCTTGCCGTTTTAGGACTTGCCATGAGTACGAACATGAGAACCGCATTATGCGTGAATACGCTGGTCAACGCTTGCCAGAATTACCCAGAGCTGAGGGGAGCTATCATTCACTCCGACAGGGGCTCTCAGTACACAAGCAAGGAATACAGGGAAACAATCAACCTGTATGGCATTCGACAGAGCATGAACAGTGACGGAGGACGATGCCATGACAATGCTCAATGTGAAAGCATGTGGGCTCGTCTGAAAGAAGAACTGATTTATGGAAGAATCCGGACAGAGGATTACACTATCGAGGAACTTAAACAAATGGTCTGGAGGTATTTCATGAGCTACTGGAATAACAGAAGAATCTGCACTGCCAACGGGGGACTACCTCCGATGGTCAAAAGGAAAGAATACAATGCCTCCAGTGAGGAGGCGGCATAAACAATGGTCTTGTTAAAAATGTGTCAACCAAATTTAAAAATGTGTCAACCAAATTTGACATTTTCAACCGATCCAAAAGACCCAGACGGCACGACCGACTGCAACGGCATCGACCTCATGACCTCGCACGACAACTGTGGCGCTTGCGGGCACAAATGCGGCAAGACCGATACATGCATCAACGGCGAATGCACATGCGGCGAAAACATGACCGACTGCGACAATGACGGCATCTGCGAGACTTTTGGGGAATGCGAATGCGTGCCAGGCGACACGATCGAATGCTATACGGGGCCGCAAGGCACACAGGATGTCGGTGCCTGCAAAGCCGGCAAAGCTGCATGCATCCTCGACCCGGGTTTCGGCGTTTACTGGGATTTCACGAACTGCGACGGCCAGGTCACGCCTTCCTATCAATATATCTGCGATCCCGCACAGCCTGACCTCGACCTCGACTGCAACGGCGAACCCGATGCCACGCAGGACAGCGACAACGACAAATTCACGGTCTGCAATCCCGAAAGGACCGCGATCCTCGACTGCTGCGACCACGCTCAGACATGCGGCATCTCCAGGCCTGACCTCGTCAATCCGGGCCGGACAGACTGTTTCGGCAACCATATCGACGACAACTGCAGCGGCACCCCAGACGACAATCCCGATGTCAAATGCGGCACGCAGACTTCCGAAACCGAGGCGAACTGCAAGATACAGAACAGGACCTGCAGCGACCTCGGCAGCTGGAAATTCGGCGACTACAAGAATATCTCTGCCGCCGGCGCGCTCGCGCTCGCACTCTACGGCAAGCTTCAAGCGGATGCGGAAAAGCCTGCCGCCGGCGCGCTCGCGCTCGCACAGGCGTTCGACGCCTGCCTCGACGTCGTCACAGAGCAGTCCGGAGAACCCGGCCTCATCGAATTCTCGATATCACCCGCAAGCGATTACAATATCGGCATCGATCCGCGACAGTTCAACATCAAGGACGGACTGTACGACGCGCACGGCACAAAGCTCATCGAACCGCGCGTCGGCTCATCTTTCGTCATACTCTCGTCGGGAATCGCCGGCGACGCCAAGACCGAACTCAGCACCTACGGCCTCGATGATATGAAGATGTCGCTGGGCGGCTCCATTCCCGAGCCTTACCGCTCAGCCCACAAAAATCAGCTTCAGACGCATCCCTCATGCGCTTCAGGCGGCGCGACATCTACGACACCGTCAAGCTGCACCTCAAAATGCGCGCGCCGCAAAACGCAAAGGGAATCAGCTTCGACTTCCGCTTCTTCTCGCGCGAATATCCCTATTACGTCTGCTCCAAATATAATGACTTCTTCCTCGCGCTGCTCACCGATTCCTCCGGCAAAGCCATCGTCAACGACACACAGACAAAAGCCGACGGAAACATATCTTTCGACCGCGACGGAAATCCCATCTCAGTCAACAACGCCTTCTTCACGACCAGCGCGCCCGCGCCCTGTTCCGGAAACTTCGAAAAGCCGATGGCAGACAAATGCCCCGCCATGCTCTCCTGCAAAGACGGCACATGCGGCGGCAACCTATGCACCGACGGCAAAGACGAGCTCGCGGCCCACTATCCGCAGTTCTATTCCTCCGCATCCGACGATCCCAAGACAAAACGCGGCGGCGGCACAGCCTGGCTCACCACAAAAGCTCCGGTCCCCCCCGGGCAAATATTTAATTTAGATTTCTATATATGGGATACGGGCGATCTCAGATTCGATTCATCCGTCATCCTCGACAACTTCCAGTGGAGCTGCGAAACCACAACAAACGCAACGGATTTCGCCGAACCAGTCGTACCTATTAATTAAATATCTTCCGCTCTGAGGCGCGGTCTATGGCTCCGCCATACGCCCGCGCTGCCGCGCTATCGCCTTGCCGGCGATACGCACGGCATACACATTTTTAATACACAATAATATAAACACCAGAAAAAACGTCATGACCAAGAAATACCGCTTCACAGCACTGTTATCGCTTATTTGTGCATGCTCGCTGGCTTCATGCGAGGAGAAACCTCAAGACCCAACCACACCAGACGAACCCGCACAGCCCAGCGAACCGACACAGCCCAGCGAACCTACCGATGAACTCATCGTCATCTCTCCAAGCACGGGCCTGATGACCACAGAAGACGGCGAACAGGCTAAATTCCAAATCTCGCTGAAGCAACAGCCGACGGCAGATGTTTACATCACGCTCACGGGCTATCCCGACACCGAAGGCAAGCTCGATATCACATCCCTGGTCTTTACGCCCCAAAACTATCAGACACCGCAGACCGTCACGACCACTGGCGTCAACGACAATATTCCAGAGGACGGAAACCGGATTTTTTATATCGATATACGCGTCAATTCTGCGGATAACGCCTATAATGGCTACAATCTGCCTTCGATCGAAATCGTCAATGTCGACACCTCGATCCCCATCGGCTATGACCGCATCAATACGGTGAATTATCTGTATGAAACAGGCGGCATGCATACAGACGAATTCGGCACAAGATCCTACATCGTGTTCTCGATGGCAAACCGCCCCGCCTACGATGTCAAAGTCACGCTTAAAAGCACCGACCCGACCGAAGGCATTCCCGAACGCACATCATTTACAATCACGCCAGACACATTTAATGATTTAATAGAAGTCCCAGTCACGGGCGTGGACGACAACGAGGTCGACGGCAGACAGAATTATAAAATCGTCATCACTGACATTCAGACCAAAGACCCAAGCATCAAGAAAACGCCTTACAACTTTGGAGATGACGTCTTCGGCAACGAAATCGAATGCGTCAATGATGACAACGACGGCGAACCGCTCAACGAACTCATCATCACGAAAATCACCAATGCATCCGCGCCGCAGCTGCGCAATCTCAATATTACCGGCACTGTTTCCGAAGACGGATCATGCCTCGATTACAGCGCAAGGCTCAAAGAAGCCCCAAAGACTGGCGCAACCGTCTTTGTAACAGGCGTATGCACAGACCCGACCGAAGGTCGGGTCGAGCCAGTCACCGTATCTTTCAACGCAAAAGATTATAATAAGCCCAAAACATTTAAGATTTGCGGCATCGATGACGATGAGATTGATGGCGATATCGCATTCAGAATCAAATTTATATCTTTCAGCGACGATCTTGCAAGTGATGACCTCACAAGCGAAGATATCATTATTCTCAACAAAGATAATGATGGCCAGCTCAAAGAAGAACTTGCAGCCGCTGTGGTAATCACTGCCCCACACAGCCTGCTCTATACAAATGAAGACAGCCAGAGCAAGACATTTAACGTCACGCTCAACCGTCAACCTCAAAGCGATGTATTCGTAACCATCACCACAAGCGACCCCACCGAAGGCCTGGTGTTGTCCAACACCTCCCTCACGGGTTCCGCACAAGCCAAATCAGTCAAGCTCCGCTTCACACCGCTCGACTGGAATGCCAAACAGTATGTGACCGTCACTGGTATAGACGACTACGAAGCCGATGGACCAATCAACTATCAATTAGATATTGCGACTGAAAGCGAAGACGCCATGTTCAACGCGCTCACCACAGAGCCGATTTATTGCCGCAATTTTGATAACGACAATGAAACCTTGCCTGCGCCTCAACCTGACGAACCCCTCTCCACAAATCAGGAACTTATTTCTATCTCTGGCATCGATCCTGAAAATCCCAATATCATCGGTGAAACCCCAAGGGCGATCTGGGTCTCTTTGACGACAAAACCCTTGGGCGAAGTCAGAGTCACATTTTCAGAACAGACCTGCGCGCTATCAACGCTCAGCACAGATGCAACGCCTGACCGCAAATGTTCCCAGACTCTCAAATTCTCGCCAAATGATTACAGAACGCCCAAAGCGCTCAATGTTCACACATCCAACAAAATCACGCACGGCGATGTATTCAACATCAAGCTCAAGGACTCAGTCTCCGACACAGATGAGCGCTTCAACAATATCAAGCGCATGTATATCCCATTCACTTATTATAAGGATGCAGCATATATCCCGACCGAGACCGATCAGCCCCGAGTCGATACGCACGATGTCAATGCTGATATGCCGAAGCTCGTCTTCTCCCCAGATGTCTGCAACTCCGTCGGCGCAGTGGATGCCAATCAGCCCCAGCGCTATACATTCCATCTCGCATCGCAGCCCAAGAATAATGTCAAAGTCACATTCGACATCCCTGACCAATACAGTAATCTCATTAAATTCAAAAATAATAAATTTAACTTCACATTCAAACCATCTAACTATGATGTCGATCAGACACTTGAGATTCAAGCGAAGTCAAATCCTTCAAATCAAACGCTCACTGCACTCGATTATACAATGACAAGTGCAGACAGCAATTATAATGGCAGCGATCCCAACAAGTGCGAAATCAAATTATATGCGCTTCCCGATCAGGCTTCCATGCCTCAGGGAAACAGAACAGCCAAGCTGCGCATCATGGCTGCCAACGCCACTTCAGGCACCGATCAACTGTATGAAACGCCGGGCATGAATATGATCTATGCCATGGATCCGGATATCATCATCATTCAGGAATTTGCCGAATCCGCCTCGACGCTTGTACAGGCTCTCGAAGCGCATTTCCATACCAAATACAGCTATTACAGCGGTAAAGGCCGCATCGGCAACGGCATTATCGTCAAAGGCGAAAACAAGATTAAAAATACCTATACAATGCCCTCTGTCGTTTCTACCATCCGAGACAGAAATTATGAAGCTGCCATCGTCGATATCCCGGGCGACAAAGACCTTCTCGTCGTCTCGCTGCATCTTTATACAAAAGCAAGCGAAGATCAGGTCAGTCAAATCAATGAATACCCAGCAGTCGCCAAATTCATTAATTCAATTCTGACCGGAGGCGATTACTATGTCGCCGTCGGCGGTGACTTTAACTCCAGTACCAATTATTATGTAAATTACTACTGGAACTCATTGCTCGCCACTGATATCGTTTATCCGAGAGATCAGACAGGAAACTATAATACCAACGCCGCACGAAGACGCCATTTCGACTGGGTCCTGGTTGATAAGAAATTCCAGGAATTTTCAGTGCCCACCCAGATTGGCACTCAGACTTTCCCAAACGGCTATGTCCTCGATTCCCGTGTACATTCGCCGCTATCAGAGATTTCACCAGTAGAATATGATGATTCAGATGCCCCAAATATGCAGCACATGCCCGTGGTTCGCGATTTCCTGATTGAATATTAACAAAACAAATAAATCTCTGCTCCATAAGAGCAGAGATTTAAACAACATTGGCAATCACTATATTGCCTCTATACGAGCGCTGCTCAAGAGGGAACGCTCATTTTATTTGCGCTTCCCCGGTTTCAAACAATACTGCTTCTTATTGCACCTCATAATTTATATATTTGGCGCGGCCTATGCCTGCGGCATACGGCGCGCGTTGGGTGCGCGGCTATTTCATACGCCGCGCAATCGCATGCGCCAAAAACGAAAAAAAGCCGCAAGCTGAACAGCTCCGGCCTATTTCCTGACGAAAACCGAGGGAGAAACTTAGAAGCGCGTATGACCACGCGATATCAAAGACATAATATCTTTTACATATCCGTTAAAGGAGGTGATCCATCCCCACGTTCCCGTAGGGATACCTTGTTACGACTTCACCCCAGTCGCTGTCCGATCCGTGGGCGGTTGCCTCCATTGCTGGTTAGCTCACCGACTTCGGGTCCAAACA
>JAFUEE010000121.1 GCA_017464085.1 Pseudomonadota bacterium
AATTCAAGCAATTCTGTTCTATCAATACCTCTCGCCATTGGTTCCTCCTGTAAGATGAGAGTTTATGCAAGTTCATCATACTGGATTTCCAATGGCACTTTTAGCTTTTTCGATTTTGCGAACTCATGTGGACGTTATCCTGAACATGGCCATGTTTGACAATCTGGATGCCGGTCTCTTCATCGAAGCCAAACTCGTCAGTGGAGGGGGTTCTGCGAAGCGGTTGTTTTGCAGGTTCGGAAGGGCGGGCTGCGGACTGTTGTTTTTTTAGGATGTCCTTGTAATCGTCTGTGAGGATGAGCGGTACAGTTTCGTTGATGCTTTTGGGGTCTGCGGGGAGCTGTGCATCCACCTGAGATCTGAACTGCTGCGCCAGGGCATCGAGGAGTTCTGGGGTCGGCGCTTCCATCGGTATTGTATCAGAGCCGTTGCCGTCGATGAGATCCGGCGGGAGCCCGAAATCATTGGTGAGTAGATAGTCGTCAGCGAGACCGTTTTCGGGGACTGTCGAGATGACATCGGAACAGGAAGTTGGGATGTTGTCCAGTTCATCGTCATCCTCAGGCATGGCAGCGATTGCAAGGGCTGTTGCCGAAGAGGACATGTCAGCGCGATCGGCTTTTTTGGGGAACAGGTCTTTGAATTGTTCGGCATCTGCCACAGGAATGGTGGAGACAGATCTGAATGAATCGGCAGATTCGGAGGACTGGCCATATCCTGGTACGGGCAAAGGCGTGCCTGGTGTCGGCCGCGTGCCAGGGGGGACGGGCATGCCTGTGTGGAATGACATGCCGGCGGGGATGGATAGGGGAGACGTTGCCGACAACGGGCTGAAAGCATTCATTCCGGGCGCGCTTTGAAAAGCGCGGGGTCTCTCCACTGGGGTTGTTTTGAAATCGGGCGACGGATAGGGCTGAACCGGCATCGGGTCATGACGTGCGACGGGTTCGGCCGGGGGAAAATCGCTTTCGTCCTCAAAAGTCTCTTCCGAGAGTTCTGGGCAGATGAATATCGAAGGGTCTGGTGCCATCTCGTCGGCCCCCATCAAGCTGAGCGGTGCGCGCTTGATGGGCACGTTTGCTTCGAGGAAGCTGAGCCATTCTTGGCGTGTGACCTCGCAATGATTTTTATGCGCGAAATCGAGCAATGCCGCGCGGAACTCAAGAGCGGTCTGGTAGCGCTGAGATTTGTCGATATCGGTTGCTTTTTCGATAATTGCGTTGAGTTCCGGTGGAAATGTGGGATTGATCCTGATCGGTGCGACATGAAGGCCGCAGCGCGCTTCGGTGATGAGCTGATTGATGTCGTTCGACCGATAGAATGGCACGCCAAGCACAGCTTCGTAGAAGATGATTGCCATGGCATAGATGTCGGAGCGTCTGTCCAGCGTATCACACCAGGCCTGTTCCGGGCTCAGGTAGTTGAATTTTCCCCGGATGATATCCGGCGGTGTGGCAGTAAGCCTGCCTGCGGCCTTTGCGATGCCGAAGTCCCCGATTTTGACCATGCCTTCTGAATTGAAGAAGATATTTTCAGGGGTGACATCCCGGTGAACGATCTGCTTCGGTATGCCCATGCCATCTTTGAGTTCATGGACAGCATGCAGTCCCTTGGCAATCTGAGACAGGATATAGATCGCCATCGGATAGGGCAGGTTCTGATTTTTTGCGCGCAGAGTATTGACGAGATAGCGCAGGTCTTTTGCATCGAGATATTCCATTGTGAGGAAGGCATTGCCGTTGTCGACACAAAAGTTAAAAATCGTGACGATATTGGGATGTCTGAGCGGGCCCGCGCATTCCAGCTCAACCATGATTGAGTCATAAAACTCGCTGTCTCCTGCGACAGCCGGTCTGACACATTTGCAGACGAGGCATTTCTCATCCCCAGCTGTGGTCGGTGCCTTCGCGAGATAAATCTCCGCGAGGCTTCCCTCAGCAATTTTTTCGATGAGCGTGCAAGCGCCTAGTTTCATGGTTTTTTACTGGTTAGGGCTGAAAATCTGAGGCTGGATAGAGCCTCAGGAAATCATTGTGGTGGTTGGATCTTTCAAGGATGGAGATGAGCGCGCATGAGTCGCATTCAAAAATTGCGTAGGTGCCGTCCTCGGATACATTGAGGTTGACCGGCTGGCCGTTGAGAAGTCTGTACGCTTGCGGCCTTGCAAGCGTGAGGGTTGGAAAATGCGCGACCGCTTCGGAACAAGACCGCATAATGGCGCTAATATCGTCTTGTTTAAGAATAAAATCGAGTGTTTTTGCCTGTTCGATGTCAAAATGACATGAACGTGTCCTTCGTAACGCTTTCAAATGCGCCTGAGACCCAAGTGCGATGCCGAGATCTCTGGCAATCGAGCGTATATATGTGCCGCCGGAACAGGCGATATCGAGCTGTATGACCGGGTTGCGAGGAAGCTCTGCATGCAGGATGCTGATTTCATGTATCTGGACTTCGCGCGCCGGGATTTCAAATGTTTCGCCATGTCTGGCGCGGTCGTATGCGCGTTTGCCATCGATGTGAAGTGCGGAATAATTGGGCGGTATCTGGCTGATTTTCCCTCGGAATGCCTGAAGCGCCGTTTCGAGCCCTTCTCGGGTGATATGCTCGAACGGCGCCGTTTCGAGGATCTCCCCTTCGCAGTCGTCTGTTGTCGTGCGCGCGCCGAACTCGATGGTCGCGATATAACGCTTGTCGCTTCCGAGAAAATACCGCAACAGGCGCGTGGCTTTGCCGATGGCGACGACGAGCAGGCCGGAGGCGTTCGGGTCAAGCGTTCCGCCGTGCCCGATTTTTTTTGAAGTCCGCTGGATAGAAAATCGGCGGTTGATGCGTTTGATCACATCGAACGAGGAAATGCCCGATGGTTTGTCGACAAGTAAAAAGCCATTGAGCGGCGCAAGTTCTGCGAAATCCATTATTTTGTTCAACTTTGGGAAAAATGTCATTAGAAGCACTCTGTTTCGCGGAACAGGCCGCGAAATCATTGCACATTAATAATACTGAGGGTATAGAAGGTCAATTTTGCGCCGTGTGCGCGTCTGACGCACAGCGCTGAAATGATCATAGCGCAGGGCCTGAGCGCCCTGAACAGAAATAATCAAAGAGGACAAGTATGCAGAGACAAGTGAAGAAGCTGGCGTTTGTATTGGCTGCGTCAACTTTTGGAATTCCGTCGGTTTCTTGGGCGCAGGATGCGCAGGAGCCGGCGAATGCGCCGGCAGATGAGGCAGCGTCAGCTTCCCCACAGACCGGTAATGCATCTGCAGAAAAAAGGACCGAAACGCACAAGATCGTCAAATCATCCGAGGATGGGAATGCGACTGCCTCTGGAGAGAGCTCTGCGCCGAAGGCGGCAGAAGCCGCTCAAGCCGAACCTGCGCCAGCGAAAGAAGCCGCTCAAGCCGAACCTGCGCCAGCGAAAGAAGCTGCGCAGAGCCTGCCCGATAAGCTCGCGTCCAAGCGCACGAGTCAGGAAGCACGCAAGGAAGCCATGCGCGGGCTCGCGAACAGCTATTCTCCCGAAGCACAGCCTGCGCCTTCAAAGCCTGCTGCAGCACAGCCTGCCGAGGCCGCCGTCTCCCCGAGAATCATTCCGCAGGCCCCAAGAACGTCCGAACGCATGCCCCGGTTTGAGCATCACGGCTATTTCCGCACGCGCTTGAACGCTTTCGGCAATTATGATCTGAGCACGCGCGGCACTTCGCCTGTCGCGGCTCCGCTCGATTCTGAAGATCGCGGCGCGTCTCAGCAGGAAAATATCTCCGCTTCCGATACCGATGTGCTCATGGGCGCGAATATGCGCTTCCGCTATTCTCCGACGATTCATATCACCGAGTCTGTGCGCATCTCGGGCACGTTCGATATCATGGATAACTTTGTGCTCGGCACGACGCCGAATGGCTTGCGCACGAATTGGGGCGCCAATGAATTCTTCTCGTTTAATGGCGCGGAACCGGTCAATTCCGATACGATCGGCAAAAATGCCGTGACTGTCAAAGGGCTCTATGGCGAAGCAGACACGATCATCGGCACGTTCAAGGCCGGGAGAGTGCCTGCGCATTGGGGACTCGGAATCATTTATAATGATGGCGGCGTGTATAAGCGTGATCAGCAGCTCATCGAGGGCAAAGGCTGGAAATGCCTGGATTGCGACTCTTCCGATGCCGTCGATCGCGTCGAATACAGGATCCGCGATCCCTTCTTTGATGTGCTCTATCTCGATTTCTCGTGGGATTTCGTCAACTCGGGGCTCGCGAGTTACAACCTTCAGCAGGATTCAATCGGGCAGGCATTTGATCTGACCGATAACGATGATGTGCTCCAGTTCACGCTCTCTCTGTTTGATCGCCCGATTTCCCGTCAGGAAATTGATGAGCGCGCGCGCGCGCTGTTTGAGACGCGCCAATGGACTGCCGACTGGGGCGTTCTCTTCTCGTATCGCAAGCAGGATATCGCGGTCGATACGGATGCCGCCAAGTCTGGCATCACATCCGGGGATGGCGCTGCCGCGACATACGATCTCTATAATAAGGAAGCGACGGCTTATATCATTGATCTCTGGGGGCGTTTCTTCGTGCCCTGCCCCCACGATATCACCCTCCGCCTTGAGGCCGAGTTTGTCGGCGCATTCGGCAGCGTGACGCGCGATACAGGCGATGAAGGCGTTTCACGCGATATTCTTCAGCTCGGTGCCGCGCTCGAAGCCGAAGTCTGGTGGAAAGACCTCATCGCCGGCGCGAAGACCGGTATCGCGTGGGCTGATAACATGGTTTACAGCGGACATCCGCTCGTCGAAAAAGTCAATGACTTCAAGATGGGCTCTCTGCTTCGCTTCGATCCCAACTATATGGTCGATGAGATCATGTTCAGCGAGCTGATGGGCGGCATCAACAATGCCTGGTACCTCAACCTCTATGGGGAGTACAAGTTCCCGATCACGATGCCGCAGATGACGATGGCGCTTGGCGCTCGCCTCGATCTCTCGACTGCCGTGCCGATCGTCAAGGAAGCCACGCCGGGCAACGCCTCCTGGTACGGTTTTGAAGGCGACCTCAAGCTCTTCTACGATGAATCAGACCGCTTCCGCTTCGAGATCGGCGCAGGCATCTTTGTTCCGGGTGCCGCATGGACGAACCGCGCAAAGAGCAATTATCCCATTCTCCCGTCGCAGAGCGTCTATGAGGATTCCACATCGAAAGATTATGACCCGGAAATCGCTTGGAACGTCATCGCAAACCTCTACTTCATGTTTTAATCGGGTAGATCTATGAAAAAGATCATCATTCTGTGCATTTTGGCGCTCTTTTTGTGCGCGTGCTCCAAAAAAGAAGAAGCAAAGGGCAGTTCCAAGACTGTGGATCTCGGGGAAATGACTGCGGACGAGCAGGATCTTGAAGAAGGGTCCGCGAATGACGCAGACGATGCAGGCGCTCAGGCGCAGGATGATGCAGCCGCGCCCGATGATAAGAAAGCCGCTCGCAAAAAAGGCGGCCGCGAGGCGCGCAAAGGCGAACGTCCTTACAGAGGGCGACAGCCCGCTGAGGAAGAAAAGCTGAAAGCACAGGAAGAAGAAAACGCTGAAGCGGCATTCGATTTTTCCGACGATGCGAAAGACGACAAAAAAGAAGAAGTCGCGAAAGCACCTGCGGCTCCTGAGCCTCGCATGCCGAAAGTCCGGCAGGGCATGAGCATCGAAAAACTCATCAATATCCGCGAATTCCGCGAAAAAACTGGCTATTCTGGCGCGCTCTCTGAAGCATGGCTCCTCGGGCAGAACCCCGACCAGAAATATAATTCCATGCGCATCGCCACCGATAACGAAAAGGAACTCGGTTTCTCCATTCAGGTCTGGAAGCCCGGCAATGAATCTGCCGCTGCCAAACGCTTCGAAGACCTCTTCAAACAGTCTTTTGGCGGCCAGAAAGTCAAGCAGCTCGCAAATGATGCGTTCTCCTCGAACCATCACAAGCTCAACGAACTCGTCTTCTTTGAAAAGAGCAAGCGCGCGACGGTCATGCTCTCATGCACCGAGTCGATTTGCTCTCTGGAACAGCTCAAAGAAATCGCGATGAGCATACAGCGCCGGCTCTAGCGCTTCCGGGTTGCAAAATATTCGCCTTGTAAGTTAAAAGTATAAATATTCTGCGCAATTCCGCGCGTTTTCTGATGGGAGTTAAAAATGAGCTGCAATTGTCAAAATGGTCTCGACGTACTTACGATCGCGCATCCGGATACCAAGGGCGTCGCCGATGTGGAACATGTGACGGCTAAAGATCTCGCGGGGATCATCGATCACACGTATCTGAAACAGGATGGCGACCGTGCGCAGATCGAGAAACTCTGCGCGGAAGCTCGCGAATACCATTTCAAGAGTGTTTGCGTGAACTCCTCGATGGTCCATCTCGCCAGCGACCTTCTGAAAGACAGCGGCGTCAATGTCTGCGCCGTCGTCGGTTTCCCTCTCGGTGCCGGCACGACTGCATCCAAAGTGTTTGAGGCACAGGAAGCCGTCCGCTGCGGCGCTGTCGAAGTCGATATGGTCATCAATGTCGGCGCGCTCAAGAGCAAAGATTACAGGCTCGTCGAATATGATATCCGCAAAGTCGTGGAAGGCGTCGAGGGCACCCTTGTCAAGGTCATCATCGAGACCTGCCTGCTCACGGATGAGGAAAAAGTCATCGCCTGCGCGCTGTCCAAAGCCGCTGGCGCGCATTTTGTCAAGACGAGCACCGGTTTCTCGAAAGCCGGCGCCAAAGTCGAAGATGTCGCTCTGATGCGCCGCGTCGTCGGCCCGGAAATGGGCGTCAAGGCATCCGGCGGCATCCGCGACACAGAGACCGCGATCGCCATGGTCAAGGCCGGCGCTTCCCGTTTGGGCGTTTCCGCCAGCGTCGCCATCGTCAGCGGGCTCAAATCGGATTCCGATTATTGATCCTTCATGCCGTGCATCCCGTGCGGCATCCTTTTTTGGGGGGAGGGGGAAGCCTCCCCCTTCGCGTCTATTGGCGCGGCGTATCGAGCGCCAGCGAGATAGCAAGCGCCCGCAGGGCGTATCGAGCGAAAGCGAGATAGCCCGCGCCAATACGCCGCTACCCCCTCGACGAATCGCATGCCTCATCATACAGCTGGACAAGGCCGCGCACTTCGTCCCAGAAGCGTTTCTCAAATGCTTTGTTGCTGCATGTCAGCGATTCAATATATCCCGTGAACGACATCAGCCAGGGGGCCATTTCTTCCGCATCGCAGACCTCCGCCTCGAAATGCCGCGTAAATTCGTCCACACGGGTCACTTGGCCGCATCGGCGTTCGCGTTCAAGGCGCGCGAGGATATAGCTGTTCTTGTCGGTGTCGCGGATCGTCATTTCGACTTTGACCAGGCAGTTCAGGTCGCGGCAGGTCACGCCCCAGAGGTGCGCGTTGAGGTGGTTGCGGTATTTCGTGACGGTATCGGGATCGACTTTGTCCTTTTTGACCGTGACCGTGAGGATATCGTCCAGGCGGATTGCCTCATAGCGCCAGGTCGTGACGGGATCGCGCACCAGGGAAATGAGCCAGCGCCTGCCCGTGCTCGCGCTGATGCGGATTTCGATCGGGCTGAGCTCCCACGACAGGCGTTTTTCCTCATTGCCTTCTTTTCGCAGGAACTTTGCCTGAATGCGCCTGTTTTCGGCAATGGCTTCGAGGGCTGCCAGCAGCACTTCGCTGTCCAGGATATGGTGTATGTAGTGATGCTTGAAGGTGAAGGCTTCCGGAACGACCTCGAATTTGTCCGATAAAAATGCGCCGATGATGCTCAGGATGCCGGCCTCCGAATAGAACGAAAGCGCGTCATGCCACGCGGCCCTGTCAATCTCGTCTTCACTGATGCTGTAATATTTGTCTCGTCCGGCTTTGTGGGCGCAGAGTATGCCGAGATCTTCGAGGTCTTTGAGCTGGTAACGAATGGTGTCAGGGGTGAGTGACCATTCATCGGCATAGTGTTTCCAGCACTTCTGGGCATTTGCGATGAGCTCGGAAGTCTTGTGCCAGGCTTTGTCTGCGAGCAGGTCGAGCAGCGTGAAACAGAGAAAGATGTTCTTGTTGGTGAACGTCTTGGCGCGAAAAACGGCATTGAGCGGATTTGGGCTGTAGTCGCGGCTGTCGAGCTGGATGTGGAAACGCTTGCCCTGTTCGTCAAAGACTGCGGCAAAGGCCTCTCCCAGCCAGTTTTCCATGCGCCGCCGCGCATTGTTGTAATTCTCAGGGCTTTTTTCCTTGTAGTCCGTCCGATACTTGAACCCCTCGACACAAAAGGAGCGCGCGTAAGCGCGTATGGTATCGAGTTTGTCTATCCTGTCGCTGTATGTCATGGTCTTCCTCAATCCCGGGCATGATCTGCCCCTGGGGAGGAGAGGAAATGTACGCCGACAAAGCGATATTGCGCAAAGGAAAAATCGCGCGCTTTCGCAACTTGTAGCTGCCTGAGGGAAAGCGCGCGTGGCATTATTCTAAGTACTGGCAATACTTCTGGACATGAGTCAGAGCGCCCGATTGACAGATTTTCTTGAATTTGACGTAGTGTTCGATTTCTGCAGCTTCCATGAAAGATTTATAAAACCTGTTGCAGTAGGCATTGCTGCTGACCGGCTGGAGCTTTTTGCACTGCCTGTGTTCGGGATAGTTGATTTCTGCGACCGTATGCCCGGCAAAAGAGTCTTTGAGGGCTTTGTCGTTGCCAGAGAAAGGAATACAGTATCCGTTTTCTTGCAGGATGGGATATTGCGAGCTTGTGATGACTGCGCAGAAGCGCCCCAGCTGATCTTTGAAGATGAGCCAGCTCGGCTTTGTTTTATTTGGATAGGTGATGTCACGGACAAACGTGAGGTTGGGGGCGCGCTGAGTCTGAGGGGGGGGGGCCATGCGCGTGGGGGCTTCGCGCGGCGCATTGGCTTGATGCGTGTTTTTAGGGGCTTTTTCGCGCGCTTTCGCGAGTTTTTCGGAGAGCGCCTGTTCATAGGGTTCGAGCTGTTTTGGCGTGATCGAGAGCGAAATATCATCGGAGTTGCCAAAGATACCGTCAAGCCCTGCCGAGATCAGCGTGACGACATTTTCTGTGGCCTGATACTTAAAGCTGTGCCCCGCAGGGTCTTTGGGAAATGAGGCTGCTCGTGCCAGGCATTTCTCGTGGAAACTTTCAGCCAGATTGAATTCTGCATCTGTCTCATAATCTTCGCGATTGAGTTCCCAGGATGCCTCGGAAATCATATCTGTAAAGTCAGTATATGCGTCAAGAGACTCGGGCATGATGTGTAAATAATGATAAACGCAATGAAATCTTGGAAGTGTTTGATCGATAATTTTTTGTGAAGATTTCTTAAAATCCTCTATATTTAATTTTATGACTAAAGCGATTGCAGGCTCGCTTAATTTTTGTAAGATTTTTTCAATTCTGCGAAGTCTCTTTTTGGATTGACGGTTCAGATCGCATTGCATGGCCAATGCTTTTTGGCCAATATAATATTCAATTGCAACGAAATAGAATCCGCCCAAGGTATGAAAATAATGACCTTCGGCATCTTTATGGTCTCTCAGTTTCTCTTCGCACTTTTCCGCAATCTTTTCGAGGGGGTCCAGCGTGCTGTCCTCATTGCTCGCCACTTGTTTGATCGCGCTTTTGATATTGCCGAGTTCTGATTCTATGATATCTAAAGCATTATCGAATATATCCATATTATAGCTGCGTCCAGATCGAAAAATTTCTGTGATATCACATTGTTTTGTCGGAAGGTCATTCACTTTTAAATACATCATCGAAGTATTGTATTCTTCACGGGTTTGTTTTTGTGCATTAAAAAGAGAGCCTTCCTTATTTGTATATAATTTATGTGTGTAAAATTCATGTATTTGATCGTTTGCTTCATCTTTGGTGGAAGTTTGATATGACTGCTTGAGGATTTTTTCTTCTGCCAAATCGGCTAATAGGTAGTGTCCATAAAAGTTCGCAAAAACTGGAAACCCAGCATCAGCAAACGTTACCTCGCGTAATTTTGGAGAGCACTTGCCTCAATGTAAGCTCTCCCCGTGTTTTGCCAATCGTCAGTATACTCGATAACGTAGGTC
>JAFUEE010000122.1 GCA_017464085.1 Pseudomonadota bacterium
TGCGATTCCTCCTGTTATGAGGGTGGCTGCAGCAGCGACGGCACCAAGCGCTATTATTGTGGAAATGATGGCAAGCTCGTCGAAAAATCCTGCAATTCTGGCACGTCCTGCGTCGTCAAGGGCAACAACTCCTCGACTTGCGAGTCCTCTGGCGAAGTTGCGGACTGTGAGCCCGGCGGCACAGTCTATTGCAACAAGGTCTGCAAGGCCGATGGCTCTGAAGGCTATTATTACTCCAAAGGCGAAGTCCATATCGTGACCTGCGCGAATAACGACTGCACGACAGCGAGTGGCAAGGTCGAATGTGGCGGCGGCTCGACGCCCTCTGTGCCCGGAGATAACCCTGTTGCGGGCGCATCCTGCGATAAGAATTCCTATGAGGGCGGCTGCAGCAGCGACGGCACCAAGCGCTATTATTGCGGAAATGATGGCAAGCTCGTCGAAAAGTCCTGCAATTCTGGCACGTCCTGCGTTGTCAAGGGCAACAACTCTTCGATTTGTGAGAAATCGGGCTCTCCCGAGCCTGGCGATGAACCCGTTGCAGGCGCATCTTGCGATCCCACGACGTACGAAGGCGGCTGTAAGAGCGATGGTACCAAGCGTTACTATTGTGATCTGAACAAGAAAGTCCTTGTCGAAAAAAGTTGCTCCGATGGATATACATGCACCGTCAATGGCAAAAACTCTTCATCCTGTGTAAAAACTTCCTGCAGCGGCGCACAGGTCACGACAGGTGGTGTGCCTGACAAATCCTGTTGCAATGTGGGGAGTTATCAAGTTTCTTGCATCAATGGCAACGCGAACGCCCTGATCTGTTCGGGGGGCATCGTCAAGCAGTGGGAGTGCGCAAACAGCCAGTGTTCGGTTGCGAACAACAAAGTGACATGCCCGAACCCGAATGGGGGGGGCAGCAACTCATGCACCGGCAGTACAGTTACCGAAGGCGGTGTGGTCGGACAGTGCTGTGATACCGAAAATTATAATCCGGCGGGTTGCGATGCATATTCCAATTCCGGTCTGCGTTGCTCAAATGGCATCATTAAAGAATGGACATGCAAAGAAACTCAGAAATGTTCATACGACTTCGCAAAGAAATGGTATTCGTGCATTTGATAGATTTATTTAGGTCATAAGTCACACCAGTCTTGGCCGCCTTTCGGGGCGGCTTTTTTACGCAATCTTGCGCGCTGCTATCGTCTTAGACGATACGCAGCGCAAAAACTCGCCTATGCCTGCGGCATACGGCTCGTTTATTTGATTGGGTGCTTGGTTTATTGAGAACACTGTCAATAGAAATAATTACATAGAGTTTAAAATTAGTATAAACGAATTTAAATAACTTGGTGCTAAAGGCACTCGCTTCTCAAATGAAAAGGTAATTTAGAAGGAGAGTCAGAGAATGGCATTTGAATGCCTCTAAAACCTAGTGATAGACTGGATGAGATGTTTAAATATATATAATTAGATGACTGATATAACTCGTGCATCAGTCATGTTTTGTCTATGCTCAATACATGTTGGTTTTGGGGATGGGAAACATCTATATATTGTAATAAGAAAGATGTCTCCCGACCGAATATTGTCTATTCTCTGCAACCTTGGCCGTCTGTGCGGCATGGCGCATCAAATTGGCTATTTTTCACCTTGCATTTCTGAGTTTGCCAAAATCCGTTCACACAGGTCTTGATCTCCCCCTTGCCCGGTTCATAGTCCCAGCAATAGCTTTCGCCTTCGTTCTGACATCTGTAGCATCCGACATTGCATTCCCGGCATGCGACCGCATGGTGAGTGCCGTTGTGGCAGTACCCGAAGTTGACAGAATCCAGACAGCCGCTCGAGTGGTTTGCGCAGGTGCCGCAATGGTCATCTTGGCAGGATACATAACCGCATGACTGCTCATTTGTCCAGATTCCGTTCAGGCAGGTGTGCAGGCGGCCATAACTGCCGATATTTTTACACCGCGTGGCGCCTTCTGTATCGCATTTTTCTACAGCTTTGCAGTCAGTATTGTTGTCATTGCAGCCGTATGGGCATTCAATCGGGTCCGTCCAGAAGCTGTTTTCGCAGTGCTTTTCATAATATTTGTCGCCTTCCTGATAGCAGGTGTTGTGGCCAGAGGAATGGTTCTCAGGACATCTCAGCGCTTCGATGTCCTCGACTTCTTTGCAGTCCGTATGTTTGTCGTTACATCCACGCGGGCATTTGATCTCTTCCCAGATGTTATGAGAACATTTATATGTGGCTGATCCATAAAAGTAATCATGATCATCTATGCAATAGGATGCGCCTTCTTGGTCGCATGAATTGCTATGTGATGGGTAGCGCTCACATTGTGTGGCTGTTTCATTGCATGGACCGTTGCATGCATGGCCCCCAAAATAAATACCGCCATCACATAAATAGGTGACGCCATATCCAGGCAGGTATTCAGAACAGATGGAGTCGCCGTAGCCGCAGTTGCCGCATTCATCACCTTCAGATTGCTGTTTGTAATCGCCTTTGTACCTGCATTTCGGGACGCCGCACGTGTAGTGCGCAAACTTTCCGCTGTTGCAGAACGTGACGATGCCGTCTTTGCAAGTCTGTGAGGTGTTGACCATGCATTCCCCGCATGATTTGTCGTCCATGCAGCTCACATTTCCGCATGATGATTCCTGTACCCAATGCCCGTTGATACATCTGTCGATATAGCCAAGCCATACATCATTTCTGCATCGCACTGCATCTGGATTGTCGCATGGCTCTAGGACGATTGGCTCAATGATTGGTGCGGCCGAACAGGCTTTGCCGGATGCATCACATGCGCCATCGCAATTTTGTATGATCCATTTATGATTGCTGCAGATATGTAATTCACCAATGCCAGATCCGTTGTTCTTGCAATAGATATCACCATTTTTGCATGTAAGACATCCATAGCTTGAACATCCACTCTGACAGGTGACATTCATCTGTGTGCCATCTTGGCAATATCTAAATGTATTGCTTTCACATGATGTATTTTGATTCATGCATTCGCCGCAATGGTCGTTTTGGCATGAGGCGTTGTGACAGGCCTCTTTGTTTAGCCACTTTCCGCCTTGACAGGTCATTGTCCAGCCGAGTCCGTTGGTATCATTGGCACAGATTGTAAGACCGTCTGCACAAGGCTCTGGCGGCGTGGGAGGCTCCGGTTCAGGCGGCGTGGGAGGCTCCGGTTCAGGCGGCGTGGGAGGATTAGGTGGAATATAAGGATCAGGTGGCTCCGGTTCTGGTGGCGTGGGAGGATCAGATGGAATATAAGGATCAGGTGGCTCTGGAGTAACAGGACTTGAACACTCAGGACCACTGCAGCTGATATCCACTGCGGTGACGGCTTTTTCATCACATCCCGTGACGAGCATGCCAGAAATCAAGAGGAATGATAAGCTGAACGTGCTTGAGGAGATTGTAAATGATTTCTTTTTTGAGTTCATGATGAATATAGCAAATGATGATGGATGGATTTGTGGTAAATTGTACCACATTCTAATATTTACAAAATAGTCTGATATTGTCAATGAAAATAATTTGTGCAATAGGGCCAAAAACATGCGCTGAAATCGAAGCCAGAAGTTTTATCACGCCAACTGCTGCCTACAGCCTCTGCACGCAAAATCACGCAATACTTCAGAAAACGTCTATGGGGCTAATGTACTGCCTTGTTGCTCAGAGAGACTCAGTAAGCGCAGTCAATTCGGGGATGAGGTCCCGTTGTCGCCGAAACTTTGCCGATGACAAAGGTAAGCGCAGTCAATTCGGGGATGCGGTACTAGAAAAAACGTTTCAAACAACAATTGGCAGGCTTTGTCCGGGGGGGAAGCGATAGAAACATTCATAATATGAAATCATACTTGATTCATGAAAAAATTTAGCTAAATTGGTCAGGGCATGTAAAACTGCCTGTATCATACAGCTGATACCTGAATGGGTGTCGCACGGGACCAAATAAGGATAAAATATGAGAAAAAAATTTTTAAAACAGATATATGTTTGGGGGCTTGCAGGGGGACTGATTGCTGGTGCATTCTCTGGGTGTTCCCTTGATGATATTGTAAACCTTGGCATTTCTTGTGACAATGTTCGGGGAATTAGGCTTTCGTCTGGAGTGTGTATCGATAGTGATGATGAGAATAAATGTGTCGGATGTAGCGATGCGGATGTGATAAATTGTAATAAATATATCAAGGAAGGCGTTTTTAAACATTTAAGATGCCCGAATGAATATGTATGCACTACTGTCGAAAGCAGTTCTGTTTATGATAAAGACATAAATATGTGCATCCTTCGTCGCAATGAAGAGCAGAACTGTGACGAGGAGCAGGTTTTTGTTTGTGATCGAGGGGATATGTCAACTTGTGAAAAGAGTTGTGATTACTGCGATCCCAAATTTACCTGTATTCGCATTGTTGGCACTGAAAATGGAGGGGATGAATGCTCTAATGGGCAAAGAAAGTGCGATGGCTCTGATGCCTATATGTGCGTGAACGGCAAGTGGATGTTTAATTCCTCATGTCCCGATGGGTGTGATTCTGAAACTGGACATTGCAGAAGGATACAGCGTCCGGGAGAAGAGGAATGCGTTTCTGGCAGTCATAAATGTGATCTGAATGATGTGTTAGTTTGTCGTGATGGAGACTGGGTATTTGACAAGAATTGCGCCAATGGTTGCGTGGATGGGGCGTGTGAAGAGGTGTCTGGTCAGGAGCCTGAAACTTGTGAAGAGGGGGCAGCTGATTGCCGGGACAATATTCCTTTGCGATGTTTATATGGCAATTGGGCTGAAGGGGCTGCCTGTGAAAGAAAATGTGAAAATGGCGTCTGCATAAATTCTGATGATCCTTCCAGCGTGCCACCGCCATCTGATTGCACGGATGGTGAAAAAAAATGCGCCGATGACGCGCTGAAGATTTGCAGTCAGGGGGAGTGGTTCACGCAGCAATGCTCGTTTGGATGTGCGAATGATCAATGCATCGAAATTGGAGCAAAGTGCAGTTCAGCAGCGTTCAAGCAGATGTGCATTAATGAAAATTCAAACGCGCTGATCTGTCAGGATGGGGTGATTACAAAAATACGGTGCGCAGAACAGAATTGTTCGACGAATCCGAACGATCCTGGTCTTGTCAGTTGTACGGATAAGTGTTCGGCAGACAGCACTCGCCGGTGCGCGCCTGCATGCGGAAACGATGGTAAGACTGGTTATTTTTGGAATAATTCCGGAAAAGTTCAGACCATTGCGTGTCAAGCGTCTGCATGCAATGTAACGGATGGGTATGTGAACTGCGGCGGAGCGAGTTGCACCAAAGACAGCAAGGAAAGATGTGTCCCTGCATGCAGTCCGGATAAAAAAACAGGCTATTGGATGAGCAATAACAACAAAATACATCAGATCAATTGCCCAAACGCGGATTGCTTTTATTATAAAGGTACATTGACTTGCGGTGAACCGGAATATTGCACAGCTGAGGATTATGTGCCTGCTTGCAGCAGTAAGCAGTCAAGTCAGGGGACATATTGTTCAAGCGATGGCGTTGTTAAGACATATACTTGTAAAAATAGCTTCTGCAAGATCAAGTACGATGGGACGTGTGAAGGGGCTGCATCTTGTGAAGGGGGGCGCTATAGCGTTTATGATTATCCCAATGGATTTCTTGATTGCGTGGCTGATCCAAGTGAAACACCGGATATTCCAGAGAGCTGCAAATACGGTTCATCGAATGCTCTGTGCATTGGGCAGGAACTATATATATGTGGCAGTGATAACAAGTATGCCAGACTTATGACGTGTTCTGAAGGTAATCCGTGTACCGTAAAGAATGGCTATGGCCAGTGTGGGGAATTCGAGACTTGTTCGTATCAGAAAGACCCTGCTAAGTGCGATGGGCAGGATCTGTATGTGTGCAATTCCAATGGCATATATATTAAAAAAGAAACCTGTAGCAATGATAAAAAATGCACTGTAAATAGTGAAGGTTATGGTCAGTGCGGTTCATTTGAAGCATGCACCTACAAGACATCTTCAGCCAAGTGTGATGGTCAGGATTTATATGTATGTGGCAGCAATAATTTCTATCATAAAATTGAAACATGTTCGGATGAAAAACCATGTTCTGTACAAAATGGATATGGTCAGTGCGGAAAAATTGAAGCATGTGAAACAAATGCTCCTGCACTTTGCAAGAATAACAATCTCTATATTTGCAAAAATCATCAATACCAGAAAGTTCAGAGCTGTACTGAGGATAAGCCCTGCAAGATTGATCAAGCCTCTGGATTTGGGTATTGCGGCAGTTCCGAAAAATGCATCCATGGATCGTCTCCCGCTGTTTGCAAGGGTAATGACCTGTATGTGTGCAACAGAGCTGGATTTATGGTTAAAAAAGAAACATGTGAAGCCGGAACTTCATGTAAAGTAACTGCCCATGGGTATGGGCTTTGCCTTGAGGATGGCAAGCCTGGGCTGTGCAAAAAAGGCGATCCTTCCATCTGCTTGAATGACAATAAGGACCTTTATATCTGTGATGGATTTGGTTATTATAAGAAGTATAAAACATGTGCAAACAATGAGACCTGCCGGCTCAACGAGAATTATGGAGAGTGCATCCCGAATGTTATTCCAGCCTCTTGCCAGAAAGGCGCGAAAGCTTATTGCGTTGATAATAAATTGTATCTTTGCAATGCGTCTGCTGGAGTTTATTATTTGAAGAAAAATTGCGGATCGAAAACCTGCCATGTCAAAAGTAATGGCTATGGGCAGTGTACTGAAAAATGTATAAGTAACAAATGCGATGGCAGTGACATGTATATCTGTTCGGATGGCTATTACGATAAGAAGCAATGTGAAACAGGTTTGGTATGTAAACTGAGTTCGACTGGATATGCCAAATGCTTGCCGCCTGAAGTGCCCCTCGCTTGCACTGATGAGTCTCCTGCTATCTGTATTGGTAAAAAAATGTATCTCTGTAATAAAAAGTTCCACACATACTCATTGGGTAAGACGTGTGCGGCCAATGAGACTTGCACGGTCTCTTCAAGAGGGTATGGTGACTGTCAGGTTTTGCCCGCTGATATTTCAGGTTCTTGTACTGGTGCAAAATGCTCTGATATTGACCATAATGCGTATTACTGTAATCAAAACACGCACACATACTATTTCCAGGATTCTGGGAAGTGTACAGCACAAAAAAAATGCGTGTCATGTAGCAATGGGTTTGGCGGCTGCGGAATTACATGCAAATGATCTTGAGAAGGCTTGCGAAGATATTTAAATGGATCGGATTCGAGTGTTCGGGGGACCTCGCATCCTGTTAAATGCCATGCACGTAATTTGAACATCCGCGATTTGTGCTGCCCGGTTCGCCGGGCGGCTTTTTATTTTTTTAGTGGTGTGGTATAAATCAGAACTGCTTATGGGTTGAACCGGTCTCGGATCGGTGTTCCTGTCAAGAGGTCAATGATGAAACGGTTTGGATTTGTGCTTTGTTTTTGTATGTGTACGCTCTCAGGGTGTGTGTCTGCGGAGCTTTTCGGAGACCCCAAAGCGGGTATATGGGCGTATTATGGCAACGAAGAAGTCAGTCAGGGGGTTGTCTATCGTGATGGTGACGGTGAAACGCCCCTTACCCCGAGTGCTGAGGGGGAGCAGTATTATGCGACATCGGGAACGGTGGATGGCGTGATTTTTGTCGCGAATTGTCTGTCGAGAGATGCGTTAGGGGTATGCACGGATTCCAAGATCGCGATGATGGATGAGGAGGCGAAGCTGTTGAACAGCTTCGGGGAGTATGACTATCCGCAGCTCGTGGTGGATGTCACTTATCCGGCGAGTATCATGTATGTCGATAAGGCTGGGATTCGTAGCAAATTCCCGATGTGGGCTTGGAGAGGCGATCTGCCTTCGACGACGCGCACGGATCAGGTTTTCGTTGAAGATCGGCTGCTCGTGATGCAGAACGGGCTCTACGGCTTTCTTGATAGATCGGGAACGCCTATTGTCGCGCCGAGATTTCATGCCATCGGAAACTTTTTTAATGGCAAGGCGTTTGCGATATCTGATCAGGGCATAGGTACTGTGGATATATATGGACAATTCACTCCGGAACCTTATGCTTGCGTTACATATTATAATAATAAATATAAACGCATCAATAAAGGCGGTCAGCTTGTCAATTATCAAAAAGATCTGCGCGTTCCAAGTGAATATTATATCACTGAAGCTTATAAGAATTCCGTGGAACTCCGTCCGGATGCTGCGCAGATATGCACGGGAGGCAAATGGGGGCTTGTCGATATGAATGACAAAGTCATCGTGCCTCCTGAGTATGATGAAATCGTTGTTGAAGAGGGCTCTTCGAAATTATGGGCGCGAAACACTGCTACAAATCGAGTCGCGTATTATAATACGGATGGTACTCAGGTTATTGGGCCGGAATATTCGACGATTTGCTTGGGGGAATCCTTCTCGCTTGTGCAGAATGACAAGGGAAAATATGCGCTTCTCAATCCTGAAGGCAAGCGCATCACTGAATTTGAATATGATGCCTATCAGAGCAAGGGAAATCCTACAAATGTGAGCTTTTATTTGACGAGCGAGTATGCTGTGATGAGCAAGGACGGCAAATGGGGTGTGCTGAAACCTACTGGAGAGGTCGCGGTGCCATTTGAATATGAAGCGCTGACAGCTGAATCGGAGGGGCTGATTGGGTTTAAACGCGGAAAGCGTTGGGGCGTGATCGATACGTCAAACAAGGAAATCCTCAGTCCGATCTATGGCGGTGTTGGGCTCTTTGAAGATGGGCGCGCGACAGCTCTGCTTGCAGGGGATGAGATCAATATCTATCGCGATGACAATGCGCGAAATGCGTGGCACGAAAAATTCAGGCTGGATCAGATGCGCGCGGATGATGATGAACGTGCAGCGGCTGCCGAACAGCGTGATAGGGCAATGCAGCTGCAGGAAAAGCTCGAACAGCAGATCAGGCAGACTGAAGCTCTCAGACGGGCTGAAATCGCGCGTGTCCAGCAGGAAATAGATGATTTGCAGATAGCTCTGGATGCTCAGAAAAAAAATTACGCTCAGAATAATGATCCGGCTTTATTGAAGGATATTGAGGCTTTGGAAGCCGATATTGATAAGAAAAGACTGCTTCTGAAAGATCTTGAGGCGCAATGATTTAACACGCATCGCAAACGGTCTGCGAAAAAAAGCGCCGCCGGAGGCTTTTGCTCTTTGCGGCGCGAGTTTTACGATGATTTACTCTGATATTTAATTTACTCTGATATTTAATTGATGATGACTGGTACTGTGGGGGCGCAGGTCGATACACCGGCGCCAACCACGCGATAGGGGGTATATTCCATAAAAGTGTCAGTCTGTTGCGTATTGGGATCGAATCTGAGAATCTTGTTGTTCGATCCGACTGTCTCGAACATGAAATAGTATCCGCCCCAGTGTGCAAATGCCCACGCATTGATTGAGTTTCCTGCCCCCGGCACTTGGTAGTCGGTAATCACATTGCCGGTGGCTTTGTCGATTTCGCTGATATGTTGCGTGTAGATGCCCGGTGCAAATGCATAGAGTTTGGCATGGCCGGTTCCCGTCAGCTCTGGTGTTTTTTCATAGTAATTGGGGAATGTCGCGAGACGCGTATATGTCATTGCCGCAGTGTCGATCTTGCCGAAATTCCCGTATGTTGCTTGATCGCCAATGAAGAGCGTGTCGGTCTTTGCACCGATGGCGTCCAGGCTGAATGCCATGCCAAAGAGCGAAAGTCCAGATCCGTTGGCATTGAACTGTGTTACATAAGTGCACGCTTGCGTTGCGATATTGACTTTGACCAGCGTGCTGTCTTGATAGAGCACCCACGCGTTCGCATCCCGGTCGACTGCCATCGAGAATGGCGTTGCGCTCGTATGACAGTTCCGCAGGGAAAAAAGTATCGACAGGTAGTCTTCTGTTGGGGAACCGGGATTGAATTTGATGAGATTATAGCTGTCATCGACGAGATAGATGAACTGTGCATCAAGCGCGCAGTTGTTTTCTTCGGGACAGTCTCCGTCCTGGCAGGTCAGATCGCCACATGATTTGACGAGGGTTTCGCTCATGCCGTCAGAGGTGCAGGTATAGACGTCGTTGTCCTTGCAATAGGTCGAGTCCGGGGTGCATGAGACACATCCGAGACCATTCCAGCATGTGGAATGGTCGGGATTCTGGAAACAGTCCTCCTTCACATAATAGACGCCATCCTTGCATTCCACGACGACATCGTAGGAACATTCATTGCGTGTGTTGATATCGTCTGTGCAGGGAATGCCTTCGAGCCAGGATATGATGCCGCCTGCCACATCTTTTGGGATGGAGGGGGTGTCAGGCTTTTCTGGATAGGGATCGACTGGTGTGCCCGGCTCGCTTGGCGTCCCCGGTGTACCTGGCTCGCTAGGCGTTCCCGGTGTACCCGGCTCGCTCGGTGTACCCGGCGTTCCCGGCTCGCTAGGCGTTCCCGGTGTACCCGGCTCGCTCGGTGTACCCGGCGTTCCCGGCTCGCTCGGTGTACCCGGCGTTCCCGGCTCGCTCGGCGTTCCCGGCTCGCTCGGTGTTCCTTGCGGGGGGATACCGCTCGAAATCGATGAGGTATCACTGCAGCCGAACAGAATGGCACTGAAAAAAATGCAGATGACTGGGATGTGAAGCGATCTCATTCTGAACTCCTTTTTTAAGGATATCTGCTATGGCAGACAATCCAAAATCATTGTGTATTATTGTTTTAGTTGCATAAAAAATCAAATCATTACCAAAATAATGCATTGAGCGTGCGTTGAGGTGTGCTGAATGTTGAAAATAGTGTATTTTTCCCTGGATTCTCGAGGAGGCTTATGGCAAGGGCGGGGCGTTGCGGGGTCAGACCCCGCACTGGGGGTAGCCGCGTATCGCGCCTCGCGGACATTCGGATTTTGACTTTTCGAAGGGATGCTGATGCTTGTATGCGGGATGTGCGCGATAGCGGCGAAGGGGGCTCGCGCCCCCTCATAAAAAGGTGCGTATGTGTTGTCAAAGGCGCTTCGGGAACTGTACAAAGTCAGATTTGAATATAATGGCGATAAATACAATTTTACATGAGATTGAACGAATATTATTTTATACAAAACAAGCGAGGATCGCACTGACGGGTGGCCTGCATATCGGAAAAACAACCACAGTCAGAAAGCTATTCGATTGCTTGGATACTCAAGGATTCGATGTGGTTGGTGTTGTAGAAAATGCGGTATTTGTGGCGCAGGCTCGCATAGGATATAATTTCGAGGCTTTGGGGGATTTTGGTGTGTTTGGCGTGGAGCATTCTGATCGGGTATGGCCGGTTGCGCGGAGAGAAGGGGCGGATGGCAGGTACGTGTTTATGCCTGATGCTTGGGTGCGTGCGGAGCGCTGGATGCGGGCATCTGAATGTCACGAGGTGTTGGTGATAGATGAGCTGGGACGGCTTGAAGCGGGCGGGGAAGGGCTCATGCCGGCACTCAGGGCATCGCTCGGGCGCGTGCCGAGGCATGTCATTGCGGCGGTCAGGAGGGATGCCGTGAAGGAAATTGAATGTCAGATCGGAAAATTTGACCGGATATTTGACCTGGGCGGCTGAATGAATACATCGGAGGAGTTGCCAAAAATAGCGGTATGGTGTGAGTATAATTTGTTATTATCATCTAATAAACGCATCATTGACAAAACTCGGTTTGAGGCGTAGAAGCATCGCGCCCCGTGCGGGGGATTTTTTACGGACCTTTATCGGGGATGGTACGTGAGGAAATGTTTCGTAAGCTGCTCAATCACAGGACGCGACCCCGGACTGTTTTTTGGCGTTCAGATTGAGCGTATGCGATTTCTAGCGGATCATGACTCAGGCATTAGACCGCCTGATGTCATCTTTATTCATGTCTGGCAGCGGCTAACTCGCCGTTGCGCCCGTCGTTACTGCTAAGGAGAAGGAAATGCAGGACAACACCAACGATACCGCATCGCGCGTGAACGCGATCATCGAACGAATCGGGAGAAAACCCGAAATGCTCGTTCCCGTGCTTCAGGCAGCGCAGGAAGAGTTCAAGTATCTTCCCGAAGACGTTATGTCACTTATCGCTGAGGGACTCGGCGTCTCGGCAGCCAAAGTCTATGGCGTCGCTACATTTTATGCCCATTTTACGCTTGAGCCTAAGGGCAAGCACGTCATTCGCTGCTGTGACGGAACTGCCTGTCACGTCAAAGGTTCGATGGCGATTATGGATGCCATTCGCAATCACCTCAATCTTGCCGAAGGCCAGAAAACCACCAAGGACGGCATGTTCTCGTTCGAAATCGTATCCTGCCTCGGTGCATGCGGTCTCGCCCCTGTCATGGTGCTCGACGAGAAAGTCCATGGTCAGTCCAATGATAAAGTCGCACTGGATGCGATTAAAGAATGTATCGCCAGCGAGGAGAAATAAGCCATGACATCAAAAGCCGAAACACTCGAGAAAATTGCAGAGGCTTATCGTAGCCATGCCGCCAAGATTCAGCGCCGTGTTGTCGTTTGTGCAGGTACAGGCTGTATCGCCAATGGCAGTCTCAAAGTTCGCGACGCCATCATGAAACTCGCTGCAGAAAAAGGCCTTAATATCGTTGTCGAAATCAATGATTCGATTCCTGAAACAGCTGGTGTCCAGTCGGTTTATATGTCGCGCTCGGGCTGCCAGGGCTTCTGTCAGCAGGGACCGCTCGTCACAATCGAGCCCGATGGCATTCTGTATTGCAAGGTCAAAGTCGAAGACGCTGAAGATATCGTCAACGAGACGCTGCTCAATCACAAAGTCATTGACAGATTGCTCTATCTCGATATCGAGTCGCAGAAACGCTTCAAGGGACAGCAGGAAATTCCGTTCTATACCCGCCAGCTGCGTACGACGCTTGATCAGTGTGGGTTTATTGATCCCCACGATATCAACGAATACATTGCCGAAGGTGGCTATGCACAGGCACGCCGCGCCTATCTCGAAATGACGCCGAAAGAAGTCTGTGATCTCGTTCTGGCAAGCGGTCTTCGCGGAAAGGGCGGTGGCGGGTTCCCGACCGGCCGTAAATGGCTCGCAGCGATGGCTGAAAAAGGCCCCAAGAAATACGTCATCTGCAACGCCGACGAAGGCGATCCCGGTGCATTCATGGATCGTTCTCTCATGGAAGGCGATCCGCATCGCGTCATCGAAGGCATGATGATTGCCGCTCGCGGTATCGGGGCTGATGAAGGTTATATGTACGTGCGCGCGGAATATCCTCTCGCCGTCGAGCGCGTCCGCAAGGCTGTCGCCGATGCTACTGCGGCTGGCATCCTTGGCAACAGCATCTTTGGCACCGAGCACAGCTTCAACATCCATATCATGGAAGGCGCTGGCGCGTTTGTCTGCGGGGAAGAAACTGCCCTGATGGCTTCTATCGAAGGCAACCGCGGTATGCCTAAGCCAAAGCCGCCTTTCCCCGCTCAGAAAGGCCTCTATGGCTGCCCGACTATCATCAATAACGTCGAAACCCTCGGCACGGTGCCCATCGTTCTGCGTGAGGGTGCTGATGGATTCCGCAAAGTCGGCACAGAACTCAGCCCGGGCACCAAAACGTTCGCTCTCTCCGGAAACGTCGAGAATACAGGCCTCATCGAAGTCCCATTCGGCACCACGCTGCGACACATCGTCTTTGATATCGGCGGCGGCGTCACAGATGACGACAATATGCCGACAAAGAAAATGTTCAAATCCGTCCAGATCGGTGGCCCCTCCGGTGCATGCCTCACCGAAAAAGACCTCGACCTCCCGCTCGATTTCGACAACCTCAAGAAAATTGGCGCCATGGTCGGTTCCGGCGGCCTCGTCGTTATGAATGATCAGACCTGCATGGTTCAGATTGCACGCTTCTTCATGCAGTTCACACAGAATGAATCCTGCGGTAAATGCGTCCTCTGCCGCGAAGGCACCAAACAGATGCTCATCCTCATGGATCAGATCATCAATGGCGAAGGCTCGATGGAGACCATCGAAACCCTCGAAGCGCTCGCAAGCGCCATTCAGAAAGGCTCCCTCTGCGCTCTCGGAAAAACCGCACCCAATCCAGTCCTCTCCGTTCTCAAGCATTTCCGTGAGGAAATGGTTGAACACGTCGTTAACAAGAATTGCAAAACCCATAAATGCAAGGCACTTTCGCCCTATTGCATCGATCCGGCTAAATGCCGCAAATGCGGTATGTGCGCCAAAAAATGCCCGGTTCAGGCCATTCGCGGCGATCGTCAGACCGCTTATGTCATCGATGAAGAAAAGTGCATCAGATGTGGTGCCTGCAAACTCAATTGCAAGTTCGGCGCAGTAGAAGGAGCTTAATCTATGGAAAATACAACCGCTTCAATGATCATCGACGGTCGTTCCTATCCCATCAATGGGGAGAAGAACGTTCTTCAGCTCTGCCGCAACAACGGCATTGATATTCCGTCCCTTTGCTATCACCCCAGCCTTTCCGTTTTCGGCGCTTGCCGTATGTGTCTTGTCGAATGCGAAGGTTTGGGCATTATCTCCAGCTGTACGCTCGCACCGCGCGATGGAATGGTTATTAAAACAAACACCGATACCATCCGCAGCATGCGCAAGACCACACTGCAGCTCCTTCTCGCCGATCACGATGTCGACTGCACGTCCTGCCCGAAGAGTGGCAAATGCCGTCTGCAGGAACTCGCACGCCGTTACAACGTCAACGATGTCCCACTTAAGAAACTCCGTTTCAAAGGTGCCATCGACAAATCCTCCCCATCGCTCATCCGCGATGCCAGCAAATGCGTCCTCTGTGGCAATTGCGTCCGCGCTTGCTCCGAAATCCAGGGCATCAGCGTGCTCGGCTTCGCCAAACGTGGCTATGACTCGGTTGTTCAGCCTGCTTTCGGCCTGCCCCTCGGAAAAGTCGATTGCGTGAACTGCGGTCAGTGCGCTGCCGTCTGCCCGACCGGTGCCATCGTCAGCCACAGCTACAATGACGAAATCATGGCTGCCATTCACGATCCCAACAAACTCGTCGTCGCACAGATTGCCCCCGCAGTCCGCGTTGGCCTCGGCGAAGAATTCGGACTCAAGCCCGGCACGCCTGTCATGGGCAAAATGGTTGCCGCCATGCACCGCCTCGGCTTCGATCTCGTCTGCGATACGGCTTTCGCCGCCGACTTCACGACAATTGAAGAAGGCACCGAAATCCTCGGTCGCGTCACCAAGGGCGAAAATCTCCCGGTCTTCACGTCGTGCTGTCCCGCATGGGTCAAATACGCCGAAGAGTATGAGCAGGATATGCTCGGCCACCTCTCCAGCTGCAAATCCCCGCAGGAGATGGGCGCCGCGATGTTCCGCCGCATCCTTCCCGAAAAACTCGGCAAAGACAACAAGGACATCTTCGTCGTCTCTGTCATGCCTTGCACGGCCAAGAAGTTCGAAGTCGCGCGCGAAGAATTCAGCCACGACGGCGTCCGCGATATCAATATCTCGATGACGACCGCAGAGCTGGCCGATCTCATCCGCGAGCTTGGCGTTGACTTCAACAGCCTGCCCGAAGAGCCCTGCGACGATCCGATGGGCCTCGAATCCGGTGCTGGCGTCATTTACGGTGCCACCGGCGGCGTGACCGAAGCCGTCGTCCGCTTTGCCGCTGAAAAGCTCACGGGCAAGAAACCCGAAAACCTCGATTTCAAGGCCCTCCGTGGTTCCGAAGGCATCCGCGAAGCAGAAATCGAAGTCGCCGGCATCAAGCTCAATCTCTGCCAGGTCTTTGGTCTCGCCAATACCCACAAGGTCTGCGAGATGATTCGCAAAGGCGAGAAGAAATATCATGTCGTCGAAGTCATGGCTTGCCCGGGCGGCTGTGTCAATGGTGCAGGTCAGCCCCATACGCTCCAGCCCGATAAAATCATTCCGATGCGTACGTCTGGCCTCTATGGTCACGATAGCAGCCTCAAAATCCGCACTGCGACCGATAACGAGCAGGTTGCCGCGATTTACAAGCAGTATCTCGAAGATACGCCCAACGGTCACGAGGCTCATCGCCTCCTCCACACCCATTATCATGCACGTCCTAAATTCGTGAAAGACTAATGGGCTCGCTTGGAGACGTGCGTTCGCACGTCTCTGCTGCTCGCTGGCGCCCGCTATCGCTGCGCGATACGCGGGCTTTTTTATATTTTATGCCCGCCTATGCTGCGCATACGCCGGGCTGGGGCGGCGGCTATCGCGTTTGCCGGCCGCGATACGCCGCCGCCAGAGGGCACTGTGCCTGATCTTTCGTGCCCCAATGCACGCCCTATGATTTGGGGATACACGCACGTTTGGATTGGATTAATTCGGTGATAAACAATTTGTCCAGCGCGGATAAACGATATCCCTTTCGATAGATGAGCACATCCTTATATATTCTGTCGTTATCCTCGCATTTGCGCTCGGTGAGATGATATCTATCTTTCATATTGGCTGGAACTGGGGAGACCCACATAAATGTATTCGGATTCATCTCTAGAATGGAAAATTGGCTGCCGCGCTCAAAGACGTATATCTTGCGCTGAGTCTCTGTCACATTCTCTGCCTTGCGCACGGATACGATTGGCATTGAGGGAACGAATGGATCTGCACACTGTATTTCTATATATGAAGACAGATCGCTCAGGCAAATCTCCGGAAGCTGGTTTAATGGGTTGTTTATATTCATAAGTATAACATATTGAAATTCCGTAACCAGCTCTGATGCCAGCTCCTTTTCGGAAAGGAGATGCATAAATTGGGACTCATACTGCTTGGCATATCGGATAATGCCAAGATTGTAGTTGTTCTGCAAGATGTTGTTGATGGCATTTTGTGAATTGGTTTCATGATAATAAATCTCAAAAGCTTCATTGACGATCTTGGCGGAAAAACGGGCAAAGGCATCTGCGATATAGCTCCCTCTGGGGACTGAAATTGAAAATCGATTGAGTGTTCTTGATGAGGATTTATACAAATTCTCGATTGAACGCACCTGAGCGAGTATGGCTGTGGCATACTGGATAAAGGTTTCGCCTTCTGGGGTAAGATTCATGCCGCGCGAAGTCCGTTCAAAGATGGTGATCCCCAATTCGGATTCGAGGTCTTTGATCGCCCTGCTCAGATTGGGCTGTGCGATGCGAAGATTTTCTCCTGCTTTGCTGATTGAACCGACTTTCGCGATCTCCACTGCGTATTTCATGTGAATGATGTTCAAATTCGTTCCTTTGCCTGACATAAGGTTGCACGATGCTGGCAAAACAGTATCGCCCTGTTCTGCCAAGGTCAGCTATGCTCAATATCATATAAGATATAGGAGGTATAACTAATTTTTAAAACGATAAGGGGGTGTTGCCGCGGTTTGGTAGAGATTTTAAATCTTAAATACTTGTGATTTCAATGGCGATTTTTGCTTCATCAGGGTGAAGTCTCACCACTCTTGTAAAGGCGATATATCATATTTGATATATGCGTTATTCGAAGAATATCATTCACATAGACTAATATTGATACTAATAAAGGCGTGGCTCGGATGAAGGGGGGGAGTGAGCCACTGCATAACTCGATTTACAGGAGAGACGAATGAACTACGAAATCGTGGATGGCGTTGATAAGCTCGAAGCGGCCATTGGGCGTGTAAGAAAAGCACAGCAGCAATTTGCCTCCTTTGACCAGGAACAGGTCGATAAAATTTTTCTGGCTGCCGCTACTGCGGCCAATCAGGCGCGCATTCCGCTCGCTCAGCTTGCGGTCGATGAGACGGGCATGGGCGTTGTTGAGGATAAGGTCATCAAGAATCACTTTGCTTCCGAGTACATCTATAATGCATACAGAAATGCCAAAACATGCGGTGTCATCGAAGAGGACAAGGCATACGGCATTCAGAAAATTGCTGAGCCTATCGGGCTCATCGGTGCTGTCATTCCGACGACAAACCCGACGTCCACGGCAATTTTCAAAGCACTGATTGCCCTCAAGACGCGCAACGGCATCATCATCAGTCCGCATCCCAGAGCGAAGAAATGCACCATTGAGGCTGCTAAGACTGTTCTGGAGGCCGCTGTGAAGGCAGGCGCGCCAGAAGGAATCATTGCGTGGATTGATGTGCCGTCGCTTGAAATGACAAACCTGGTGATGAAAGAGTCTGATATCATCTTGGCGACGGGCGGTCCCGGTATGGTCAAGGCTGCTTATTCAAGCGGCAAGCCGGCACTTGGGGTAGGCGCTGGAAACACTCCGGCCATCATCGACGAGACGGCGGATATCATTCTCGCTGTCAACTCCATCATTCATTCAAAAACATTTGACAATGGCATGATCTGCGCTTCGGAACAGTCTGTCATTGTTCACAAAAATGTTTACGATCAGGTCAGAAGCGAATTCTCCAGACGCGGATGTTATTTCCTTTCCCCCGATGAGACTGAAAAAGTCCGCAAGACCATCCTCATCAATGGCGCTTTGAATGCCAAAATCGTCGGTCAGAAGGCCGCCAGAATTGCCTCACTTGCAAACGTCACAGTTCCCGATGGCACGAAGATTCTGATTGGTGAGGTCGAGAGCGTAGACTTGTCCGAGGAATTTGCGCATGAAAAGCTCTCTCCGGTGCTTGCGATGTATAGGGCTGAGGATATCCAGGATGCTTTCGCAAAGGCAGAGCATCTCATTGCTGATGGCGGTTATGGACATACCTCGTCAATCTATCTCGATGCCGTCTCACAGAAAGACAAGATTGCGGAATTCTCCGCAAGAATGAAGACTTGCCGTATCCTTGTCAACACGCCGGCTTCGCAGGGCGGTATCGGCGATCTGTACAATTTCAAGCTCTTGCCGTCGCTTACCCTGGGATGTGGTTCGTGGGGCGGAAACAGCGTTTCTGAAAATGTCGGCATCAAGCATCTGCTCAATATTAAAACCGTTGCCGAAAGGAGAGAGAATATGCTCTGGTTCCGTGCCCCAGAAAAAGTATATATCAAGAAAGGTTGTCTGCCTGTCGCCCTGACAGAGCTCCGCGACGTGATGGGCAAGAAAAAGGCGTTTATCGTGACCGACAGCTTCCTGTATAAAAACGGTTATACAAAACCGATCACCGATAAACTTAATGAACTTGGCATTCAGTACACCTCATTCTTTGATGTTGAGCCAGACCCAACGCTTGCCAGCGCGAGGGCCGGTGCGGCACAGATGGCGCTCTTCCAGCCCGATGTCATCATCGCACTGGGCGGCGGATCTGCAATGGATGCCGCCAAAATCATGTGGGTGCTTTATGAACATCCAGAGGCGGATTTCATGGATATGGCCATGCGTTTCAGCGATATTCGCAAGCGCATTTACACATTCCCGCACATGGGAGACAAGGCTTACTTTATAGCGATCCCCACATCGGCTGGTACGGGTTCCGAAGTCACGCCGTTTGCCGTCATCACGGACGAAAATACGCATATCAAATACCCGCTGGCCGACTATGAGCTCATGCCCGATATGGCCATCATTGATACTGATTTCCACATGACTGCGCCTAAGGGGCTCACGGCTGCTTCCGGTATCGATGCCGTCACGCACGCGCTCGAAGCCTATGCCTCGATGCTTGCCACGGATTATACCGATGGTCTCGCGCTGCGTGCGCTCAAGGTCATTTTCGAATATCTCCCCCGCGCTTATAACAATGGTGCGAACGATCCCGTGGCACGCGAAAAAATGGCCAACGCTGCGACGATGGCCGGTATGGCTTTCGCGAATGCTTTCCTCGGCGTTTGCCACTCGATGGCGCACAAGCTCGGCGCGTTCCACCACATCGCGCACGGTGTTGCCAATGCCCTGATGATCTGCGAGGTCCTGCGCTTCAATGCTGCCGAAGTGCCCGCTAAAATGGGAACTTTCTCACAATACGATCATCCGCATACACTCGCAAGATATGCGGAAATTGCAGATTATCTTGGACTTGGCGGAAATTCTGACCACGAAAAACTCGAAAATCTCATCAAGGCAATTGAGAATCTCAAGGGCAAAATTGGTATCAAGCCGACCATACGCGATTATGTCCCCGATGAAGCTGATTTCCTCGCTCGCCTGGACGAGATGTGTCTCATGGCATTCGATGATCAGTGCACCGGTGCCAATCCCAGATATCCGTTGATTGCTGAGATCAAACAGATGTTCCTCAATGCCTATTACGGCAAAACATTTGCTGAGACAGAAAAGCCAGACGCTCAATAATCTACTTTTTGAGCACGCTAAAACCTATCTATAAGGAGAAAATATGGTAGCACTGGATAGAATCATTGCTGTTCGCAATCGTAAGACTGTATATCGGGACGGGGATAAATGTATAAAGGTGTTTGACGAGACATTCTCAAAGGCCGACATCCTGAATGAGGCGCTCAATCAGGCGCGTGTGGAAAATATCGGTCTCAATGTCCCTAAAATCCTTGAAGTCGCCATGATTGACGGAAAATGGGCTATCGTTTCTGATTATATTCCCGGCAAAACCCTCGAGGAACTGATGAAGAAAGAACCTGAAAACAAACAGGCTTATTTTGAGCAGTTCGTCGATATACAGATAGAGATTCTTTCAAAAAAATGTCCCTTGCTTAACCGAATCAAGGAAAAGATGAACAGCAAGATCAGCATGGCTGATATCGATGCCACCACGCGTTATGAGCTTCATACTCGGCTCAATGGTATGCCAAACGCTGGTCAGGTCTGTCACGGCGATTTCGATCCATCCAACGTGATCATATCCGAAAATGGTCCCTACATTATTGACTGGTCGCATGTCACGCAGGGCAATCCTGAGGCGGATGCCGCGAGGACTTATCTGCGGTTCTGGCTGTCTGGAAACATTCAGGGCGCTGAGAATTATCTCGACATATTCTGTAAAAAATCTTCTTTTGAAAAGCAGATGGTACAGCGCTGGATGCCAATTGTCGCAACATCCCAGTCCGTAAAGAGCAAGCCTGAGGAACGTGAGTTCCTGCTTTCATGGGCAAACGTCGTCGAATATCAATAATTCCATAAGCATAATTATTGATAGCTGAGTTTATTGGAAATGACTGTTTCATACGTCATTTCTGGCGACCTATGGCAATGCCATACGGTCGCCGGCTTTGTCGTATTGCCTGCGGCAATACGACAAAACCACTCGTCTATACTTACGCTTTCAAAAAATCACAGGAGAATAGATATGAAAAAAATTACTGTCTGCATTGGTTCCTCATGCCACTTGAAAGGATCTCGCCAGGTCGTTGAGATGCTCCAGCATTTCATCGCACAGAACAAACTGGATGAAAAAGTTGAGCTTACGGGCACGTTTTGTATGGGACAGTGCCAGAAAGGGGTGTGCGTGACTGTGGATGGTGACTTATTCTCGGTCACACCCGATACCGTCAAAGACTTCTTTGACAAAGAAATCCTTGCCAATGTGTAATTATGCTCGATATTAAAGTTTGTGTTGGCAGTTCATGCCATCTCAAGGGGGCACAGGCCATTGTGCAGATGTTACAGGATGCCATTGCGGAAAATCATCTCGAGGACAAGATTACGCTCTCCGGGAGTTTCTGTACCGGAAATTGCAACCGGGTTGGGGTCACCATTATCGTGGATGATAAGACGTTTACTGGAATTATCCCTGAAACATTCAATGAATTCTTCAGGATTAATGTGCTCAGCCGGGTGGCTCATTAGTACTTCAGAATAATCATACAAACATCACTAATTCTTTTGGGGGCTGATATGACGGATTGTCTGGCTTTAAAAAAGTCAAACTGTAAAAATTGTCACAAGTGCATTCGGCATTGTCCGGTGAAATCTATTCGCTTTTCTGGCGAACAGGCTCACATTGTTACGGATGAATGTATCCTGTGCGGGCAGTGTTTTGTTGTCTGTCCTCAAAATGCTAAGCAAGTGGTGGATGAAACTGAAAAAGTCAAGGTCTTGCTCAATTCCGGATCTCCTGTCATCGCGAGCGTTGCGCCCTCGTTTATTGCTAATTATGAGGGAGTCGGAATTGAGGGATTGCGCGAAGCTATGAAAAAACTTGGCTTTTATGATGTCGAAGAAACCGCCATCGGCGCGACCATTGTTAAGAATGAATATGAACGTCTGCTTCAGGAAGAACATCGGGAAATCCTGATTTCCTCATGCTGCCATTCGGTTAATCTTTTGATTCAGAAGTATTTTAAATCACTTCTGCCTTATCTGGCAGATGTTGTTTCACCCATGCAGGCGCATTGCCGGGATATTCGTAGGCGTTATCCCGATGCCAAGACTGTCTTTATCGGGCCTTGCATCGCAAAGAAAGATGAAGCGGAGCATTATGTCGGAATCGTGGATGCCGTCTTGACATTTGACGAACTCACGGCTTGGTTCAAATCTAGAAATATCATTCTGAACAAAAATGTCGATTCAAATGAGGAAAGCCGCGCCCGATTTTTCCCGACGACTGGCGGTATTCTCAAAACGATGAATCTGGATATACCAGATTACACCTATATGGCCATTGATGGAACAGAACAGTGTATTGAGGCTTTGCGGGATATCGAACGCGGCGGGCTCAAAAATTGTTTTATAGAAATGTCAGCCTGCAAGGGAAGCTGTATCGGAGGGCCTGTGATGGACAAGGCAGTTCGTTCGCCGATACGCGATTATATGGCGGTTGAAAAATATGCAGGCAAGCGAGATTTTAATGTGGTCCAGCCGCCGTTGTCCATGATTAAAAAAGGATTTTCGACGATTCAGCATGATAAGCAGACGCCCACCGAGGAGGAAATCAGGGCAATCCTTCGTCAGATGAATAAGTTTACGACGATAGATGAGCTTAACTGTGGCACATGTGGGTATAATACTTGCCGAGAAAAGGCGATTGCTGTATTTCAGGGGAAGGCTGAGATTACCATGTGCTTGCCTTTCCTTAAAGAACAGGCAGAGAGGTTCTCGGATACCATTTTTAAGAATACCCCGAATGGACTGATTGTTGTCAACGATAAGTTGGAAGTGCAGCAGATTAATCCTGCGGCGCAAAATATACTCAATATTAGCCAGGCTTCAGACGTATTGGGGGCGCCGGTTGTGAGGATTCTAGATCCTGCTGAATTTGTACAGGTATTGGATTCTTATAGGGGAATCTATAATCAAAGAAAATTCTTGGCAGAATATCAGCGCTATGTCGATCAGACGATTGTTTATGATAAAGAATGTCATCTGCTTGTCTGTATTATGCGTGATGTGACTGCGGAACAAAAAGCGCGCGATGACAAGGAGGAATTGAGCCGTCAGACCATCGATGTGGCAGATAAAGTAGTCGATAAGCAGATGCGGGTTGTACAGGATATTGCCTCACTGCTCGGTGAAACTGTTGCCGAAACAAAGATTGCTCTCTCTAAACTTAAGGAGTCCATCAAACAATGAACGACTTATGTTTAGATATTGGTTATCGGTCTCTTAATCATGTTGGCGAGCAGCTGTGTGGTGATCACATTGACATCATCGAGCAGAATGAAAATTCTACAGTGATTGTGCTTGCAGATGGTTTGGGCAGCGGTGTGAAGGCATGTATTCTTTCCACTCTGACCTCTAAAATTATATCGACAATGATAGCGGAAGGCTTGTCTATTGAGGACTGTGTTGAGACAATAGCCGCGACTTTGCCTGTCTGCGCTGTCCGTGGTGTGGCATATTCCACGTTCACAATTATGCACATCATGAATAATGAGACTGCTGAAATTATACAATATGATAACCCAAATGTCATCCTGCTTAGAAATTGTTTGAATTGTAAATATCCAATAACTGAAATGACTATCGGCGGGAAAAAAATATATCGTTCGGTCATTCGCCTGAAAGAGGATGATATATTTATCCTTATGAGTGATGGCTGTGTTCATGCAGGCATCGGACGAGCGAATTATTTTGGATGGCGGTTGGAAGAAATTGCGGAATATATGCAGACATTTGCACATGTCGGTTATACCGCCAAAACGCTTGCAACCATTTTGACTGATGAATGCAATCAGTATTATGGAGGCAGACCTGGGGATGATACGACAGCTTGCGTCTGCAGAGTGCGCAAGCGCGTCCCGATGAATATGTTATTTGGGCCGCCGTCCAATCGCGATGACTGCAATCGTATGATGGCGCTTTTCTTTGGCAAGGAAGGCAAGCACATCATCTGCGGCGGTACTACATCATCTATTGCTGCTGACTATCTTGGAAAGAAAGTTATGGCAAGCTTGAAGTTTGATTGCTCCGGAATACCGCCTATTGCCGAAATTGAAGGGGTCGATCTTGTGACCGAAGGCGTTATCACTGTGAATAAAGTCGTTGAGTACGCAAAAGATTACCTGAGCAAAAACGAGCTTTATGAAAACTGGAGTTTTGGAAGTGATGGCGCATCCAAAATTTGTCAGCTCTTGTTTGAAGAAGCTACTGATATCAACTTTTATGTCGGAAGGGCGATTAATCCGGCACATCAAAATCCTGAGTTACCCATTACATTCAGTATTAAAATGGCAATTGTGGAGGACTTGGCCAAATGCCTCAAGCTGATGGGGAAACGGATCAAAGTGAGTTACTTTTGAGGATATTCGGAGGATAGTGCGGCGTATTCGCAGAATAGCCGCACAGCGCGGGCGTATGGCGTAAGCCATAGCAGCGCGCCACTAAGCACAAATGGAGCACATCATGCGCGTATTTGATACAAAAGTTCAGCATCTGAAATATAAAGTTTTGCGGGAAGTCGCTCGCCAGGCATGGGCCGGGACGCTGCTGCAAAATATGCTCGATATTCCAAAGATCATTGTTCCGGGCAAGATCCCTACAATGCGTTGTTGTGTGTACAAAGAACGCGCGATACTTGCCGAACGTGTCAAAATTGCGATTGGTGGCAATTCTGCAAATCCAAATATTATAGAAGTGATCGATATCGCATGTGATGAGTGCCCGGCGGCTGGTTATTCTGTTACTGATTCCTGCCGCGGATGTCTTGCACATCGATGTGAGGACGTGTGCAAACGAGGGGCGATTTCTTTTGATCACAATTATGTCGCACATATTGATAAGACAAAATGTATAGAATGTGGCCAGTGCGCAAAAGTGTGTCCTTATAGTGCAATAGTTAATCGAAAAAGACCATGTCAGAATGCTTGTAAAATCAAGGCAATTTCGATTCGCGAGGATGGCGCTGCTGAGATTGATAATTCTAAATGTATTTCATGCGGTGCTTGTGTATATCAATGCCCGTTTGGGGCGATTATGGATAAATCATTCATAATCAATGTGATTGATATGATACAAAAAAGCCAGAATAATACAAATTATAAAGTATATGCAGTTGTAGCGCCATCAATTTCAAGCCAATTCTCGTATGCAAAACTTGGGCAGGTTGTAACGGCAATCAAAAAATTGGGATTTCATACGGTCATCGAGGCGGCGCTTGGGGCTGACATGGTTGCTGCAGCGGAAGCACGTGAACTTGCTGAAAAAGGATTTTTGACGAGTTCGTGCTGTCCGGGATTTGTCGATTATATTAAGAAAACATTTCCGGCGCTTGTTCCGCATATTTCTCATAATCTATCTCCGATGGCGGCGCTTGCCAAATGGATTAAATCGCGCGAGCCGAATTGTAAAATTATATTTATTGGGCCATGTACCGCCAAAAAAGCTGAGGTTCAGCTCGAAAAAGTAAAACCTTATGTCGATGCGGCAATTACATTTGAAGAATTACAGGCATTGATTGATAGCAAAGATATAGATCTGACAAAATTGGAAGAGGGCGTGCTTGATAATGCTTCCTATTTCGGGAGGATTTTTGCGAGAAGTGGCGGACTTTCAGATGCAGTGGCCCAGGCGCTCAAGGAACAGTCGATTGAATTCGATTTGAAACCGTGCGCCTGTGATGGGATTGAAGAGTGCAAGATGGCGCTTCTCAAGAAGAGCAAGAATTTGCTCGACGCAAACTTTATTGAGGGTATGGCTTGCGTCGGCGGATGCATTGGCGGTGCCGGCTGTCTCACGCATGGCGAAAAAAATAAGACGCAGGTTGATAAATATGGCAAGGAAGCGATGGAAAAAACAATCTCATCGGCCATCAGTGTTTTAAATATGTAGCATCGGCTATGCGGCTAGAGCCGCATACGCCTCGCAAAGCCGCTGTCTGCTGTGCAGATACGCGGCTTTTTTTGTATCTGTGCCCCAAAATAGTTGTGATATCATGTGTAGCACGGCATAATGAAATAGTTGTGTGTACTATGCACATCTTGGATGTGGTGTGTAAGGGGAGGATTTATGGCTTCTACCAAAATATATCTCGACTTTGTTATGGGGCAGCTTTCCGAGCTTAAAGGCATCTCATTTCGCCCGATGATGGGGGAATTTGTGCTCTATTGCCGAGGAAAAGTCATTGGTGGCATCTATGACAACCGGCTCTTGCTCAAGCCTACAAA
>JAFUEE010000123.1 GCA_017464085.1 Pseudomonadota bacterium
ACCCATTCTTTTGTGCCAAAAGAAAGGGTTTCCCCCACACCCCCTTCCTAAAGAAAGGCAATGTGGTTTGAATGCGGACTGTGGACGTTATTCGCAATCTGCGGGTGTGAAAGTCACGCCGAGTGCGCTGGCATATTTTTCGATTTTCTTGCCTTTGACGGTCTTGCAGTAATTATCTTTGGAAAGCTTTGTGCCTCTGAACATATTTGAGACATTGTTAGTTGATGCAACTGCGTTAAAATTCCAATCGAGCGGCTGGTTATATGCGGAAGCACCGTCAAAGAAGTTGTCAAGATTCTTGCCGTATTTGGGATTCCAACTGCTGATATTCTGATTAAAGCTTTCTGCGCCTTGGAACATAGCGTCCATAGTGTCGGAATCTGGTCTCCAGTTTGTGAGAGGCTGATTGAATGATTTGGCATTTTTAAACATAGAGATAAATCTGTATCCCTTGGAAACATCCCAATTATTAATAGATGGATGATTGAAACTTTCAGCACCTTCAAACATGCTGTCATATGAACATGTCGAGCCAAATGTAAAATCAAGTGCCTCATTGAATGATTTAGCATGAGTGAACATGTGGCTCATTGTGGTGACCTTTCCGACATCCCATTTGAGAGGCTGATTGAAAGCTTCTGCGTCCTGGAACATGTAGCTCATCTTCATGACATTCTGGGTATTCCAAGTGCTGATCTTGCCATTGAAAGATTTAGTGGATGCAAAGACTTCCTGCATGTGTTCAACGTTGGAAGTATCCCAGTGATCAAGATCTTGATTGAAGGCAGCTGCATTTTTGAAGGCACTGTTGAGCGTGGTGACTTTTGAGGTGTTCCATTTGCCGATGGGCTGATTGAATGATGAGGCATTTTCAAAGGTATGGCTGAGATTGGTGACATTTGAGGTGTCCCAGTTGCTGATGTTCTGGTTAAACGCAGTGTCGCCCATGAACATATAGGCCATATTTGTCAATTTTGTCGCATCGGGGATATCAATCGCGGGTTCCGTATAATCAAAGTCTTTGCAGTTATAGAAGACCCAGTGATCTTTGCCTGCGAGTCCGACTGGACCGTAAGAGATGACACCCTTGAAGTGCTTGCAGAAATCTGTTCCCTTGTTATCTTTTTTTACAAATGCCCAGTTGTTATAGGTGCCGGTGATCTTGACGTGGTAGATGCCTGCTGTTTTGTAAGTGTGTGTGATGTTTTCGTGAGGGCAGGTATAGGGCTCGGAATCGTTGCCATCGCCCCAATCAATGGTGAAGTCGCATTCTGTCGCGTATTTCGTGGGGATGGTGATGACTGCATTTGGTGCGGTCGTTTCCCAGAGCGTTTCAAATGCTTTGGGAGCGCAGCGTCCGTCATCGCGGCAGAAAAATGCCTCGCTGATGCAGTCGGCATTCGAGGTGTAGCGCGCGGAGCATTTGAAGCCCAGGAAGCTGTCACAGAATGGGGAGTCGCCCGGGCAGTCTTTGTCTGTGAGGCAGTCTGTATGCTTGGGTTCGAGGACATCGAACATGCGGTTGTGGTTTTCATCGAGCGGCTCTCGGACGGTGACATCGATATTTTCTGAGGCTTTGTCGACTTTGATGACGACACCGGTCTTGCAAGGCTCTTTTCCGGCGGTGATGGTCAGTTCTGTACCATTTGGTCCGGACAGAAGATTTGTCCTCGAAAGCTCGATGCAGTTTTCGCGCGTGACATCGAGTTCAAAATTCTTTCCGGCTTCTGGTGTTCCGGAAGGGCCGAAATAAAACAATTTGATGGTTCTTTTGAGTGTCGTGTCGATTTCGAGGGCATCTTCGGAGCTTTCAATCCAGGGGACGCAGTCCTTTCCGTTGTCCGCAAGTCCCAATTTGCATTCCAGGCGCTCATTGCATTCATTTGTTTGGGGATCGCATCCGAATATGCACTTGTCGCTGTTTTCCCAGATATTTTCGTAGTCATTGTGCGTGCAGATCTGGTAAATGCCGCCATCGAGGCAGCGATATTTTCCGATATCGTTCTTATCGCATGTGTTTTGGCAGTGATCTTCGGAGCATCCTTCGGTGCATTGATGCAGTGTTGTCCAGAGACCGGTGGTCTCATCGCATTTGCTGAGCCTGTTTTCTCGGCATATCTCCTTGGAGAAGCGCTTGGGATTGCATCCATTGTCTTCGAGAATGCAGGTCACTTCGCCCTCGAAATCGCTGCTGACGTACCCGGCATCACATGCAAACTCGCAGGTTTCATTGTCGCTGCATCCCGTGACATGGGAATTTTTCGGAATATGCAGAGCGCAGTTCTGTAAGTTCTCTGTACCGTCGTTGTCTTTGAAGCATTCGCATTCGCCGTTCGCGCATACATTGACTTCATCGAGTGAACAGCCTGACGCAACCAAAGCAACCAAAACACTAAAGAACGCGTATTTATTCATGGGACGGCCTTAACATTTGGGTAACCAGTACTTGCCACGCGGCAAACCTCCGCGAAGAATAATGAAATTGTAGCTGTATGTAAAGATTGTTTGAACTTTTACACGGATGCTCGGGGAAGCACTGTGAGGCGGCTGGCCGTCTTCAGGGAGACGTTTTTTGCTTTGGGGGACGTTCGCATTCACAGGCATTGTGCGAATTATTCATAGGCTGCTGTATCCCCCAGTGAAGCATTTTTAGTCGAGAAGCGTTCGGATGCAGCGGTATGTGATTTGATGTACGGTCTGGTACTTGAAAGTGAGACCGGCATCTCTCATGGCATTTCTTTGATTTTCAGTGACTTCGGTATAGGGATATATGCCGAATAGAAATGGAAAAAAAATATATATAAATGATTCTATTTTTTTGTCAGAGAGTTCTGGGAAGAATTTGTGCAGGCATTTTTGTATCAGTGAGAGAGAATTGCCATAGGCCTTTTTGAACTCGACGAGCATTTCCTGGCGGCAATTCTTTTCCATATCGAAGTGATTGATGGAAAGGAGTTTGAGAAGTGTTGAGCGGTGTTCGAGAGAGGATGCAATTTTGTTGGCAAAATCGTCTTTCGTCAGGCTTTCGTTCGCATCGAGGATGGCTTGGAGCTCATCGTTCCAATGCTCGTATTCCCGCTGGTGCATCGCGAGGAATATCTCTTCCTTGGTCTGGAAGTAATTGTATATGGATGTGCGAGTGAACGTGGTGAGTGCGCCGATGTCTTTGATCGTGATCTCGCGGAAGCCTTTGTTCTCGTAAAGGGTTTTGCAGGTGTCGATAATCTCCTCACGACGTGTGTGTAAGAGATCCGGGATGGCTTTGGGCATGTCTGGCTCCAGAAAGTAAACGAAGGGCTGACATAATGTCAGCGTGTAAGGGGTATAGCGCGAACGCCTCATGGTGTCAACGAGGCGTTCGCGCTGGCTGGGGCCGTTCGGCAAAGCGGTTTCTTTTGAGCTCGAAAGTATTTTCTGTCTTCGACCTCCGTAACTCCCGTGGCGGATTTAAAAAGTTTCCCACCCTTCGAGGTTCGCATTTTCCGGGGCGCATTGATAGTGCATATCCCAGCAGCCTAGAAACCAGGCAACACATTGTCTGTATTTGACCAATCCGTCGCAACAGGGATGCGATTTGATTTTGTCCGTGATGGTATTCTCTCCATAGCAGCATGTGCCGCGATCACAGATTCGAGCTTTTGTGCATGCGTTATTACAAGAACCGCAATGTTTGATGTCATGAAATAGATCGACTTCACAGCCATCTCCTGCTGCGTTTTCGAAATCGCCGTTGCAATCATAATAGTTATGCTCATCATCGTAGTAACATTCTCCATACGTGCATGAGCCGTTCACACAGAGAGGCGTCATCAGATGCAGGTCGTTTTGAAACGGGCAGACATAGCCGATATTACCGCAATTCGATGTGTCAGAATATATATCTGTTTCGCAGCCATCGCTGTCTGTGATATCAAAGGATTGATCGTATTCTTGGTATTTTGTATTTGCATTTGCCCACCCATCCTGACAGACGAATTTGGATATCGTGCCGGAGCCTGTCTCGATATGGAGATTGTCAATTGGCTTGCAGACGGCATGTTTTGCTTCATGTTCATAAACGAGGATCTGGTCATCCGGACAATTGCAGTTCTTGCCGTTTATGCCATGGCAGCCCTCTGTGCTCGGTTCGCTCTCTAGGCTGCAATACCCCGCTTCGCATGCGTTGCACTGTCTCATGTGGTGGTCTTTCAGCATCATGCATTGATTATTCTTGCATAGCTTTCCGCCTGTTTCACTTTCGCATTTTTTGATATCGGCTGGGATGCATTTGCCAAAAAAGCACATTTCGTCGGTATTGCATTTTCGGATACCGTTATCCGCATCCGTGCGCAATGTGCTTGTTGCGCCGCAGAAGCGTTTGTCAAAGCGCGTGTCGATGCATCGCATATACTGGTCGTCCAGATCCCAGTCATCGCCCCAGGCATCTTTGAGCGATGCGTCGATCTTCAGCCATTCTGCCGGGCATTGGCATTCTCCGTTGACACATAACGTCTGATCGCCGTAGGACAGTTTGCAGTTGATTCCTTGCTCGCCGCAGAATTCAGCGTCGGCTCCGTATGATTTGCACTTGCCGTCTCTTTTGTCGAACCTCTCTCCGTCATGGCACTCGCAGATAAACTCATTGTCTACGCGTTTGCATGCATGTTTTCCTGTCAGGTTGCAGCGATAGCCGGTAAAGTTACTGCTGTCTATGTTTTCGTCATTGCAAAACCCCGTCGCGCCGCAGTGGAGAAGATTATCCCGTTCGGTGCATTTGCCATCGCATTGAGGCAGATCATTGGAGCAGATGCAGACGCCGTTTGAGCATGTCTCGTCAGCCTGGCAGGGCGTATAATTTTGGCAGTTTGCATCTGCGCCGCAATATGCATTGTCCTTCGGCGAAACACAGGTGTCGCCGCATTTGACGAGTCCGGAATTGCAGATGCATTTGCCGCCGATGCATGTCTGATCGGCAGTACATTCGGTTCCGGGGGAATCATGTGTGACACCGCAGGATCGCGGACTGTTCGGGTCCAGGCAGGAGAGGCCATGTTTGACCAGCCCGTCCGGGCAGCCGCATTCGCCTTGGGCATTCAGGCAGATCAGCTCGCCTTCACAGGAGATTCCCAGGCCGTTCTCGTCGCATGAGGTCGCGCCGCATGTCTCATTGTTCGTCTTGCTGATGCATTTCACGCCGCCTTCGATTTCGCATGCCAGCAGCTCATCGCCTTCGCATTTAATATGTTCACACTGTCCGTTGATGCATGTCTGCTTTTCGTCGCATGGAGCGATCTCTTCGCGGTTCTCGCAGGTCTTCCAGCCGCAATGTGAAACGTCAGACTGCGTGTTCAGGCATTTGAAATCTGTCTCGAATTCATCCGCTTCTTTGTACGTGTTCGTATCGGGATCGAAGCTGCACCTCAGATAATTGATCTTGTCCGGGCATTCCGCTTTGGCGATGCATCTGCCATTGGCGCAATATTGTGTGGCTTTGTCACATGCCTTGCCGCATTCGCCGCAGTTGTTTTCATTGCGCATGATATCTACGCATTCATTGCCGCATTTGATGTTTTCTTTGGGGCATGAGGTGCATGCGGCAACATCCGTATCATTTAAAGTGATGTTTCTGCATGAGGCTGTGGCATGGCACAGGCCATATTTCATATCTTCAAGATACGGCTCGATGTGATTGCATTTTTTTGCGGTGCCGCTTTCGATCTCCTGATAGGTGCCGCAGATATACGAGTCATTCCATTTTCGCAGATAGAAGCCGTTATCCATGTCATAGAGCTGAAAGGCTGCCCATTTTCCGTGTATGGGCGCGTCCTCGCAGGCGCTTTGCTCTATGATTTTGCATTCCCCGGGAAGCCATGTGCCGTCTTGCGCCGTGCATGCTGTTTCATCAGTGATATCGGTATATCTGTCGTTTATCAGGCATTTGGGGTCCGTCCATTGATAGCCTGCTTGCTCATGCCCTGAGGGGCGGCAGGTCTCTTTGGTTTTGGGCAGGTTCGCGGAAATGCATACGCCTTTGCAGGGCTCGACATAGCCTCTGTCGCCGACATACCGTTGGTGCATGCCGTCATCCCACTGGCAGGCGTATGTCAGAAGCGTCGCAAGTGCTGCGAGCGAGTGCAGGAGAAGGCTTGACGGCTTTGCCTTGAGGGGGATCTGGCGGGACATGTGTGCTCCGTGGAGGATCTGAGGTATGATGAATTTATGATACAAAATAAAACAACAGATGTAATATCTGCTGTTTTGATTGTTGTGTATCATTTTAAATGAAATATTAAAAGCGCAATGAATAAATTGCTTCATTCTGACGCGTGCTGGCTGGGATAACGTCCACATGAGTTCGCAAAATCGAAAAAGCTAAAAAAGCCATTGGAAATCCAGTATGATGAACTTGCCTTCAACTCTCATCTTACAGGAGGAACCAATGGCGAGAGGTATTGATAGAACAGAATTGCTTGAAT
>JAFUEE010000124.1 GCA_017464085.1 Pseudomonadota bacterium
AATTCAAGCAATTCTGTTCTATCAATACCTCTCGCCATTGGTTCCTCCTGTAAGATGAGAGTTTATGCAAGTTCATCATACTGGATTTCCAATGGCACTTTTAGCTTTTTCGATTTTGCGAACTCATGTGGACGTTATCCTAAGCTGTTTGCTTGATATACAAGCGATGAAAGCAACACCAGCAGAAGGAGTGATCGATGATGTTTAGATCTTATCAGTGCTATTTATGTGTGATTCTGTGCCTCTGCCTGCAAAGCTGCCGCGACGAGATTCATGTCACCCCCGTGCTGTGCCCTGCGGAATGCGCCAGCACCTGCGATGCAGAAGGACTATGCCCCGTCATACCGACATGCCCAGAGTTCTGCCGCAACGGCTGCGATACGAAAAGCCATTGCATCTGCGATCCTGCATGCCCACAAAACTGCGCATCAGACGGCAGCTGCGCAAACGACCCATGCGATACAGCGACATGCAATGCCGAAAGTGAATATTGCCACCAAGGAAAATGCCTGCCAATCGATGCAAATCACAACCACATGATTGATATTTATGAAATCGCCGCCAATCAAGGCAAATCATGTCTTCGCGATGCCGAATGTGACGCGCCAGGCGAAGCCGGTTTTTGCGACAGCTTCATAGGCTATCGATGCTCGACCAGATGCACATCGGACACACAATGCGTCACGCATTCAGAAACCGCAGATGAACCCTACACTTTCGTATGCCGCGCAGACGGCAGATGCGCGCCAGATGCTTTCATCACGACATGGAGCATTCCCGATGCCTCTCTCGATCCCAACAGAACCCAAACGCTGACCATACACGCCCAAAACTGCGACTTCGATATCGACTGGGGCGACGGGACGCATGAACACGTCTCGGAATGCACTGACACCTCCCCAGCGCATCACTACGAACCCGGCACATACACCGTCGTCATCAAAGGCAAGCTCGAGGATTTCCATGCCCCAAGGCCTGTGACCTCCTGGATGTTCGGCTCTCCGCTCCTGACCGAAGTCCGCGCATTCGGCCCTGTCGGACTCGGACACGCATGTTTCGCAAACACAACCCTCGAAAAGCTCTCCGATACGGATATTCCGGATGCCACTCTCCTTCATACACTGGCGCAAGCATTCTCCCATTGCACCTGGTTCAACTTACCGCTTGAACACTGGGACACCTCGCATGTCACAGATATGAGAGGCGCATTTGAAAATGCCCAAACCTTCAACCAACCGCTCGCGCGCTGGCACACCGGCAATGTCAAAAATATGGCTTCCATGTTTGACCTCGCAAACACTTTCAACCAACCGCTTACGCATTGGGAAACAGACAACGTGCAGCACATGAACCACATGTTCGCAAACGCCGAAGCATTCAACCAGCCCATCGGCCACTGGAACACCCAAAACGTCACAGATATGAGCTATATGTTTGCAACTGCAGCGTCATTCAACCAGCCCATCGGAAACTGGAACACCCAAAACGTCACAGATATGAGCTATATGTTTTCAAATGCAGCATCATTCAACCAGCCCGTCGGAAACTGGAACACCCAGAACGTCACTGATATGAGCTATATGTTTTCAAATGCAGCATCATTCAACCAGCCCGTCGGAAACTGGAACACCCAAAACGTCATCACTCTTGAAGCGACGTTCGCTGACGCCCCAACCTTCAATCAACCGCTCTCCAACTGGCACACATCCAGCCTTAAGATTGTCATAGAGACATTTCGCGGCGCACGCGCATTTGACCAAGATATCAGCACATGGGATATCAGCCAGATCATCTATTATGACGACATGTTCCTAGATTCCGGTCTTTCGCAGCCGAACTACTGCAAACTGATGTCAATCCTCCCCTGGCGCCCATTGGCCCAAACGCTGAACCTCCCCAGCGCTGTCTGCGACTGATACCCCAAGGAAAACTCTGAACAATTGCATAATCTTCAATCATGATATCGCGCAAATCCGCACCCCTTGCCCCATCGGGGAAAGGGGCAGGGGGTAGGGGCCCATTAATCAGACTTTTCCTAAAACATGAAATTCATGCGCGATATTTACACACCTAGAAGTTTTAAGTAAAATACAGTCCGTTTTATCGGTTTTCCGAAAAACCTATCATCTTTAAAGGAGTGAACGATGAAGAAAACCCTGTGTATCCTCTCCATACTTGCGACTTCCTGGCTGTATTTTGCGTGCAGCAGCGATGCCGGCAGTTCCGCAACCGGAAAGAAAACCTGCCCCGAAGGCCAGACCTATAACGCAACCTCAGCGCAATGCGAGCCCGTTGCGGCAACTTGCCCGGAAACCTGCCCCGAAGGCGAAGCCTGCGATGAAGCAAGCGGCGAATGCAAGCCTGTGACAGTGAATGATCCGTGCGCAAAGATCAACTGCGATACCGGCAAGAGCTGTCTGGCTGTCAGCGGCATCGGCGCATGCATCGATGACGCATGCATCGAAAACGGCGCAGTCAAATCTTGTGGCGACGGCCAGATCTGCGCCGGCGGCGAATGCGTCGACGACGGATGTCAAGACAAGACCTGCGCTGCCGAAGAGACTTGTGTCGCTGGCATCTGCCTTGAAACCGCCTGCATCGGCAAGACTTGCGACGAAGGCGAAAGCTGCAAAGGCGGCAAATGCATCGAAAATATCTGCCTCGATATGACATGCACAGACGGAACAGTCTGCGCAAGCGGCAAATGCGTGCTCGAAGCATGCGTCGGCGTGGACTGCAAACAGGGCAAAATCTGCCAGCCAGACGGTTCCTGCAAGTTCGACAGCGATCCCGCGCTCACGATTTCTGTCGCAAACAATGACAAAACGACTGACGAACAGGGCAAGACGACCTCCCTCTCTGTCGCGCTCAACCACGAGCCCGCAAGCGATGTCACGGTCACATTCCAGCTGTCTGACGACAGCGAGGCCAAAGCCGTCTGCGAAGGCGACGAATGCAAGCTCGTCTTTACGCCCGCCAACTGGAATCAGCCGCAGTCCATCACGCTTGCAGGCATCCCCGATGGCATCGTCGACGGCGACCAGATCTACTCGCTCTCCTTCAGCGCTTCCTCCGATGACCCGGATTTCAACGGACTCACAGCATCCATCGACGACCTCGTCAACATCGATGCCGACAAGGCTCATGTCGTCGTCTCCTATCCCGAAGGCAGCATGACGACTGAGGCCGGCGGCACCGTTCAGATCGAGCTCAAGCTCTCCGCAAAGCCTTCCGCAAACGTCACATTCACCGTCTCCTCAAGCGACACGTCCGAAGGCACTGTCGATGTCGAAACCATCACCATCACTCCGGAAGACTGGGATCAGCCGCACATCGTGACCGTCACAGGACAGAATGACGACGAAAAAGAGTCCGCTGAACAGACGACTTACCAAATCGTTTTCGGACAAACCGAATCCGAAGACAAAGACTTCAATGGCCTGACAATCGCGCCCATCCAGCTCATCAATACAGATGACGACAAAGCCGGCGTCACGCTCTCCGCGACCGCCATCGAAGTCGACGAATCCGATACCAAATCAGTTGTAGGCATCGTCCTCAATTCCAAACCGCAGGCGGATGTCACGATCACAGCGACGAGCAGCAAGCCCGAAGAAGCCATCCCCGAAAATGACACGCTCGTCTTCACACCCGAAAACTGGAACGTCCCGCAGAACTTCACAGTCGACGGCGTTCAAGACTATAAAGTCGACGGCGACCAGAGCTTCACCATCTCGTTCAACTTCGCTTCTGACGACGACACCTATGTCTTTGATGCCATCACGCTTCTCGGCACTTGCCATGACACGACAGTCGTCGGCGCCAACGCAATCGCCGAAACGACCACCGTCAACGAAAACGGCTCCGAAGCCAAAGTCGATGTCACGCTGATCGCAATCCCCGAAAAAGATGTCACGATCACCGTCACCCTCGAGGACGAAACCGAACTCGCGCTCGCGGATGAGGCCATGAAGTCCCTCACGTTTACAGCCGAAAACTGGAACAAACCTCAGACCATCGTCATCAAAGGTGTCGATGACAACATCATCGACGGAAACATCACCTCCAAAGTCACATTCAAATCCGCTTCCGACGACTCGCATTTCAACGACATGCAGATCACACCGATCGACTTCGTCAATGAAGACAACGATGTCGCGAATCTCATCACCGAAGGCGAACCCAGATCCCTCAAGGAAGAGCTCGGCGAGCACGCCACGTTCTCGGTATTCCTCTCGGCAGAGCCCGCTGCAAATGTCACCGTCACGATGCGCTCCTCTGATGCCAGCGAGCTCATCCTTATCAACAACATCCCGCTCACGTTCACCCCGCAGAACTGGAACACCCCGCAGGATGTTCAGGTCGAAAGCGTCGATGACAATCTCTCTGACGGCAACATCGATGCGCATATCATTCTCGAAGCCGCCTCGACGGATGCCAACTTCGACAAGCTCGAAACCACTTCTCCCGTCTATACCATCGTCGACAACGAAACCGCCAACCTCGTCACCAGCCCGAGCAGCCTGACGCTCTCCCCGGATGCGACCAGCGGCATTGTCAATATCTCGCTGAGCTCCGCCCCCGTCGAGCCCGTCACGATCACATTCGAATCCGCAAGGCCCACGGTCGCCGATATCCAGCAGACCTCACTCACATTCACAAAGGACAACTGGGACACCCCGCAGCCCGTCACGGTCAACATCACAGGCTATGAAGAAGCCCAGTCCGTCGTCGACATCAAGGTCAAGAGCGCATCCGAATCCCAAGTCTATAACGACCTCGAACGCGAGCTCAAAGTGACCGTCGTCGCCTTCGATCACCAGACATTCAGCTATACGGGATCCCCCGAATCCGTCGTCCTCGTGCCCGGCACCTATCTGTTCGAAGCATGGGGCGCATCTGGCGGCGGCACCATCGACGAAGGCGTATTCCATGAACCGGAGACCGGCTTTGGCGGCTATACAGCCGGAAAGCTCACGATTGAAAAGCCGACAACGATCTATATCTATGTCGGCGGTCAGGGCGCCAATGCAAAACTCAATCAGGCATCCGTCCCCGGCGGCTGGAACGGCGGCGGCACAGGCTCCTGGGATACCACAGATAATGAAGCGGCAGGCGGCGGCGGCGGCGCGACAGACTTCCGTCTCGTCGGCGGCAACTGGAACAGTTTCGACAGCCTCAAGTCACGCATCATGGTCGCTGGCGCTGGCGGCGGACAATGCTCCAATTACTACTGGCACAACAACGGAAACATCCATGCCGGCTATGGCGGCGGCCTCAGCGGCTATTCATATACCGACCTCTATGCGGCTGGCACGCAGACCTCTGGCCATGCCTTTGGTGCCGGCAAAGACGGCGTGAGCAAATGCGAAGGCACGCTCGGCATCGGCGGCGGCGGCAGCGGCTACTATGGCGGACAAACCGTCTGGACAGGCTACGCCAAAGCCACGTGCTCCGGCGCAGGCGGCTCCGCGTTCATCTCCGGTCACACAGGCTGCAACGCCATCAAAGAAACATCCACTGCCGGCAGCATCGAACACACCGGCACCCCGAACCACTACTCCGGCCTCGTCTTCACCGACACGGTCATGAAATCAGGCAACCAAGAGATGCCGACACACAACGGCGGCACCGAAACAGGCCACAAAGGCAACGGCGTCGCGAAAATCCAGCGTCTCTCCGACTGATTTCCTTTTTTCTTTCTGCTCGCAAAGCTATCGGCTCCGCCGATACGCTTTGCCAAAACGGCTATCGGCGGAGCCGATACGCCGTTTTTTTTGTCCAAATCCATACCCGCCAGGCGAATACAATACCCTCGGGCTATAAATCATCAAAGCGCGGAATGTCTGCCCCTAAGCCATCCGCGCATTCAGCGCATTCAGCGGTTCATATCGCGGAGCCAATTTGCTCCAAACTGGCGAAGCACATCCCGCATATCCTCGGGCAGACGGCGCAACGCTTCTTCCGCAATCTCTTTGGGTATTCCATATAATGCCTCGGCCACACTGCCCGCAATACATGCCAGCGTGTCTGAATCCCCCCCAAGCGATACGGCTAGACGGATTACATCCTCAAAGTCTTTCCCCTCAAAGGCCGCAATCAAAGCTTCGGGCACCGTCCCCTGACATGTCTCATCGATGCCATATAGACAATATGTGGGGCGTATCTCGTCACACGTTCTGGACAGGTCATAGCCAAATTTCGATTCAATATACTCACGGATTTCCGGCACAGGCTTGCCCGTGCGCGCAAGAAATATCGCGGCTGCCGTCGCCTGCGCGCCCTTGATGCCCTCCGGATGGTCATGCGTCACCTCGGCTGTGTTCTTTGCCGCCTCAAGCGTCCCTTCAAGCGTCGATCGATACCACCCCGCTGCAGACACGCGCATCGCGGAACCATTCCCGAACGAATGATATGGGCTGGTATCCGATCCGAACAGCCATCCCGCAAACCGTCCGCCATACCCCCCCATGGGATGCGGATATTTCTGCCCCCATCTCCGCATTGCCTCAACGCAGCTTCTTCTCCTATCATCAGGACTGATATATATTGAATAATCAGAATCCCCGATCCCATTTTTTAATGCATCGGCCACCGCAATCGTCATGACCGTATCATCGGTATAGCTTGACCTTTCCGAAAACAGCTGAAAATCTTTTGTCTTAATATTATTAAATTCATACACGCTTCCCACCATATCACCGATAATACCGCCCAGAAGACAATATCTGGCATCCATCACTTGAGAAGCCGGAATGCAGTACAAAAGCGTGAGATGAATCACATGAATTCCCCCTTCTGCATATTCCGAGGGATGTTCATCTATAAACTTCCGACATTCCTCCAAATCTTTGACCATATAATATTCATATACAGCTTCCTGCGCATCACTTTCGGGCGAAACAATCAGCCGAATCAAATAATGATATTTATTCTTATCAGCCAGATCTCCGTCATTTCCCATGAGCGTCTCCCCGGTTTCCGGCTCTTCAGGGTTTTCCATCGGCTTGTGATATGTCACACTGTCAGCCCATGCCTGCCAGCGCGCTTTCATTTGCTTATAATTCTCAGCTTCAGCCCCCTGCGTGGATACTCTTTTTAATTGATGCAGATCAAACAGCAAAACATCGTCATCATATGATTTGGGGTTTCCAGCGATTGACCGCGCCCCCTCATATAAAGTGCAAAAATAATTGCGATGAAATATCTCACTATAAAACTCACTGACCAGAAAACGATACTTGGAATCAATCCGCAACATCACGCACTCCCCTTTGGCTCGGTTCAAATCATGGATATGCCGCCCGAGAATATCACGCATACAGGTGAACGAAGCAGGCATCTGCCTTATATCATATCCGTATGACACGAATACAGGAAAAAACGGCGACGCGACGATCGCAATGACACTCCCCATATAATCCGCATCCCTCTCCACCGGGGAATTTCATGCAGGCAGCCGCACGCTGCACAGCGACCAATCAGCTTTGTTGACATCACCGCATCTATTATATATCCCTAGCATGTGCAGCAATGCGTTCGCCACAGGCGAGTATGGCGGTTACGCTTCGGGCGAATTCACGATCGACAACAGCAACGCCGGCCCCTGGCATGTATATGTCGGCGGCCACACCGATACCGACAAAGGCGGCTTTAACAGCGGCGGTGGCGGCAACCATACGGGCGGCGCGGCTGTCTATCGCGGTTCAGGCGGCGGCGGTTACTATGGCGGCGCATTCTATGGCTCGTGCAACCTCATCTACACCGGTGCAGGCGGCAGCGGCTATATCGGCGGCGTTCAGAACGGACAGATGAAGAGCAATGTCCGCACAGGCCACGGTGCCGCAAAAATTACGCTCGCAGAATGATCTTTTTGGGGGCTCGCCTATTGCCGCTGGCAATACGGCGCGCTTTTGGGCGCGGCTATGCTGCGCATACGCCGCGCATCCTTTATTCTGCAAACATCGGCTCAAGGATCTTGTCGAGCGCTTCCGGCGTCGTCGTCGGCTCATACCGGTCTATCAATTTCCCATCTCTCCCGAACAAGAATTTCGTGAAATTCCATTTGATATCCGGCGTATTCTTATAATCCGGGTCAGACTTTGACAGCACGCCATCGAGCACCGCCGAAAGCTCGCTGGCAGGATCAAACCCGGCAAACCCTTTCAGCGATACGAGATACCGATAGAGCGGCGCTGCACTCCCCCCATTGACATCGATCTTGGCAAACTGCGGAAATGACACCTTGTATTCGTTAGTCCTGAAATCATGAATTTCCGCATCCGTGCCAGGCGCCTGCGCACCGAACTGATTGCACGGGAAATCAAGTATCTCCAAGCCCTTGTCATGATATTTCTGATAAAGCGCCTCCAGCCCTTCATACTGCGGCGTAAATCCGCAGGCAATCGCCGTATTCACAATGAGAATGACCTTGCCGCTGTAATCCTCGAGGGCGATATCTTTCCCCTCCCAGGACTTGACCGTAAAGTCATACAGCGCCCCCGGCTTGACCGCTTCCCCATCTGCCGAAACAGCCTCAGGCGCATCCTGCGCATGCTCTGCCGCTGCCGCCTCCGGGGAGGCCTGCACGTTTTCAGCTGGCGAAGGCTCCGGCTGAGCCGCTTTTTTGTCGCATGCGCCACACAGCGCAAGCATCACGCCTGCAAATAATATCAAACTTCCTGTCAGATCACGTTTCATCGGAAACCACTTTATATCATTGATGCTGTCCCAGGATATAGCCCAGGTCCGCCACAACGGGGACCTGTCATGCTTCAAAAGCCATATCCATCCTTAGGAAACACAGCCCGAAGTTTATGAAAAAGCCACCGGGGTCGGTGTATATCACCATCGCATCGAGCTTTCCAGATTTCCCAAGAATGACACCTGTCACAGAGCGCGTGCGCCCAGGCATGTTCTCCGGGCGTATGTCCGGCACGGACATAGCCCGGAGCGCGCGGCGTATCCGCAAGGATAGCCGCGCACACAAATCATTTCATGCCTCCGGTGCGGCGATATCCTCAAACACGCCCTTGTCCTTCTGAGCACTCCGAACATTCATGCGCGATTTGATTTCCGCATTCATCACATTGAGCCGCACAATGGCATCCTCTGCATGATCCACCAGCCCTGAATCGGCTGCAACCTCAAGAAATTTGGCAAGATCCAGCCAGGCCTGATAGCACACATCCGCTGCCGACTTGGCCGCACCGATCTCTTTCTGAGCCTTCGTGTCGACCACTGATGCCGCCGCATTCATGAAATTCTGCACACAGCTGTCCAGATGCGTGAGGTACGGCCTGACAAGCGATGCCTCCAACACCTCATCATCCAATGATTTGAGCTGTGAAACCAGCGTCGCAAGCGCACCATATTCCAAATCATAGCTCAAGCGCGTCGGGTTCTCGGTCTTCTGAAAAACGACATCCACCTTCCGGGCCGCCTCGCGCACTGCCGCCTCGGGATGCATCAGGCTGGCGCGAATCTGCAAGCTCAAGCCTAGCCAGGCATCGTCCGCCAGCCGGTCATACTCCGCAAGCGACACGCTTGACGCAAATCCCTGCCCGTGCAAAACATTTTCATAGACCTCTGCTGCAGACCTGAATGCTTTGTGCTTCGCGCCGGCATCACACCCCGCATTGTCCAAGATCTGCAGCACCCTGCTGTTAAAGGTGCGAATCTCGTCACGGCGAAGCTTATTGTACTTAAACTTAAGAATAGTCGGGCTCATCGTTTCCTCCTTCTTTTGGCAGGTTCAACCCCATGTTGAACAATTTGTGTACGGCCATAATGACACAGTTACACATTCTTTTGAAACACTTTTTTCCACCAATCGGATGAGAACCTCTCGGGGGAATCTCGCTTCGCAAAAATGAAATGTGCCGTCTGCCGGGGGAATCTCGCTTCGCAAAAATGAAATGTGCCGTCTGCCGGGGGAATCCCGCTTCGCAAAAATGAAATGTGCCGTCTGCCGGGGGAATCTCGCTTCGCAAAAATGGAATGTGCCGTCTGCCGGGGGAATCCCGCTTCGCAAAAATGAAATGTGCCGTCTGCCGGGGGGAATCCCGCTTTGCAAAAATGAAATGTGCCGTCTGCCGGGGGAATCCCGCTTTACAAAAATGAAATGGCCTGTCGGACCGTCCGATAACGCAATGACAGCCTATTCCCCCTGTTTGACCGCCAGGAGCACGTAACTAAAACCGCAACATCGCCTGACGTGCCACTGTGTGATTTTTATAGGTATCCCAATCGGGCTCATAGTCATCAGTTGCCTGGTTTCCCCACATATCCCAACCATCCCGTTTTCCTCGTGCAAACAGCTCTATGCGTTCGCCTTGTGAACACTCCTCGATCAATGGAATAAACTCATCCGGTTTGCGACTATGCTCACGTTTCATCGCACGGATTAAATTGACCTGGGAGCGAGCAGGCGCAAGTGTACGATTGGGCATACTGTTTTTCTTTATGCCAAAGAGAAGCAACTCCGTAACATTCCTAAAGTAAAACCCAACGCCACGTCCATCCGGCAACCCATCTTTTCGCACCTTTTCCCACACAAGATTGCCTTTATACTCAAATCCCCAAGCATCCATTACAGACAACCCATCAGGCAACAGCGCGTTGGGCACCCATAAATAAAGATGAGCTTTTTCATCCGAAATTTCAGCCACAGGCAACTGCTTGATATCCTCAAGCGTCATTGTCGGATAGCGATTTAAACGTTTATGCTCAGGAGCAACTTTGCCAGTTCTGTTTTGAAACTGCCACGGAGGATCAGCATAGATTGTGTTGTATTTCTTCCCCTGCGTAAATGTCCTTAAATCCTCAATCGTCTGCTGCAAAGTCGTCATTTTTCAATACACTCCTTCTTAATCCCAATGGCAAGTATCGGACAACCACCGTTTCTTCGACTATCAAGACGAGTAATCAACTTACCCATCCAAGTGGTTGAAGCTCCATATTTTTGAAGGATGCCCAATTCTCTGAAAATTTCGTTCAGCTCTTCTGAACGCGTAACGATGATACCAACATCAATCAAACCGCAGTCAAAATACGTACGCATCGCCAACAGATCCCGATCAAATGTCTGATCTTTTGAATTCCATTCCAAATCAAATGCAACGCGATTTTTCAAAAAATCAATGTTATGCCCGTCAATATAGCCAACAATCGTTTCAGTCTCAAAACACTCATTCGAAAAGTAACCTCTACGCTGTTCTTTACGACGCGGGTATTTTTTTACAACCAAATCACCAGAAATCCGAATCTCTCTCCACCCCCACGGATAGAGTACATCATCAAACTTTTTCGGAACAGGGCTCTCATTCCCGCCAGCTTTTTTCACATCCTCAATGCTCAGCTTAAAAGCCTGTAGGCATTTCTGCACTTCCAGCCACTCACCCCCAAAACTCTCACTCAAAATTTCAAGAGCATGACCGTAGCTCTTAAACTCAAACTTACGGATGATTTCAGGAATGATATACTTCTCCATCGATACACACCTTTATTCCCCAAGACAGGCCACCCCATCCCTGTCTCAGAATACCAAAATCAAAACAAGAACGTGTGTAAAAAAATCGACACCTCACAAGTCACAGAACCAGATGGACATACACTATGCATGCCGCTCAGGTACATGATCTATGATGTGCTTTCGATTCCGCTCTGATTTCCCCCCCCAATCAACCCAATCCATGCCTTTCTTTCTGGAGGGGGTGTGGGGGACACAGCTTTATTTTGG
>JAFUEE010000125.1 GCA_017464085.1 Pseudomonadota bacterium
GCTGATATTGCACACTTCCTTGCTCGCATCGGGATTGCGATATTTCGTGCCTGCTTGCCCAGTCGCATTGATGCCGCATACGTCTCGCAGGAATGGACGCAGCCTGTTCTTCGACATCTTCTGGCCAGTCTTCAAACGGTCAAAGATAAGCAATGTGTTTGCCCGGTCATAAGTCGCAATCCAGCCCAAAAAGTTCTCGATGGCCGTGGTTTTGCCGACCTGCGCCGGGGTACACAGAATCACGCGGCAAGTGCCCGCAAGGTCGCTCAGATACTGTGTAGGCTCACGAAAAAAAGGTGTCTGATGGAACGAGAACAACGTGTTTGTGGATGGCATGAACCGATTGAATTCAGCCCACGTGGCACAATCCACTCGTTTAGGTCGCTGTAGTATCGGTATCAAATAGCCATCTGTCGGATTTCCGAAACGTGGATCTGTCATTTGCCCTCATCTTTCTTGCGTTTGGCCGTGCGCGCAATGCGCTCATTTTTAGCGGCAGTGTTTGCCTGCTGTTGTGCCGTGTTGCTTTCAATCGACAAGTGCAAACGGCGATCGGCGAGCCGTTGCAACTGTGTCCCAATCAGCTCTTGCACATCCTTGTATTGCGTCGGCGTTGCCTGCGGAATAAGCGTCTGAATGGCATCCGGCAAGCTGTCCAGAAAACCGACAAACTCGCGCAGAAAGCCGTCAAACGCAGTCAGCGCCGTATCAATGCGGCACAGCTCCCCGCGCTTGTTGTCGAGCTCGAACTGATCGCGGCGCACTTTGATTTCCAGCGCCTCACAGTTTGCAAGCCGCGTGCGATAGTCGATTTCTTCAAGCGTCGGTTTTGACGACTTTCCAGCCATGACAAGTCCAATAAAATAGCGGTACTCCGAAATTTTTAAAAGTCGGGAGCGCCGAAGTCCAAGGTTTTCAGAGGCCTCCTCGTAGTACCTACCCCCTGAAGCGAGCCGTCTGCCGCTCGAATGCGTCCCCGTCGAGCTGCGCATATTCCATCAGCGCGAGGATCTCGAACGCACTCAGACGCGCCACGCGCTCAGAAAGCACGATTTCGGCTGGCGCATGCACCAAGATGACAGAAGCCACACGCGCGGCCGAAAAAGTGCTGAACTCGTCCCATGGCACGCAGTCGGACTCATGCGCCAGACACAGGATTTCCGCAAGCCGCCTGGCCTCCGGCGCATTGAACTGCTTGAACAGCGTCTGTTCGCCTTCGGCCAGACATGTGAAATACGTCCCCAGATAGCGCGCGAGAATGCGCGATGTCTTGTGCTCTGTCGAGGATGCACGCTGTCGAATGATGTTATAGCTGCGCCTCGATATCTCGACTGTAATTCTGCATACACCGGCCATAAAGCACCTCCACTGAATGTATTTTACATGAATTTTTGCACAAATGAACTATGATTCAGACGGAGGTGACGAAAATGAGCACAAAGATCACAATCGTTCTGACAATCATTCTGACAGCCGCAATCACGCTTATCCCGTCATGGCTTATGTTCAGGCACCAGAGCGCGGAGCTCGAGCGCGCGCACGGGGAGACGGAAGCCTTGCGAGCCGAGATGGCACGCGTGACCAGTGAGATAGACGCTGCGACAAAGCGGCTCGATGCCGCAATCCAGCATTACACAAAGGGGATAGCCGATGCACACAAAGCCCACGAAGACCGAATGTCCGAGATTTCCCGGATGGAGCAAGCACCTGAGACACGCGACTGGATGTGCGAGCCTGTGCCTGATGATGTCTGCATGCTGTTCGACTCCGGCGCCATGTTCGCCGATTGACCTGCCGCAGATACCGACAGCACTTCTCGAACCGTGCGAGGATCCGGATCGCGTCGAGCTTCGGACGAACGCTGATATCGTCCGGATGCTCTCACACACCATCAAAGCCTACGAGACGTGCAAAGCCAGACATCGCGCGCTCGTTCTAGCCACACAAGGAGAGTAACCATGGAAACAGTCGCACCGCTTGCCCAGAGCATTTCGACTTACGGGCTCTATGCCATCATCGCGGTCTTGTGCGTTGTCGTTGTCTATCTGTTCAGGCGCCTGAATGCGCTCGAACGTGAGATGCGCGACACAATCCGGAGCCATGCGGATGACGGCAAGGCTTATGCTGCCGAAGTCGCCCGGCTGCTGTCGCAGACAACGGACGCGCTCAAAGACAACACGAAGGCGTTCAACGACTTTCAGAACGCAGTCGCCGACATGCGGACCGCGCTTCAGCTCGCGATGGAGCGCATGAAATAAAAAAAGCGAGTGTTGGCGCACTCGCTACCGTCCAGGAGACTAAGAGCATCGATGGTTCGTGCATCGGCGCTCAAGCGGCTCAGAGTGGAGCCGCAAATTACATGAACAAAAATACAATCTTTTAAGCAAAAAGCAAGCCTCAAAACGCTTTATCTGAAATTTCGCTCAGAATGCCCCTGTTTCGCGTCCAACAGGCAAAAATGAATAAATACTCGTCTGAACGCCACAAACGCGCTTGGACGCCATTCTGGCTCAAATTTGAGGCATTCCCGGACGAGATGCCCGAAGTCATGCTCAGGCCAATCCCGACATGCTCAGACTCAAATCACGGGGATACAAAAAGAAACAAACAAAAGAGGCGAGCGAAGCGAGCCTGATCTGTTCCTGTATTAATATTTATTTTTTATTATAATGATACGGGGTCAAAACTGCATACCAATTTCAAAAAAACTGCATACCAATTTCCAGAAAACTGCATACCAATTCCCAAAAAACTGCATACCAATTCCAAAAAACTGCATACCAATTCCAAAAAACTGCATACCAATTTCAAAAAACTGGTATGCAGTTTTGAAAGGACACACTTTGATACAACCGCCATTCAGGGTCAGCGAAGGGCAAAAAAAAGCCTCCCGAGTAGGGGAGGCTGATGTCAAACTGAGTGCATCTGAATACGCTGGGCTATTCAGTCATGCAGGCACCTCAAACAGGCATTTCGCCTCGACTTCCTCGATGGTGCGTTGCAAAAGCTCCGCGCCTTTCTGAATCGAGATCTCGTCTTGGCTGATGGCGCGATAAACAAGCTGCTCGAACAGAGTCGGCTTCTCCTCCGTAACGACGGCAGGATCAGTCTTTCGCCAGCCGTACCGATTGGCATTGATGAAAAAAGCTTTCGCGCTCGCATCCGAAACAATGCCGCATGCGTGGGCTCTTTTCCCAAGCAACATGAACGACACACCATATTCTGCACATGACAGGAGCATGTCCTTGGTGATCCCGTTCCGCTTGAACCCCAGCTCACGGCGCAAATCATCGGCTGGAAACAGGAATGCTCCGCCGATCGCCGTCGCGGCCTTTTCTGCATCCCCCTCGAAATCTGTCCAGTCAAACATGAGATGCGCCAGCTCATGAGCAATCGTTGAACGCATCGCGCCTGGCATCATGGACTGATTAAGCACGATATAGGGACGGCCATTGACCATCCCATTCATACCGGAAAACTTCGCAGGCGCATCGATGCAGAAAACAAGAATGCCTATGTTCTCAAGTCTCTCGATCAGTTTGCCCACAGGACCGAGTGTGGAAAACTTCAGATGCTTCCTCAAACGCAATGCGTTTTCCTCGATGTCCCTGGACATGGCGAGCATGTGGCATTCTGGCGGCACGGGAAGCACCATCTCGCCGAGAATATCAATCACCTCATAAAATCTGCCCAGATACTCTTCGACTGCGCTCCGCACAAATTCCTGCATCGCCGAGGAACATCCGCTTTGTTTCCTGAACTCCCCGTGTCTAATATCCAGTTCATGCCACGATGCCAAAAAGTCTAATACAGTCACACCCAAAGCTGACGCGATCCGCTGGATGATATCCATGCTTTCCGGTTTGCGCTTGCCCGTTTCGTAATTGGAAATCGCAACGGCCGATAGACCGCACAAATCTGCCAAGGCCTTCTTCGTCAGGCCACGTTTAAGGCGATAATACGTCAGGTTCTTGCCAAACATAACCCCCTCCCTGTGATAGCGGCTCACGACACCGCGCGTTTACTTTTAACCAAAAAACATCAAAAAGTAAACACCACACAAAAACTTGCACCCACCACCAACTCGTGCTATTACCCAAGCTGTGAACGGAGCCTAGAAAACTCCAGTCCTACGGCGCTCTCCCCTCCGCGTGATAGAGGGGATACAAGCCGGTCTTTATGTCGTGATATTGACCGGGGTGACGTTACTATACAATACCCGAGAGGGGAAGTGTAACGTGGCAGGCTGTAGGCTGTTTTTCTAGCACCCCGGTTTCTTTTTTTTCGTGGTCACGACGTCGCCTAGAAAACGATTCATGACCGCAACTCGCCTACAGGAGAAAAAATGTCCGAACGCCTCGCTTGTGTTCTGGCAGCACTGCAGGCACTGCGCCAGCCCTATCCGGCATTTGCCGCGCTGGTACAGGCCCTTGCAGACGCCGCCCTCGCCAGTCCCGATTACACCCACGTTTACGTCTATGTGCTCGACGTGCCTCGGGATGCCACGCTCACCCAACAGACCGAACTGCCTGTGCCGATGTCATTCATGATGACAGACCTGCGCGCCATCGTTTCCGTCCAGGACGGCGATGTCGTGCTGTCCGACATCCTGCGCGACATGGACGGCCAGACCTGGTGCGAATATCGCGTCAACACCGATATGTTCATCCGCTGACCGGAGGTTGACATGACATTCTATATCCATTCGACGCCCGAACTGTATCTTGTGGTTTATAAAATTTATGACCGCCAGGGAAATCTGAAAGAGCTCATCGACGTGTATGTCCCGAAGCTCTGCACCAAGTGGCGCGCGATCCGCGCATTCCTCAAAGGCTGCGCCGAAGACGAAGTCCGCGAAGTCCAGATCCGCAAGCGCCACACGTTCGCCATCGTCGCCACACAAGGACGCATCTTCTTTCACGCGCCCATCCGCGCAGACCTCAGAGGTATCGTATGAGCATCAAAACAGAATTCGACACCGGCATGATCCATCCGGCATGGCCTTATATCAATTTCATCCTGTTCATCCTGTCATTCATACTCGGCATTGCCGCATTCATCTGGGAGGCTTTATGAAAAAAGAAGTTAGAATTGAATACATCGTCCAGTACTTGGCCGAAAACGGCAAATGGTACACGAGCAGCGCGTTCGACTACTACAAGCCCGCGCTAGCTCACTATCACAAGCTCATCGAAGAGTCTTCGCTGTCGTACCGCCTTGTCATACATTTTGATACACTCACCGTGCTCGAGGAGGCTCGCCATGACTGACATCCAGCTGTTCCAAAACGACCAGTTCGGTCAGGTCCGCGTCATCGAGCGCGACGGCGAGCCGTGGTTCGTTGCCAAAGATGTGTGCGAGTGCTTGGGAATCATAAATGTATCACAAGCATGTGGTTCACTTGATGATGATGAAAAGGGTATATCTAAAATATATACCTTAAAAGGAATGCAAGATACATCAATTATATCCGAACCCGGATTATATAGTTTGGTTTTGAGATCAAACAAGCCCGAAGCCAAGCTCTTCAAACGCTGGATCACGCACGACGTGATTCCGTCCATCCGCAAGACCGGCGCTTATCAGCTCGCCCCGAAATCGTATGCCGAAGCGCTCCGCGCGCTCGCCAACGAAGTAGAGCAGAAGGAACTCGCCATCGCCCAGCGCGACGAAGCCATCCGCACCAAATATCACTTCGTCGAAGGACGCGATGCCGAGATGTGCGGCCGCGTCGGTGGACTCACCGCACAGAACGAGCGCCTGCGCGAACAGATCGGCGACGCGACCAATTGGAAACAGGCCAAAGCCATCCCTTGGCTGCGCAAGTACTTCGACACGCGCAACAATGGCTTTTTCGCCCAGCTCGGCAAAATCCTCACAAGCCTCTCCGCTGCCATGGGCGTCGATACGCGCACGATCGAGGACACGAACTGGGGAGCCGTCAAAACCTATCACATTTCAGTCATCAACCGCCTGCGCGAACAGCTCGATGCCGGCGAAGACATTCTGCCCAAATATAGGAGATGGGAACAATGATGAACACGCTCACGCACAGCATGATGCAATGCTTCCAAGACTGCCGCCAAAAGTATCAATACCGCTATGTCGATGAAATCGTGCCTGTCACGTCGTCAGATGCGCTTTACTTCGGCTCCGCCGTGCACCTCGGCCTCGAATCGTGGTTCAAATACGGCATCAAAGACGCGGCCCTGTTGGCCATCGAATGCCAGAACATGCCCGAGCCCGAAATCATCCGCGCCAAGGCATTGCTCGAAAAATACATCGAGCAATGGTCCCCCGAACAGTTTGAAGTTGTCGAGGTCGAATACGAGTTCAGCTCGCCGATCCGCAACCCGGAGACCAATCGCAGTTCGCATGTCTGGCGGCTGCGCGGCAAGGTTGACGGCCTTGTCCGATACAAAGGGGAGCTGTTCATCCTCGAGCACAAGACGACATCGAAATGTGACGGCGCCTATATCGACCGCATCCTCATCGACAGCCAGATTGCCACCTATGCCAGCGCCATCGAGAGCGTGATCCGCGAGCCTGTCGCTGGCGCCATTTACGACATCCTGGTCAAACCGCAGACCAGATTTAAGGAAGGAGAAACAGATGAAGAGTTTGAAGCCCGCAAAGCCGCGCTTATCGCCAAGTCAAAGACCGGCACATCAAAAGCTCAAAAGCAGGAACGCGAGACTCCGGAGCAGTTCCGCGAACGCGTCCTCGCTGACATCTCGCCTGACAACTTTCGCCGTGAGATCGTGCGGTTTGAACCCGGCGACCTTCGAGATCATCAGGCTGAACTGTGGCATATCGCCAAGGCGATGCATAAGCCGGCAATCTTCAAAAACACAGGCAACTGCACCAAATTCAGCGGATATCCCTACCTCAATTTGTGCCGTGCCAAAGGCGACCTCGCCTGCTGCGAAGGCATCTACGAGCACAGACGTGCCCACGAAGAACTGACTGAAGAGGCTGACCATGTATGACGATGACCTTGAACCCGATATTTCCGAGCTCTTTTACAATCCCTACACAGGCGCGGACGAATTCGAACCCTACACTTACGAAGACGACGATTGGGAAAACGAACTAGATTGGGAGACTGACGATGATTGAACTGCCGAAAACCAAGACCAAGCCACAATTCACCATGAGCAAACTGTCGATGCTGCTTTACGGCGCGCCAAAGATCGGCAAATCGACTTTCTGCAGCCGCGCCCAGGATGCCCTGTTCGTGGCCACCGAGCCCGGTCTGAACCATCTCGAAGTTGCGAGCGTCCAGGTCAACACATGGCGCGAGTTCCTCGAGACGATGGCGCTTCTGGCCAAAGGCGGCCATAGCTTCAAGATCCTCGTCATCGACACGATCGACAAGCTCTGCGACTTCTGTAACTTCGAAATCTGCGGCAACGCCAAAGTCCAGACGCTTGGCGACATGGGCTATGGCAAAGGCTATGCAGTTTACAAAAACGAGCTCAAGCGCGTCTTTCAGAAAATTTTCGCGCTCGACATGGGCGTGATCCTGACCAGCCATGCCCAGCTCATCGAATTGGACACGCCGACAGGCCGCCAGACCAAATGGGTGCCGACGTTCGAGAAGTGTGCCCGCGAAATCCTCATGCCGATGGTCGATATCATCGGCTTCGCGCAGAATGTCGTATCGCTCAAAAGCTCAGGCGAGCGCGTCGAAACGCGTGTCCTCCAGACCAAGACATCATCGCTGTGGGAAGCAGGCGACCGCACTGGCCGTCTGCCCGAAACACTGCCTTTCGCCTATCAGGCATTTGAACAGGCCCTCACCAAGGCCACAAAGAAGGAGACTGCCAATGTTTAGTCAAGAACTCACCAACGCATGGAAATCCGTCAAAGCCGCATCGCCGAGCGAATATGTCAAGCTGCCTGCCGGCCGCTACACATGCCGCATCACTGCCGTCCGGCTCGATGACGCCAACGCCGAAAAAAGCCTGCCGCCCTGCCTGCGATACACGCTGCTCGTCCTCGATGGCGAGCACGCCAACGAGCGCACCGAAAAGACGGACTTCATCAACAACGCCAAGTCGCTCAGCTTCATCAAGCTCGACATGAAGACGCTCAAAGTCCGCGAGCCCGCCAGCATCGAAGACATCAGTTTCGCGCTGCAGATGGCGGTCGGCCTGTCTGTTGAGGTCGAAGTCAAATATACGACCGGCAGCTCCGGCAAAGAATTCATGAACATCTACATCAAGCGGATCGTCGAACGCATGGCAACCGAAGACGCACAGCTCGCAGTCTTCGACGAATACCAGCCCGAAGAGATGCCCGTGTTCTGACGCGGCTATCGGCCTTGCGGCCGATACGCCTTGCGCGCGCGGCTATCTGCGATACGCCGCGCAACCTTCTAACACCAACGAAAGGTCAACGCCATGTGGTGGTGCATGTCCTCCAAATTCTTCGAATGCCCGTTCATGCTCAAGCTCAAAACGCTTGTCAAACGACAGAATTATGACAAGTCCTGTATGGTCGCATGCCGCACCATTACAGACGCGCTTGATGCGCCTGTTCAGCGCGGCGACGGCAAGCTCGTCTGGCAGCTGCTCGTTGACGAAGGCGTCCTGCGTCCCGTCGAAGGCGGCTGGTCTTCGGCTGCTTGGCTCAAAGAAAACGGCTTTTTCTATGGCGAAGTCCCCGAAACGGTTTCCGAACAGTCGGACAACACCAAAGAGAACATCGCCAAGCTTGGTCGCCTGCTTAATTTATTGGAGTCACGATGAACGCAACCGAAGCCGAAAAAGCTGTCCTCGGTGCAATCTTGCTCGACAACACTGTGCTGCCGCTTGCATCTGACATCGTCCATCCGGAAGATTTCTATCTGCCTGTGCACCGCGACATCTTCACGGCCATGCAGGCTCTGGATGCATCCGGCAAACCGATTGACTTGGCAACAGTCACCGTCTCGCTGCTCGGCAACATGTACTTCGAAGAAGCCGGATCGACCGTCTATCTCGCTGGGCTTATGCATGATTTGCCTGCCGCATGTCAGGTCAAAGTCCATGCGAACATCGTGCGCAACGATGCTGTGCGGCGCAAGCTCAACACTTATGCGCTCGACATTGCCGCAAAGACACAGGAAGCTGTCGGCGACTGTGGCGCATTCATCCTCCAAGTCAAAGACAAGCTTGACGACATTGTCGGCACGCCGACAGATGTGCCCTGGCAGATGTTTGACGAGACCGCACGCGAAGCGCTCAAAGATGTCGTGGATATGGCCGAAGGCAACAATCCTGGCATCGAGACAGGCTTCCGCGAACTTGATGAACATCTGTCCGGCCTGCGTCCCGGCTCGCTCTCCATCGTTGCCGCACGCCCCGGCATGGGCAAAACCGCGTTTGCGCTCAACATCCTCCAGCATGTTGCCATCAAAAAGCACATTCCCGCCGCGATGTTCTCGCTCGAAATGACATCCAAAGAACTCGCTATGCGCGTGATCAGCGGCATGGCGGGAGTCAGTGGCCATGCGATTCGAAGCGGCAAGCTCAGTCATGCCCAATGGGAAGCTCTGTTCAGAGCCGTCGAATCGTACAAGGACACGCCGATTGTCATCGACCAGACCGCAGGCATCTCGATCAGCGCGTTGCGCGACCGTGCCAGGCGCATGCAGCTCGAAAAACACATCCAGTTCATCGCGATTGATTACCTGCAGCTCATGACAAGCGGTTCCAAGCGCGCAGCCACGCGCGAGCAGGAAGTCGCCGATATCTCGCGCGGCCTCAAAGCGCTTGCAAAAGAACTGAATGTGCCCGTGCTGTGTCTGGCGCAGCTCAACCGCGGTGTCGAAACGCGTGCCGACAAAAGGCCGTTCATGTCCGATTTGCGTGAATCTGGCTCTATCGAACAGGATGCCGACAACATCATGTTCATCCATCGCAAAGGCTATTACGACAAGGCCAAAGACGACCACATTGCAGAAATCATCATCGCAAAACAGCGCGCCGGAGCCACAGGCACAATTAAATTGCTCTGGAACGGCTCAACGACAACTTTCAGCAACCCACGTTTTTAGGAGAGAAAATCATGTCAAAAGATGAAGTCATCATCACTGTAAACGAAGATGCGCCCCTCGCCAATAAGGTCGTGAGTGTGCAGACGATGTGGAAAGGCGATGACGATGATGTCAAGAGAATAGGGACGCGAGAAGAGTATCAAGAGGGAGGAGAGGAATGAAGTGCAGTCTATGTAATAAAGAAATAAGTTCTGGCGAACCAATTGTGGTGAATCCATATACTGGAGATGTATATTGTGACCCGCTGTGTGCCAAAAATGATTTCTTTGATGGAGTAGAATCCCCTTGTATCACACTTAAATCTGTCATGTCTGGCTATGGTTTGAAGTGGATAACAAAAAACCATCCTGATTACCATTGTTATGAAACTGGAGATTTTTCAAACATGCAAAACGACGACCATCAAAACATTATTCACAAGCGAGGGTGAGAAATGATTATAAAACTCGATATTACAAAACGTCAGCTCGGCTTTCTTATCGCGGCAATGAGTTGGCGCTTGCGAACGGACGACATAACAGAAATTATACGCGATTCAGAGAATAGCTGGAGCTTTAAGAGGGCGATTGCGCACGAATATGCAGAGCGTTGTGATCTGTTGGCAATGTTGGACAAGACTTTCAACAGAGATGGAGGCTTTTTTATTTCAGATATGCCTCGATGCTCGCCTTGGCTTCTAACCATCCGTGGCAGACGGCGACCTTGTAACCGCTTTCGGCGAGCAGATCGAGATAGAGCTTTTGTGCATCCGAGACGCGGCCGCCTTTGGACTTTTTCATCTCGATGAACAGGCCGCCATACTGCCTGTTTGCCCATGCCAGAAACAGGTCAGGGACTCCGGCTCGCACGCCTTCGCGTTTGAGATTCATGCCCGTGATGGCGTTTCGCGCGCCGCCGTTCGGGATGGCAAACAAAGTATTCTCATGCAGGCCGAAGCCGTGACAGGCGAGCGCCCACCATTGCATGAGATTGACTTGCTCGGTGTGTTCAAGCTGTTTCATCTGTCCACCTGTATCCAGCTTGCCCCGCATAGCTGTGTTTTGCCGTTTTCATCCCAACAGCCCGTGTCCACCTTGACTTCTTCGGTGCAGGGATAGATGTTGTCTCTTGTTTCGATGCGCAGACACTCGCCATCGTGTGTCACGAAGATGCGAATGATGAGCAAACACAGGGTACAGAGGTTCATCGCTGCGCATCCCCACCGAGTGCAATGATCCACTTCA
>JAFUEE010000126.1 GCA_017464085.1 Pseudomonadota bacterium
CAGGTCTTGCAACCCTCAGGGCGTATATGTGATTGAGGAATGCCCGTTTGCATGCGAGGATGGCAGATGCTCGAATAATGTCGCGACAGAACCTGTCGCTCGTTCGCTTGCGTCCGCTGATCTCATGTCACATCTCGGCGCTGAGATTGTGGACGGCGGCGTCAACTTTGCGGTCTATTCGGAACATGCCACTCGAATGGAAGTGCTGCTTTTTGAGTCTGCTTCTGCCGATATGCCAGCCATGCGCTTTCCGCTTACAAAACAGCCTTCCGGGGTGTGGACGGCCTTCGTCAAAGGCGTCGGTGCCGGGCTGCATTACGGGTATATCGCGTTCGGCCCGAACTGGCCCTATCAGGAGAATTTCACTCCGGGATCGTCCCTCGGTTTCCTATCGGACTGTGATGATGACGGCAACAGGTTCAATCCGAACAAGCTTCTCATCGATCCCTATGCGAAGCGTCTGAGCGGCGATATGGACGGCTCAAAAGGAGACGCGAGGACGGGATCTTCGCGCAGCAGTTCGACCTGGGGCGCCGCGCCGAAATCTGTCGTCACCGAAAGCCGCTATACTTGGAGCGCCAATGAAACCACATGGATTGCGAACCGCCAGAAAGGCGATGCGTTTGCCAATCATGCTGCAAACGACCTCGTGTATTACGAAGTCCATCCAAAAGGATTTAGCAAAAATGCCATAAGGCTCAATGATCTCGGCCTGACGGTTACAGCGCCCGGCACCTGGAAGGGCATCGGGGAGATGGCGCCTTATCTGAAGGATCTGGGCATCAATGCGCTCGAACTCATGCCAGTCGCCGAAAAGCAGGACAGCGATACCTATTGGGGATACAACACGATCAACTATTTCGCGCCAGACATGGATAATTCAAGCGCTTCCAGGCTTTCTGGAGATGTGATTGATGAGTTCAAATGGATGGTTGATCAGCTTCACCAGAACGATATCGAGCTCATCATCGATGTCGTCTATGGCCAGACAGGTGAAGGCGGCATCCGGAAAACGAAAAAGCCCGGTTCCGATCTGCTCGATCCCGAATATGAATTTGATACCGATACGGCCGCGATCTATTCATTCCGCGGTCTCGATAACAGCGCGTATTATATCCTTGAGGATTTTGCAGGAAAACCGAGAGCGGGTTATCTCAATCAGACCGGCGTCGGCAATCAGACGCGCGCGAATTATGCGCCGTTCAAGCGGCTGATCTTCGACAGCATGCATTATTGGGTCGAGGAGATGCATGTCGATGGCTTCCGCGTCGATCTCGCGTCAATCCTCGGCGTCAGGGAGGACGATATCTACAGCGACACGGGCGCGTGGTTCAGCGGGGTTGCGACGACGGTCATTCAGGAGATCATCGATGATCCCGTGCTGCAGAAATACAACACGCGCATCGTGGCGGAGCCATGGGATGGTTCGCGCTATGGACTTGGGGGATTTACAAAAGCCAAGAACAAGCCTGGCTATGCCTGGAGCGAATGGAATGGCCGTTTCCGCGATATGGTCAAGCGCTTTGTCAACTGGGATGATTATACGCTTGCCAGCACAGATTCCGTGCCTCCGGCATGGGAGCAATTGATGAATCTCGGAAACCTCTTTACCGGTTCCAGCTCGCTTTTTGGGGATGACGGGCGCGCTCCATATAACTCTGTCAATTATATTACGGCGCATGACGGCTTCACGCTTTACGATGTCGTCACTTACACGCAGAAACTCAACGGATGCAGCAAGATCGATCCGGCCTGCTGTAATGATCCCAATGCCTGCGATCTCAAGAGTGGCAGTGATGATAACGCCGGGCGCAACTGGTGCGAGGAAAAGCACACGGACGAGCAGCCGCACAGAAAGGAAAATGGCCGCTGTGAGGATGCGTCGAATGAGGCCCTCAAACGCCAGATGATGCGCAACCTGTTCACGCTTCTACTGCTCAGCAATGGCACGCCGATGATTTATGGCGGCGATGAGCTGATGCGCACGCTCTATGGCAACAATAATCCTTATGGAAAATCGTCCGACAATGAGTATAACTGGCTGCGCTGGGACGACTGGCAGAAAGATGACGAAGCTGTCAGGATGCGCGACTTCGTGAAAAATGTCATACAGATCCGCAAGAATTTCCGCGCATCTGTCGCACCGAAGACATACGCGCACGAAAATCTCGTGTGGCGCGGGCCTCAGGGAGAGCCGGACTGGTCTTCCAAGACGATCGGCATGTACTATAGACAGACTGGCTCGACGCCGTCGCTCTTTCTCATGATCAACATGGAAGCGGAGAAGGAGCAGACTTTCATGTTCCCGGAAGAGGGCAGCTGGAAAGTCCTTCTCGACACCCAGGTTTATTTTGATGACGGCATATTCGGAAACGATCCGTCAGCCGGAAAGCGCGTGACGCACAATGCTTCCGCAGAAGGCATGGGAAGCGCCGAGGGGTCCTATACGATGAAACCGAGGACGATTGTCGTGGTCTCCAAGGGATGATCAGCTCTGAGGCCTGACTTTTTTGTGCAGGGGGAAGCCTCCCCCTGCGCGTCTATCCCGCGTCATGACGCGGGATACGCCGCTACCCCCTCGGGAAATGCCTGATGCCATTGGCAGATCTGAAATGATATCTTTCCTCTGATGGGAAATCATCTGACACTTGTATTGTGCGGCTGAGAAAGATTATCGTCACGCTGTATCTGTACATTGGCGCCAGCGCGATGGGCATCTGGCGCCTGTGTCATTCCGTGATATCAAAACCTGCACTCAATGTATTTTTCAGCGAGTGAAACGCATTTTTGAGGCACCCATACGGAAAGGGTATTATACTTATCAAGTTCTGATAAAGGTCTGTCATATAATTCAAGATCGTCGCATACTTGAGCCGCTATGCATTTATAGGCGTCATCCCATTCTTTTGTGCATTTGGGCGCGACAGTGCGGAGCAGGTCCATAGACTCAACACAGCCGTTGTAATTGCGATATAGCTCGATATGGCATTCGTTGATGATCGCGTCGCAGTATTTTTTATTCGCATCAGAAGACGAGACCGTGCCGCCGCCCTTGTTCTGGCAGGCATTCTGATAGCAGTAATTGCTGGCACACTGGTCGCTAGACGTGCATGCATCGCCGAGTCCGAGGTTTTGTGAACCGCCCCAGCTGGGTGCCCTGCAAACTTTGCCCTCATAACAGTTGTTGCTCACGCACTGGTCGTCTGACGTGCAGGACTGGCCGTTTCCTGCTTTATTTGTAGTCCCGCCCCAGGTGGGCGTGCGGCAGATCTTTCCTTCATAACAGTTTGAGGATGCGCATTGGTCATTGCGCGTGCACGCCTTGCCGTTTGCTGTTTTGGCGTCTTTTACGCCGGAGGGATTGCATACGCCGGAAACACAGTTGTTGCTCACGCAGCTGTCGTTGTCTGTGCATACGCTGCCGACATCGAGCTTGCTGTTGCCGCCCCAGTTGGGGGCCCTGCAGACTTTTCCTTCATAGCAGTTGTTGCTCTCGCATTGCTCATTCGACGTGCACGCCTGTCCATTGACGATTTTTGTCCCGGAGCTGATGCAGAAGCCATTCTGGCAGCTCCTGGACGCGCATTGTGATGCGGATGTGCAGCTGTCGCCGACCTGGAGGTTGCCGCTGCCGCCCCAGTTAGGCGCCCTGCATACCTTTCCTTCATAGCAGTTGTTGCTCACGCACTGTTCGTTCGAGGTGCATGCATTGCCGTTCACGATGGAACCGCCGTTGCCGCTTCGTGCACGGCACACATCGTTATCGCAAAAGCCGCTTCGGCAATCGTCATCAAACATGCATCGTCCGCCATTCGCGACCTGACCTGATTCGTCTGTACATCCACACAGGCAGACGCTTGCCAATAAACTCAATAAAAACGCGCGTTTCATAATACCCTCACATATCTGCATGGTTCTGATGCTGCTTCTAAACTGGTGATGCGTTCATCACCGATAGAATGGCATCTTTAGAAATAATTGTGCCAACATCTCTCTTAGGGATAAATAGGACATAAATCCCTGCTACTCCCATAAGGTATGGCGAATGAGCAGGGATGAGGGTCATTTCAGACTACACAGGAATAAAACATTATTTATAGGATTTGAGCAGATCGACGAGGAAATCTGCGACCATCTGGATGGTTGCGACCTCGGCGCGTTCCTGCGGGGAATGCGGGGAGACGACCGTCGGCCCGAAAGAGACCATCTGCATGCCGGGAATCTTGGATCCGATGATGCCGCATTCAAGGCCTGCGTGAATGATATCGACTTTGGGGGCGTGACCGAAGCGCTTGGTGTAGAGCGCGACGCAGCGTTTGAGCACATCGGAATCCATATCGGGCTGCCAGCTCGGATAGCCTTCATTAGAGATCGCTTCGCCGCCCGCGAGGCGCAGGCATGCTTCGATGCGCGAGGTGATCGCGTTGAGCTTGGATGCGACGCTCGAACGCTGGCTTGACAGGATATGCAACGTGTCATCCGCAATCTTGACAGACGCGAGGTTTGCGGAGGTTTCCGGAAGGCCGGCGATATCCTGGCTCATTGCGGCGATGCCGTGAGGGAAGCAATAGAGCAGATCGGCGACTTTGCGCAGCGATGCATTGTCGTAAGCACTGCCAGCAATGTCTTCGGCTGAAGCGCTCACGGTCACGCCGGAATCGGTCTTGGCATATTCTGACGCGAACATGGCCGCAAGGTCTTTGATCATCGCGAGGACTTTATCGGTATCTGCCGCAGGCACGGCAACCGTAAACTTGGAATCGCGCGGAATTGCGTTGTGCGCGGAACCGGCCTTGATGTCCACAAGGCGCGCATCTGCCGAAATCGCAAGAATATTGGTGAGGATGCGTGTGCTGAGCTTGATCGCGCTGGCGCGGCCCAGGTGAATCTCGCAACCGGAGTGGCCGCCAAGAAGACCGGTCACATGGACATGGATTGCGCGGGAACCCGCGACGAGCGGCGCTTTTGTGAGCTTGAGTGTCGAGCGCGTCTCACGGCCGCCGGCACATCCGACGGTGAAAATGCCTTCGTCTTCGCTGTCGAGATTGAGAAGGATGCGGCCTTTGAGTTGTTCGGCTTTGAGGGCATTCGCGCCCGTCATGCCGGTCTCTTCATCGCTTGTGACAAGGATTTCAAGTGCAGGATGCTCAACGTCGGGATCTTCTGCCATCGCGAGCGCTGTCGCGACACCCAGGCCGTCGTCTGCGCCGAGCGATGTCTCGTTCGCATGCATCCAGCCATCCTCGATGATCACTTCGATCGGATCGGTGTCGAAGTTGTGCTTCGAGGTCGGCGTCTTCTCGCATACCATGTCCATGTGGCCCTGAAGGACAATAATCGGGGCTTTTTCATAGCCGGCCGTCGCCGGGACTCGGATGATCACGTTGTTGGCGCTGTCGCGTTCGACATCAAATCCGTCCTTCTGGGCGCGTGCGACCAGCCAGGTGGCAATCTTGTCTTCATGCTTGGACTGGCGAGGAACCTGCGCCATGCCTTTGAAAATATCGAGGATGCGTTCGCTCAATGTCATAATCAAAATCTCCTTTGTTATCTGGGGTTCTCCAATCCTTGGGGATTGAACGGGCTGGCAGTTTAACAGGATTGCGTCATGTTGTATGATTTTTTTTTGCCTGACTTTGGGAAAGCGGCTGGCTTTGCCTCAAACAAAGCGGCTGACTTTGCCTCAAACTGGGTTTGCTCCTATACCATTAATATAGACATGGATCTGTGCCGTGTCTGGCTGTCTGATGCGATCTCAAAGAGGGGCGATATGCATTTCAAGCGTTCTATTCATGGGGTGTGGGTGTTGATGATGAGCGCCTGTGCGTGTCATGATCCGGTCTCAGAAACGATAAAATCTGCGCCAGAAGCACCGGAAGTCGCGCAGCAGGTCTCTCTGGATGTGCCCCAAACCCTTGCACCCAAGGCGGAAAATACGAAGGCTGTCAAACCCCAGGATGAAACGACAAAAAACATCGACTTTAGGTCATATCTTCCTGAATTGACTGAAAATTTCGTGCAAAGCGCAATCGGGCATTTGCCCTGTCAAAAACTGATCACAGATCCCGATGAGGCGCATGTGCGCTACCTGATGCGCGCCGCTCGCTATCGCGAAGCGCTCAATCTCGCAGAGAATGCAAAGCCTTCCCCGGCAATGAAATTCATCGCCGCAAAGGCGCGCATTCTCGCAGGAATGTGTGCGCAAGAAACGCCGTGTGCCGAGCCTTTTGAGGCGATGTCGCCTCCGGATGAGGCGTTGGAAGATGTCTTCTTGTTCTGGCATATCCAAGGCATGATTGGTGACAAATCATTCGAACAAGCCGTTTCGGCACTTGAAAAGTCGAAAACGCTCAAGACTTCAAGGCCGCTCGTGCTCAAGCTCGCGCGCGCCTTTGGCGATGCCGGCCTTTTCGAACAGTCAGAGCAAGACCTCAAGCTTCTGGCGCGCTTGAACAAGCTCATCAATGGTGTCATTTCCGGCGCGAATGCCTTTGAGACTGCAAGCCTGCTCTATGCACAGATGAAAATCGCCCTGGCCGAGAAAAACAACGCTCGCGCGCAGCAAAAAATCGACCAGCTCATCTTGCGCTATCCGGCAACACAGATGTCGCTTTGGCCCGAACTCATTGAAAATGGCGAGCGTTTGAAAAAATATTCGCCCTCAGAGCGCTATGCGCGGATCGAACGGCTGATCTCGCATTTCGATTATGACAATGCTCGCAGCGAGCTCAAGACGCTCATCTCTGAAGATATTTCGGATTCTCTCAAAGATAAGGCGGAATGGGAGCTCGCGCGCGTCTCGATGACGAACTCGGAAGAACCGAAACTGAGCGAAAATATCTATCGCAAATGGGCCAAGAAAACCGGGCCTAACCGCGAGGAAGCCGTGTTCGGCATCTCACGGGCGCTCTCAAGGCAGCTCAACTATCCCGAAGCGATCAAAGCGCTCGAAAACTATGATCGCCTTTATCCGCGCGGAAAATATCACAGCCGCTCGCTATACCTTCGCGGCTGGTATCTTTTTGATCTCCGCGAAAATGAAAAAGCTCGCCCGCTCCTCAAGGAATATGCGGAAGCGACGAACGACACCTCGGTCTGGGGCTTTTACGCGCAGACCTTTATCCGCGATGCGCGCTGGAACGAAGCCATCGAGGCTTTTGAAAAACTCAAGCGCAACCAGAACCCAATCGTCCGGGGAAAGGCGCTCTATTGGCAGGCGTATGCCGAATATCAGCTTGGCAATGCGGATACGGCGCGAAAGCGGCTCAACGAAATACATCAGGAATTTCCGCTGACCTGGTATGATATGCTCGCTTACCAGCGCGCGGAAGACTGGTTTGGCGAAAGCGCTCAAGAGGCGTTCAGGCGGACGTTCCGCAAGGACAAAGACCCTCTGAACAATCAGACGTTCTACGTGTGGGGATTTGGCCCGAAGCATGCCAGGACGCCGGATTCCGCGCTCTGGCGCAAGATCGTCCTGCTCGCGCGTTACGACGAAATCGAGGCGGCGCGTTCCCTTTATAATAAAAATGAAAAGCAGCTCGTCGCGAGTCTGCCGTCTTCCGATCGCGAGGCGTTCAGGCATTATGCGACGCATCTCGTCGAGTCCTATCATCAGGCATGGGAAGACAATTCCGGATCTATCCGCGCATTGAGCAAGGTCTGGCCCGAGCGCAGCAATTACCGTCATCTCATGGCATATCCTCAGCCCTTTGCGCCGCTCGTCGAGTCGCTCGCGTCGGAATATCATATCCCGCGTTTCTTCATCTACGGCATCATGCTTCAGGAATCTCGTTTCCGTACCTGGCAGGTCTCTTCTGCGGATGCGATCGGCGCGCTGCAGATGATCCCCAAAACGGCCAGATATATCGCCGGAAAACTCGGCCTCGAATATCATCCCGAAACCTTCTTCGATCCGCGCACAGGTTTTGTATATTCCGCTTATTATATGCATTTGCATCACGAAAAATGGGGCGGCAACCTGACATTCACAGCCGGCAGCTATAACGGCGGCCCGCATCGCATCGGCCCGTGGGCGCTTCGCGACAAGGGCAAGACCATCGATTTCATTGTGGACGAATTCTCTTTCGACGAATCTCGCCATTACGCGCGCAAGGTCGCCGAACACACGCTGCGCTTCGCCTATCTCTATGCGCGTTCCGAAGCGGAATATCTCGATGTCGTGAACCAGCTGTTTCCCAAAGTCGTGCCCGATATCGCGCCTACGGATGACTGGGGCATCTGATCGGTTTTGCATGGGACGCGGCTATCGCTGCGCGATACGCCGCGCCGGCCTGTGCTATTTGCCTGCGGCAAATACGCACAGGCTTCATTTTATGGTATGATGCCTCCTTGTAGATGCAGGCGTCTCGCCTGCGGATGTAGCAACCAGAGGAGAGAACATGACCACACTCAGTTGGGATGAAATCGAAGACAGAGCCGCAGCATTCAGAAAGTCCTGGGAAAAACAAAAAGGTGCAGAGCGTCAGCAGGCACAAAACTTCATCCGTGATTTTCTGTCTGTGTTCGGCATCGAAAACCCCATGGATAATGATGGCGAGTTCGAACACAAATGTCCCAAAGAAATCGGCGATGATGGTTACATCGATTACTTTTTGCCACGTAAGCTCATTGTCGAGATGAAGAGCAAAGGCAAAGACCTAGACAAGGCGTTTGAACAAGTCAAAGACTATGTGTTCCATCTGCCTGCCGACGAAATGCCCGAACTCGTGCTGGTTTGCGATTTCAATAAATTTGAGCTTTACCACCGCACGACTGCGGAACATGTTTCTTTTCAACTCAAGGATATCCGAAAATACATCCGCCATTTTGCGAATATTGCCGGATATGAGACACAACGTATCTATGACGAACAGTTTGAGGTAAACGTTGAAGCAGCCATGAAAATGGCTAGAATTCACGATGCACTCAGAGAGTACGGTTATGAGGGACACGAACTTGAGGTTTACTTGGTGCGCTTGCTGTTCTGTATGTTCGCAGAAGATACAGGCATTTTCCCGAAAGATGCGTTTTTGAATTACAACGAGAACTCCAAGCAGGATGGCGCAGATCTTTCGGAGAGAATTGGTAAATTGTTTGAGATTCTCGACATGTCTCCCGAAAAACGTTCCAAGCGCTCGTTGCTTTCAGCGGATTTGTTGCAGTTTGGGTATGTGGATGGCGGATTGTTTAGGGAACGCCTGGACATGCCCGAGTTCAATGAAAAAATGCGCCAGACGTTGATTGATTGCTGCAAATTCGACTGGAGCAAGATTTCGCCCGCAATTTTTGGCTCTATGTTCCAAGGCATTATGGATCCCGAGCAGCGCCGAGAAATCGGCGCGCATTACACAAGCGAGGAGAATATATTAAAGGTCATCAATCCGCTATTCATGGATGATTTGTGGAATGAATTTGAACGGTAGTGTCCATAAAAGTTCGCAAAAACCAGAAATCCAGTCTCGGCGAACATCACCTAACATAATTTTGGAGAGAACTTGCATCAATGTATGCCCTCCCCGTGTTTTGCCAATTGTCAGTATACTCGATAATGTAGGC
>JAFUEE010000127.1 GCA_017464085.1 Pseudomonadota bacterium
AATCGCCTGGCACCCAAAACAATCGCCTGGCACCCAAAACAATCGCCTGGCACCCAAAACACCTCCTTTCTTTAGGAAGGGGGTGTGGGGGAAACCCTTTCTTTTGGCAAAAAGAAAGGGTTTCCCCCACTGGCAAAAAGCAAAAATCACCATTTGGGCTCGACATACACCATCATCAGACCATTCTCCCCTTTCACAGTCACCGGTAGCTGCTCGCTGTGCCCGTGCTCATCGGCGATCACAAAACTGAGTTTCGCCCCCTGAGCCTGCTTGCGGTAAATCAGCGGCAGGCCGCCGAGCTTGATCAGGCTGCCGTCCGCAAAAGATGTCATATACACGCTCGTATCCGGAGGCACCGTCCGCGATGCGATCACCACATCCACGCCATCTGAAGCGGCAGGCACGAGCTCTGGGATGGCAAAAAGATCCGCCGGCTCGCTGTATTGCGCGACACGATAGGTCACAAATATCGATACTGCCAAAATCAGGATGCCGAGCGCAGCCAACAAGATACGCGGATGACGCATCTTCGGCACAGTCACCCGTCGTTTTCGCCCTGGCGAAACAGTCGGCGCAGGCTCAAACCAGACCTTGTCCGCACGCGCTGCCATCTCACGGTCACTTTCCGTGCACTGCGCAGCAAAATCAAAGAGGAATTTTTCGGCCGAATCCCGTGTCGGATGGGCCAGCTTCTCCATGACCACATCGCTCAATCCCTCTGGTATCTCCACACGCGCCGCCAGCCATGCCGGCTTAGCCTGCATCAGCGCAAGCGCCGCATCCCCAAGATCACTATCCTCATTAAAATAGGGATGAAGGCCGCACAGCGCTTCATAAATCAAAGCCGCAAGCCCATAAATGTCCGAACACACATCTTCTTTAGGCTCAGAATCTTTATTTTCGCGCGCTTCGCTATCCGCATACACCTCCTCCTTCAGGATTGCCGAAACAGCCTCTTCAGGCGATGCGCCCAGCCCCTTTGCCTCCCCCTCAGGAGCAACATCAAGATTAACTTCAGGCTGCTTCGCTTCAGCAGTTTCATCGCCCGCGGCACCCGCATCTGAATGCGCATCCTCCTGCTTGCCGGCCTCAGCAATGCTCACATCAGAGAGCGACACATCCTGAACATCATCCACGATGCTCACATCAGACAGCGACACGTCCTGAATATCCTCCGACATCTCAGGCGTATCCGCGCCAGACTGCACGGCAGCTTTGCCCTTCGCAGAGCTTCCAGCCGCCTTCTCTCTAGTTTTCCCGGCCTTCCCTAATGAAACATCTGGCTCTGGAAACGACTGGACGCGCGGACGCACATGGCGCCGGTATTCCCAGGGCGGGATATGTCGAACGAGCGAATTCGATATCATGATATCCTTGAGCGCAAGCACCTCAGACCTGAAAAGCCCGATTCCAAGCGGTCCGGTTGCGATCTCGAACCGCTTTTCATCGACCACAAAGACATTCTCGCTCGTCAGACAGAGGTCTTTCAAGCCCGCACGATGAGCAGAAATAACAACATTCGTGAGCTGTTCGAGCAGCCGAAGCGCCTGCCACGGCGCGAGCGGGCCGTGCGCCCCCAGCCAGGCGCGCAACGACGGCGCTTCCAAATAGTCCGTCACGACAAAAGAATGACCCTCACTGGAACCATAGTCGAGCACGCGCAACACGTGCGGTTCCGCTATCGCACGGTTCTTCAGCAGCGCCTCGTCCAGACGGTCCGCTGTCTCTTTCGACAGCCTCATGTCCTGCGCGCTGGCCGACATCCAGACGGACACGCGCTGCCCAAAAGGCTGTTCCGATGCCTGATACAACGTCATGAGCGGAAACTTTCTGCTGATCCCGCCAATATCATAATAATGTTGAAGCGCGAGCGTCGTGCCTTCAAATGAATTCGCCATAGCCTGACTTCTAAAGTGATGTGCAACCGCCCCGGGAAACGCCCCTCAGAGCCTCCAGCAGGCTACCATATCCCACGGGGTTTCCATAATTTTCAAGCAGAGGGGGGAGCGGCGTATTGGCCGATGGCCAATAGACGCGCGTGGGGACACTTCCCCACGACTGCAAAAAATTAAAAAAGTCTAAAAATTGTGCACATTTCAGAAGGGTCTGTGCTAGACTGAAATTTGTTGTTCCATCAGACACGGATAGGAAATATGGACACAAACGAAAAACTGGAAGCCCTCAAAAAATTCTACAGCGAGATTGCCGGCAAAAATCATTTCGAACTCCTCGGCGTCACGCAGGATGCCGACGATGCCGCCATACGAAGCGCCTACTTTGGACTGATGAAAAAATATGGCGCTGACTACTTCCACCACGTCACCGCTACGGATGACCGCAAAGCCATCGACGAAGTCAACCGGCAGCTCAGGCTTGCGTATGATGCCATCGGCAAAAAATCCAAACGCGAAGCCTATATCGCCTCGCTCAACGGCGAACCGGAATCGCCCGCAGACAAAGCCATCGATATCGCCGAAGTCTTCCAGGCCGAACAGGCGCTCTCACAGGCGCGCATACTCATGGAACGCGGGGAGTTCGCCGTCGCCATAAAGAAACTGGAAAAAGCGCGGAAAATTGACGGCAGCTCGCTTGAGACAAAAGTCAGGCTCTTCTACGCGCAGTTCATGAACATGACCGTCGATGAAAACAACAAGCGAAACCCCATCGCCGTCAAGGAAATCCGTGAAACACTTGAGGGCGCGTGCGATGAACTTCCAAATGCCGCATATCTCAGAACCTATCTCGGAGATATCGAAAACCTCGAAGGCAATGCAGAAGCTGCCACCAAATGGTACAAGCAGGCCCTCAAACTCGACCCGGACAACCTCACTGCCAAACGACAGCTTATGCTTCTCGAGGAAAGACAGAAAAAACCGGCGCAACCCGCCGCCACTTCATTTCTTGACAAAATTAAAGCGCTCTTTAATAAAAAACTCTAGTCTCGTCCCCAGGCTCGCTAGGACCTAGAACACGGGAGAAAGTCATTGTTAAATGATTCAGCCGAAATACAGGACAGAAATGAAAATCAGCTGTTTGAAGGGCACGCGCAAAGCACGCAGACACCCGCACTGCTCAAGGAGCTGACCTTCCAGCTGACGATCACGCGCGCAATGCTCAAGACCGTCGAACTCGACCAGATCCTCTACATCATTCTCTCCGGTCTGACGCACGGCGACGGCCTCAACTTCAACCGCGCCGTCCTCATGCTCGCATGGGACCGAAGAAACGAGCTCCGCGTCACACGCAGCGCTGGTCCCGCAAATGGAGAGGAAGCTCACCGCATCTGGGAAGGCATCAAAGCGGAACGACTCAACCTCGAAACGCTCTTCGACAGATACAGCATGAATGCCGGGGATCCCCAGTACCTCACGACAAAACTCGTCGGCCTCTCTGTCAAACTCAACGAAACCAAGCCGCTCGACTCTCTTCAGGCCATGCAGTTCGAGCTCACGGACATCCTCTCCCATTGCGTCGCCACAAGACAGCCGCTCTTCATCAACGGCGTCGAGGCCGTCTACCACGACTGGGCAAGCGGGGAATCCGTCGCCTTCAAAAACTTCGCTTGCGCGCCGATATTCCTCAATGGGGAGGTCTTCGGCATCATCCTGACTGACAACTACTTCAATTCGAGAATCATTCACGCGGATGAACTCAGGGGGCTCAGTGGCGTCGCAAACCTCGCCTCTATCGCACTCGAACGCGCCCTCCTCTACAGACGCCTCAAAGAAATGGCTCAGGTCGACGGACTCACCGGCGTATTCAACCGCAGGTATTACGAAAAATATCTCCGCGAGGAATTTATCCGCTCCAAACGCCTTGAACGCCCGCTCGCGATGATCGTCCTCGACATCGACCTCTTCAAGCACTGCAATGATACTTACGGGCACGAATGCGGCGATCGCGTCCTCAGACAGTTCGCACAGCTACTCAAGTCCAACACTCGCGAGGAAGATCTCGTTGCGCGATACGGTGGCGAGGAATTCGTCGTGCTCCTCGTCGGGGGCATTTCCGAAAATGATGCGTTCTGCGCTGCCGAAAAACTCCGCGCCATCGTTGAAAAAACATCTCTCGCGGACTTCAAGCCTGGACAGATTACGGTCAGTGCAGGCGTCGGCATCGTTCATCCGCACGACGATTTCGAACAGCTCTTCAAGCGCGCAGATGATGCCCTCTATGAGGCCAAACGCGCCGGCAGAAACTGCGTCCGCGTCTATGCAAAGTAAACCGACGCCGCCTCCCTCCGCCAGCCATCCTTAAAGCAGAAATAATAAAAAAGCCTCGCTAAAGCGAGGCTTTCAAGCGCTTTGATTATTTCTTCTCGGAGCTGAAATCAAACGGATATTCGATACGAACTTCATTCGCCGAATTCGGGAACTGCCACGTGTTCGATTTCGTGATGATGCATGTCTCCATCACAGTGTCGTTGATCGTCGTTGCATTACGTACAACTTCTGCCGATTTGACAGCACCATCCTTGACCGTCCAGCTCATTGTGATCTTGCCGGCCAAGTCTTTGTTCTTCGAAAGCGCATCCAGATAGCAAGCCTGAATGTCAGCGACATGCGCAGTCACAACAGACTTGACAACTTCTTTATCAAGGCTCTTTTCTGCCGCTTTCGCCGCTGCATTCGCATCTGCCGCCGCGTCTTTCACCGCCGCATCTGCCGCTTTCGCATCCGCCGCCGCGTCTTTCGCCGCTGCATTAGCGTCTTTTGCCGCTGCATTCGCTTCGACAGCTGCATCTTTCACTGCAGCATTTACATCTGCCGCCGTCTTCGCAGCCTCTTTCCCTGTCGTGCCACAACCAAACATCAGCAAAGCCGACGCAATCACCAAAAACTTCTTCATACCTCATCCTCGTGTCTAAAGTTTTGAACTGCGCTCATATCAACACCACCATGCCTTACGCAGTCACATCTGCAATCCAATCGCAGACCTACATATCATACACCTAACCTGCACAATGTCACGGATAAAAAAAATATTATTCAAACATAATGCTTACCAATTTTATACATTTTATTGCAATATTTATCAGTTTCAAAGCTGACCACACTTTGACACTTCCCCTGCGCTCCAAAACAGCTCTAGATCATTGAAATACTTTCGTTTCAAGCCTATCGCTGCGCGATACGGCTTGTCGCCCGGCCTATCGCTGCGCGATACGTCCGGGCATTTTTTTTGCACACTCTCCTCTCCGTTCATATCTCGCTCAATTCAAACAGCCCCATCCCCCATTAATGCCCGTAAACCCTCTCATTTCATTCAGAAGCCTGTTTTTCTAACATGTAATTGCACTTGTTTTAACACACATATATTTTGATTTATTTAGAATAAATAAATCAAACCATGTTATACACTTGCAACAATATATTTCATAAAGCAAATAGTGTTACTTGATTAAAATATTAGAATTATATAATAAAATAAAAGTCCATCCGCCGTGCATGGACCTTTATTCGCTATACGGCAGAGCTCATCCAACCGCTCAACCGCTCTGCCCCAAAGACTCTTTTCGAGGCGCTTCATGGCCATCCGATATCACTACTGCGTGCGCTCCCTCAAACATGCCTATCCCTGCGAAACACTTGAAGAGGCCAAACGCATCCTCCCGCACCTCTGCGAAAGATCACGCCGCGCATACCGGCGCCTTTTTTCTGATGCCGACCTGCGCTCCGGATTAATCACAGACCATCAAACAGGCGTTTATCTCCACAAACGTGACCTTCCGAGCTACCTCGAAGCCACCTCAAGCCGCAGTTCCGGCTGGGCCGTCACGCGCTTGGCGGATGACCAATTCCACATCTATGCGGAATGCGATGACCCACATCTCAGGCGAACCTACTGGGAAATCCGCCCACGCCCCAGGCATGCCAGCGGCCATCCGCCAGCAGCCGCAATCATCGAGCACGTCACCGAACACACGCTCATCTCCGAAGCTAAAAACAGCTACCGTTTTGCCACCGCAAAACCCGGCAGCTGATTCCCTCACTAAGCATGCCCCTCACCAAATGTTTTATCCCCATCCCACCTGCGAATTTCCTGCACAAATGACCTTCCTACCGTGCGCAAAATTCATCCACCTCCCCATGCCCCCTCAGCTTCTGCAAATCCATCATCACCCTGAATAATTGCTCATCACCAATACACACACTTGGAATTTTAACCCAGAACAACTATATCTCAGCCTGTTGCGCTATCTCCCGACATGTATTCTTGCAGCAGAATCTCCATGACAAAACAGCCAAAACTCAGCCTTTCACTCACATATATCATGATGTTGCAGCTCGCGCTTATGAGCGGCTGCGGCGACGAACCCAATACCTGCAATCCCAATGACATGCCCGAAGGCACATGTGCATGCATTGCCGGCATCTGGTACTGCTCGCGTACATGCGATGAATCCTCCAGACCTGATGCATCATGCGTCTGTCAGGACCTCGAATGGGTCTGTCAGCCCTCTGGCTGCGAAAATACAGAAAAGCCAGATGGCGACTGCACCTGCCTCGGAAATCAGTGGGTCTGTCAGCCCTCTGGCTGCGAAAACACAGAAAAACCAGATGGCGACTGCACCTGCCTCGAAAATCAGTGGGTCTGCGATTCCCCAAACTGCATAGATGAAGAAAACCCAGGCAATCACTGCACCTGCGTCGAGAACGAATGGATCTGTAAAATCGATTGCCCAGCAGAGTGCCCGGACGATTGCACTGCAGGACAGTGCAACAAGCCCCCATGTCCTGAGGAATGCACTGATTCGTGCGACGCCCAAGGCAGATGCCCCTGTCCTGAAACATGCCCGGCTTCGTGCGACGACCAAGGCAGATGCCCCTGCCCTGATGACTGCCCGACAACTTGCGATCCACAAGGCAAATGCCCTGTCACCTGTCCGACTGAATGCCCTGACTCATGCGATGAAAACGGCATCTGTCCTGTCTTTTGTCCTTCAGAATGCCCTGACGATTGTGATGACCAAGGCAAATGCCCGCCCCAATGCCCAGCGGAATGCCCCGATAACTGCGACAGCGCCCTCAAATGCCCTGTCATCTGTCCCGCTGCTTGCCCAAACAACTGCGATGACAATGGCATCTGCCCATGCCCGGAGACATGCACGACGAGCTGCAACACAGACGGCGTCTGCCAGTGCCCCGCCAAATGTGCCAAGACATGCAATGCAAATGGCGAATGTCCGGTCATGTGCGGCTCCGAAACCGTGTCCAGCATCTACTTTCATTTCCAGGAACAAGATGTCCTGCTTCCCAAATTCAAAACACGCATCTCGGTCAATGTCCCGGTCTATGTCAAGACAAACAAAGCCACTTATACGATTGACCAGGCACCATGCGCCAAAGACATCGTTTTGAGCACATCCGACAAAGCCATCATGACGATCAAAAAAGACGGCAAGAATGCCGTCATCTCAGGCGTTTCTGCCGGAACCGTGACAGCATCAGCTGCGATCAAAAATCAGGATCTCACCGCGACCATGAAAGTTCATGTCCTCAATCCGGACAAACTCAAAGGCAATCTCGCTAAGCTCAACACGACGACAAACAAGTATTCTCATCTCTACAAAGTGCCTTACAAACTCAAGCGGACCGGCCGCGTATCGCAGGGCTTCGATTATTATAACTCCAAATATTTCTTTTTCACGCAGCTTACAGATAAAGGAAACTTTATAAATCATAATAAATACGAATATGACCGCAAAGCCATCATCGTCATTCCAGTCAATCAAGACGACAGCTCTTTCGCCGGAAACGTGATGACCTTATATAAAGCCGGTCACGGGCAGAATCTCACAATTGAACGCACGGATAACAAAAGCTATATCTGGCTTGGCAATTATGGCAGTTTCAAACCAGATAAATCCAATGACGGCGCAATCTATAAAGAAGGCTATTCATACTCACAAACGCTTTGCCGTGTGGAATGGCAGCCCGGAAAAAAATTCTATCCCAATGAGATTACCGAACACTATTTCCTGCCCGCGCTCAGCAGCTCAAAGCGCTTCTTCGGCCTCGAAGCCGCGCTCGATCAAAAGAATAACCGCATCGCGGTCCGCGCAAAAAACGACGATGGCAAAACCTATATCAAAATCTACAACTTTAAGAATTTCAAAAAAATTGAACAGAATACAACCGTCACGCTCCCCTATCCGATTTCTGAAACAGAGGGGGATTCTAAAAAATTCGTAGAAAACCAACATCCTAAAATCAAGGTCAAAGATCTATCCAAGCTCGAACCGATCAATCAGTTCTCTGCATCCGGTTTCCCGGTGCAGGGCGTAGAAATCGAAAACGGACTGCTCTATGCCATCACCGGACTGCCAGAAGCACTCGCAAAACCCGATGGCAAACATACTTATAAATCCAAAATCACGCTCAAAGTCTTTACTTATGGCGGAAAAGAAATCGCCACCTATTATCTTCAGACATCTACTGAAAACGGCGGCTATCTCAAGAGCTCGGAACTCGACAACATGGTCAATTTCAAAGAAGACGGCATTTCCTATTATAGCAACGGCTACTATGAACCTGAGGGCATTCGCGTAAGCAACGGAAAAGTCTATATCAACATGACTGTAAAATTTGACTACGACAACAAAGATACCGGCAAAACCGCGACTGCCGCACGCCAGTTCATCTTTGTATATAACCTTGCCGTTTAATTCCCAAAACCGAATGTGCGGACCATTCAGTCCGCACATAATCTCACTCATTCCTCTGCCAAATCTCTCAGGACCTGGAAGACGAGCATCTGGTTCTTCACGCCCAGCAGAATATAATGGCCGTTGCCGTCGTGATAGCACTTTATATGCTTGCTGAGATTGGGGCGTCTGGTGATCACCCCGAAATGCCTGTCGCTCACGTGCTTAGGCAGAACAGCCGGCTTGACCTGCTCGGGCTGCACGACCTGCAAGCCGTCATATACATGTGCATTGACCATGTCCGCGATAATCTCCGGCCTGAACAGGAATGCCTTGAGCGCATCATCAGGGCTCTGGGCGTTGGAGGTCTGCTTGCGAGTGGTGTGCTTTGTCATCATCTGCTCCTTTATGTGGGGGAAAGCTCCCTGCTTTCACCCCTAATGGTGCCATCAAAAAAATTTTGTGACATTTTGGATGTCGATTTTTTATTTTTTTTGAACGCACGACTGAAATGCGCCCCAAAACTATGGTTGCCTCCGCGCGGCGTATCGCATCGCGATAGACGCGCCTCATGTCACCGCGCGGCGTATCGCATCGCGATAGACGCGCCTCATGTCACCGCGCGGCGTATCGCATCGCGATAGACGCGCCACATGTCACCGCGCGGCGTATCGCATCGCGATAGACGCGCCACATCATTAAAATGAAGAAATAAATGAAGTGTGGTATATGTTAAGAGTGAATGGTGCGGACTGCCGCGCCTTTATTTTTGGAAAATCACAATTGAAGACATAAAGGAAACACGGATGAAGAGATACGTCGGGATCGATGTGGGGGCGGAAACGCTCAAAATCGTTGAACTGCACGAAGAGAACGGAACGATGCAGATCGCGTCGAAAACGCGGCTGTCGCACCACAAATCACCCGCTTCGGCGTTGCGCGAAGCGCTCGAGAACATGGATTACAACACGATCGATGCAATCGCGGTATGCGGCAGGCTCGGACGGCTCTTCAAGCTGATGCAGATCCCAGAAAAACAGGCTCGGAGCGCGGGGTTCCGATATCTCGTGGACGATGCGCCTGTGACGATTGTCTCGATCGGTTCGCACGGATTTTCGGTACTCGAAATGCGCGATGCAGACCACGAGATTTATCGCGAGAATACGCGCTGTTCGCAGGGAACTGGAAATTTCCTGATGCAGCTCGTGGAGCGCTTCGGCCTGACTGTCGAGGAAGCGAGCGCGCTGTGCGAAGACGTCTCAGATCCGGCACCGCTTTCTGGCCGCTGTCCGGTCATCCTCAAGACAGACATGACGCATCTCGCGAACGCAGGCACATCACATGCGCGGATTGTTGCCGGGCTTTATGATGCCGTCTGCGAGAATGTCCAGGTGCTGATCAAGCCGGCGCTCTGCCCGCACCGCATGCTGCTGACCGGCGGCGTCATGCAGAGCGCGCGCATCCGCAACCACTTCGCGCGTTACTGCGCACAGCATGGCTTTGAACAGGTCGAGCTTGACGACGACCTGGGCCTCTATATCGACGCGATCGGATGCGCACGCCTGGCCGCCTCACATCTCGCTAAGCCTGCCTCGCTCGAAGATGTATTCTCCCTCAAGGTCGAAAAGCATATCGAGCACATTCATAACATCTCCGAATCACTCAAGCATGTCCGGCGCATCCCCAAGACTGAGCCGCCAAAAGCTTCAGACCGCCCGAACGCGAGGCTGATTCTCGGCTATGACATGGGCTCGACAGGCTCCAAAGTCGTCGCAGTCGATGCCGAAGACGGCACGATGCTGTGGGACGCCTACGAGAACACCAAAGGCAACCCGATCGGCGCCGCGCAAGACCTGACGCGCCAGTTCCTGGCCTCCGAATGGGCAAAAAATCCCGTCGTCGCTGTGGGCACAACAGGATCCGGACGCGAAATCGTCGGTTCCCTGCTGAGCGTCTGCTATACGAGCGCGCCTGTATATATCCTCAATGAAATCGCTGCGCATGCCGAAGGCGCGGTCTCTTACGATTCGCGCGTTGACACGATCTTTGAAATCGGCGGACAGGATGCCAAATACATCCGCATCGACGGCGGCCGCGTGATCGACGCGGCGATGAACGAGGCATGCTCGGCCGGCACGGGCTCTTTCATCGAGGAACAGGGCAAACGCTTCGAAGGCGTGAAAGACGTGCGCGACCTCGGACGCATCGCGCTCAGCGCCGAATCCGCTTGTTCGCTCGGTCAGCACTGCTCCGTGTTCATGGCCGAAATCATCGACGAAGCCGTCGCGACAGGCGAAAAACAGGAAGAAATCATTGCAGGCATCTATGATTCAATCATCCAGAATTATCTAAACCGCGTGAAAGGCAGCCGCACAGTAGGCCAGGTCATCTTCTGCCAGGGCATGCCGTTCTCAAGCGACGCGCTTGCTGCAGCCGTCGCTCGCCGCACAGGCTGCGAAGTCATCGTGCCGCCTAACCCTGGCACCATCGGCGCGCAGGGCATCGCGCTCCTCGCGCGCAGGTACAAAGTACAGGGCGCAAAGGATCTGCCCGCGCTCGATATGTCCCGCTTCTTGGGCGCGGAAATCATCAAAAAAGACAACTTCATCTGCGGCTCCAACAAGGGCTGCGGCGGCGCGGGAAACAAATGCCGCATCGAACGCATACTCACACGTCTCGAAGGACAGGAAAGCCGCTTCACTTGGGGCGGCGGATGCTCGCTCTATGACAAGGGCACCGGACGCATCAAGCTCCCAGATCTAGCCCCGGATCCCTTCCGCGCCCGCGAAGCCTATATCGACAAGCTCATCGCAGAGCTGCCCGCTAACCCAGATGGCAAGCTCATCGCCATGAGCGAAGAATTCACGCTCAAAGGGCTGCTCCCATTCTTCGCGACAATTCTGGCCGAACTCGGCTTCCGCCTCGATATCTTCCGGAGAGCCGACCAGTCTGTGCTCAAGCGCGGCATCGAAGAAGCAAACATCCCGTTCTGCGCGCCGATGCAGCTCTTCCACGGCATCACATCCGCACTCCTCGACCGAAAGCCAGACATCCTGTTCCAGCCGATGCTCCTGAGCACGCCTGCCATGGCCGACGAAGACCGCTCGGTGCTCTGTCCGATCGTCCAGGCCGCGCCGAAGATGAACTACTGGGACACCAAGTCTTCAAAAAAATCCGATCTCCTCTCTCAGACGCGCTTCTTTTCCCCAGTCATCGACTTCCAGCCCGGCGACATACACTCCGAGACGTTCAGAAAAACATGCCGCAAAATGGTCGCGGAACTCCTCGAAAAATCCGAGGCAGAGACCGCCGAGATCTTTGAACGCGTGTTTGAAAAATCCCTCCGCGCACAGGCCGCTTTCGACGAGCAGATGCTCAAAAATGGCGACGAAGCGCTCGCATACTGCGAAGTACATGACATCCCTGCCGTCGTCGTCCTCGGGCGCGTCTATACAATCCACAACAAGGTGCTCAATTCCAATGTGCCTGCAATACTGCGCGAACAGGGCGCGATCGCAATTCCGATCGACTGTTACCGCTTGAAATCGGATGTGCCGCTCTTCAAGACGATCTTCTGGGGCTACAGCATGCGCAACCTGCGCTCCGCGCACCAGGTACGCCGCACGAAAAATGTCTACAGCGTCTGGTGTTCGAACTACGCCTGCGGCCCCGACAGCTTCTCGCTGCATTTTTACGGCTACATCATGGAAGGCAAGCCGTATGCGATCATCGAGACCGACGGCCATTCGGGCGATGCCGGCACGCGTACGCGCATCGAGGCGTTCCTGCACTGCGTACGCGAGCATATCGCGAAAGGTGGAGCGATCGGCACACCGCATGAGTTCATCGACATCGAGCGCCGCAACACGAACCTCGAAGAAGCCGGCCGCAACCATGAGACGATCATCATCCCGCGCCTCGGCCCCGGCTCTCGCACGCTCGCGGCTGCGCTCCGCGGCCTGGGCTTTGACGCAGAGGCGATGAAAATACCGACACGTGAAACGCTCGCGCTCGGACGCAAATACACCTCCGGCAAGGAATGCGTGCCGATGACGCTCACGCTCGGCCTGCTCCTCGAGCGCGTCCAGAACGATCCCGACAAAAATCGCAAATTCACATTCCTGATGCCCACCGGACGCGGCCCCTGCCGCTTCGGCAATTACAACCACCTGCACAAGATCACGCTCGAACGTCTCGGGCTCACGGACCGCGTCAACGTCTGGTCGCCTTCGGACAACAATTATTTCGAAGGCATTCCGGGCGGCACCGTCGCGCTCGCATTCTGCGGCATCGTGGCGGCTGACCTCCTGCTCTCGATGCGCTATGACGCACGTCCCGACGAGCTCGTGCGCGGCTCTGTCGATGCGCTCTACAACAAGCTTGCGGACGAGCTCGACGCACATCTCGAAGCGCGCGCCTCAGAAGACGGCTCACTGGCCTGCGCCGCACGCGAAATCGCGCTCGGACGCTTCTATGGCCTGCGCAAGTTCCTCGACGATGCCGGCGCTGCGTTCAAAGCCATCAGTCAGCGCAAAGAACTCCCCACTGTCCTCGTCACGGGCGAAAATTATGTCCGATGCGATCCATTCGCGAACGACTTTGTCATCGACCAGCTCCAGGCCCGCGGCATTCGCGTCAAACTCGCACCGTTCTATGAATGGCTCGATTACCAAGAATACATCAACACGCAGGTCGGCATCCCGCAGACCTGGAATTCGTGGTTCACAGCCAAGATGCAGCTCTACATCCTCGAAACGCTCTACGGCACGGCAGCCAAACGCATGGGCTGGTCAAAGCTCAACCGCGCGAAAGATCTCCTCGAGGTTGCCGAAGATTATGTCCGCTATCAGCTCGAAGGCGAAGCCGGACTCACGCTCGGCGGCGGCATCGTCGAATGGAACCGCAACGAAATCGATGCAGTGCTCGCACTCGGTCCCCACGAATGCATGCCCAGCAAAGTCGCCGAAGCGCAGTATTTCCACGTCTCAGAAGAACTCGGCATCCACTCCGAAACGCTCCATCTCAACGGCGATCCCGTCGATCCCGTCATCATTGAGCACTTCGCTTACGAAGTCCGCGAACGCTTCGCGACACGCGCCAAACGACGCGAGCTTCACCCAGCACACCAGGAGACCAAAACCGAAATCGCCAAAGACTTCCTCAAGGAACTGATCCGCGGCCTGCCCGGCAGATGATTCTTTTGAACGCCGGCTATCTGCCGCCACTTTGCGGCAGATACGCCGGCCATTTCGCCGCTATCGCCTGCCGGCGATACGCGGCTATGCGCCCCTATCTCCCTGCGGTCGATACGGCTCGCTTTTCAAAAATACCCACTCGCTTTATGTGATTAGGCGAGTTATGGTGGCAATGAAAGCAAGGGGCTTGCCCCTTGATCCAACCGACAGCGGAGGGAAACATCATGCAGGAACGCTATTTCCCAATCGGGATTCAGACTTTTGAAAAAATTCGTGAATTAAATGCAATCTACGTCGACAAGACTGAGCTGA